>JBOGIQ010000341.1:0-6634 GCA_050742535.1 Vicinamibacterales bacterium | reverse complement strand
TGTGGACTTCTCGGCGTTCCGGACGTTCACGATCGGGACGGCGACCGTCACGAGCAAACACCCCGCGCTCAACTCTCCAGTCGTGCACAGGGTTCTCCGCGAGGCGGCGACTACCGCCCTCATGAACCGTGGCCTGGCACAGGTGGCGAACCAGCCGGCACTAGTCGTGGAGAGCAGTGTACGAAGCGCCGACTACGCGATCGATCGCATGGGCCGGCCGGTGGAACAAGGCGTCGGCGGCGGCAGGGGCCGGCGGCAACCGAATCCAAATCAGCCAGACTTCACAGAGGGCACGCTGGTCATCGATGTCATCCGCGCGGACACGAAGGCGCTGGTCTGGCGAGGCGTCTACCACGACACAGACTCCGATGCCTCCCGGGTCGCCGCGGCGCTCCCGGAACATGTCAAGACACTCCTGTTTCAGTTCCCGAGGCTGAGGAAATAGTTGGCCCTCCGAGCCGCGTCAACTCTGGCGGTATTCGCGCTGACTGCCGCGATGCTCAGCGCGGACGAGTCACACGTGCAATTCGATCCGCGGATCGACTTCGCCGCCTTCCGGACTTTTTCCTTCCGCGCCCAGCAGGTCGACAGCCGCCGCGCGGAACTGGACAACCCCCTGTTCCTGAAGAAACTGGCGACGGCAATTCGCCGCGCGCTCATCGGGAAGGGGCTCACGGAAACCAACGGCCAGCCGGACATCGTGGTGGAGTTCATCGTCACTGGCGAGGAGTTCGGAGACGTCGAGCGCCGGTTGATTCGCCGGGTGCCGGGCGGGCCTGTTGCAGTCCGCCGCCCCGTCCGCATCACGGAAGGGACGCTGGTCATCGATATCTTCAGACGCGGCGACGCGGACCCTATGTGGCGCGGGGTGTACCGAGACGACGAACGTACAGGTTCGAAGCTGGTGAATAAACTTCCGGATGATGCGCGGAAGCTACTCGAGAAATACCCGCGTGTAAGAAGGTCGCGCTAGGGCGACGGGGGAGGATTAAGGGATTGTCACCTTTTTTGCGTCCGCGCGAATCAAATCCGCGTATTCGGGCAGATACCAACCGTCCGCGCTGAGTTGCTTCAGCCGCTGCTCGATGCGTCCGGTATAGTCCGCATTTCCGCGATACAACTTGCGCAGCGTATCGTCTGCCAATGGGACCTTGGTTCCGGCCAGCTGGCAGAGCCGATCCTGCTGCTGCGTTTTGCCCTTGCCGAACACGCCGTAGGTGGCAATCGGCACATCGACCCACACATTGCGGATTCCGCCTTTCGCGTTGCCGTGCTCGTCGAGCGCCAGGTGTGACCCGTCGTTCTTCGAATCCTGATCCACCGCGATCGGCGGCGCATGCGGCGGCGTCTTCCCGTTCGCGATCCACTCGATCAGATGGTCGAGACCCAGCGCCGTAAACGCGCCCGCCGGAAAATCGGTCACCGGCAGCGTGCAGGGATCATTCTGGAACCCCGGATTGTCGCGCGAGTTGTTGTGCGGCATGCCGGCCACTTCGTAGAGGCGGAACCGGTTGCCAGGTTCGTCGCTGTCCGGGCGCCGGTACTTGATTCCCTGCTCCGCCCACGTGACGACTTCCGTCTGCGTGGGCATCTGAATCATCGGCACGTCGACAACGGGCAGCGGGGTGTTGCCGTTGGTGCTCGTCAGCAGGAAGCCGTCGAAGATAGGGCCGCCGTCGGGCATGCGGAGCGTCGGATGCGCCGTCAGATAGGTCCGAACGGTGCCGCTCGAGGCGGAGGTTCCCATCAGCGTTGCCCGCCGAACGTCGTATGCCGCAAAGGGCCCGGTCTTGCTCTTGATCAGCCGGCCAACCTGGGCGATCACCTCGTTCGTCTGCCCCATCGCGATGTTCAGCGAGGCGTACCTGTCCGCGTTGAACGTCTTGAGCAGGTTGACGTTCCCGCCGCTGTGCACGATCTCGACGAACATGTGGTTGCGCGTGAGGATCGACTGCCGCGACCACTCGAAGACGAGCGACCGCCCGCCGGCGTGCAGCGCTTCGGACACCACGGTGCCGCTGAAGGCACCCGCGTTTCGTGGCCGCCGCACGATGATTCGCGTGGCATAGGGTGCGTCGCCAATTGTGCCGGTGACGAAGTACTCCTCCGTGACGTACGGAAAGTCCTCGACCTTGACCGCGTTCGGCGCCGCGCTCACCGGCGGATCCGGATACATGCGGCCGGGCCCGGTGATGGGCCCTGAAATCGCAGGGATCGGTGGCGTCGCCGTCCATGCATAGTCGGCAGTGCCTACGACGATCAAGATCAGGCTGGCTATGATTGCTGGCCGCATTGGAAGTCTCCGATGAGGTGCGGTTGTCCGGGTCCGCCTAAAGGCGGACACTACGCCCGTTCCCTAAAGGCGGACACTACGATAGTCGAACGAGTAGGAGGAGTGAATGTCTGCGAACCGATATCTCAACACAGTGCTGACGATCATTGCGGTCGAACTCGGATGGCTCGCGATCTCCGACCTGGGCGTGCCGGTCAGCGCCCAACAGGCGCCGACACGGGTCGTCATCACAGGCATAGAACTGAATTCCGACGAGTCGCTGCCAGTCGTGCTGCGACGCGCGGATGTGCCGATCAGAATCGACCCAACCCAGCCGCTCAGGATCGCGGAACCGGTGACGGTCCGGATTCCCGTGACGTCGTCATCGGAATTCGCAAAATGATCAGTCTCTCAGCCCGAACGTGATCAGCGAGTTTCCGGAGATCGTCGACACATACTGCTTGTTGTCGATCATGTAGGTAATCGGTCCGTTGACGATCTGTCCGCCGAGGCTCGCTTTCCACAGCACTTCACCGGTTCGCGCGTCGAGCGCGTAGAAATAACCCTCGCGGCCGCCGGTGAACAGCAGGTCGCTCGCGGTGGTCAGGATCCCGCTGTCGCTCATGTCGAACTGCTCGAACTTCCACTTCGCGGCGCCGCTGATCGGATCGATCGCGAGCACCGAGCCATGCCCTGCCGCATCCGTCCAGCTGTTGATCGGCGTCGTCCGGCCGATCCGCACGCCCGGCGCACCGGGCACCGGCAGGAGCTGACGGCCCCCGCCGCCGCCAAACGTCCGCCCCGGCACGTACTCCTGAAACTCACGGCGGTAGATCGTTGCGTAGTTCTCCCACGCGGTGACGTAGAAGAGACCCGTGCGCGGGCTGAACGACGGCGAGTACCAGTTCGTTCCGCCCTGGTTGCCCGGCCACGTCGGCTGTCCGGCCGGCTGCGGCGTCTGAATCGGACGGCCGTTGGCGTCGAAACCGCTCATCCAGTTCACCTTCACGAACGGCTTGCCCGACAGGAACTTTCCGGTGGCGCGATCGAGCACGTAAAAGTTGCCGTTGCGGTTGGCCCACAACATCGACTGCAGTGGTTTTCCCTGCCAGGTAATATCGGCCAGCACCGCTATCTGTACGGAGTCGTAGTCGTACGGATCGTTCGGCGTGAACTGATAGTGCCAGCGCATCTTGCCGGTGTCGGCGTCGACTGCGATGACCGATGCGGTGTAGAGGTTGTCACCGGGGCGCTGATCAGGGTTCCAGTCGGGACCCGGGTTTCCCACGCCCCAGTAGGTGAGGTTCAACTCGGGGTCGTACGACGGCGTCAGCCAGATCGATCCGCCACCGGTTTTCCATGCGTCGCCCTTCCACGTCTCGCTGCCCGGCTCACCGGGCGCAGGCACGGTGTGAAGACGCCAGACTTCCTTGCCGGTCTTCACGTCGTGGGCCGCCACGTAGCCGCGAATGCCGTATTCGCCGCCGCCCATGCCGATCAGCACCTTGTCCTTGACGACCAGCGGCGCCATCGTGAGCGAGTAGCCAAGCTTTGGATCGCCGGCCTGCACGTTCCACAGCGGCCGGCCGGTTTTCGCATCGATCGCGATCAGCCTCGCGTCGAGCGTCCCGAGAAAGACCGTGTCGCCCGCGATCGCCACGCCGCGGTTGTTGGAGCCGCAGCAGACGCGGGCATCCGGCGATGGCGTGTGCCGATAGAGCCAGAAGACGCGGCCCGTCTTCGCATCGAGCGCGAGCACGTCGTTCGGCCGCTGCGTGACGTACATGATCCCGTCCACGACCAGCGGCGTGGACTGCCATGCGCCGAATACCTGGTTCGGAAGGATCCACTTCAGCTCGAGGTTCTTGACCGTCGATCGATCGATCTGCTTCAGCCCGCTGTAGCGCTGGCTGAAGTAACCGCCGGAGTACATCAGCCAGTTGTGGGCTTCGTCCGCGGCGCGGACGAGCCGTTCCGGCGTGACCTGCGCGCTGACGAAAGACCCGAGCGCGAGGACGAGCAGCACGAAGACCGAGAGATGTTTTTTCATGGTTACTGTCCCCGCAGCGTCAGGAGGTACGCGATGACGTCCGCGATCTCCGCGTCCGTCAGTTTCCCCGCGTACGCCGGCATCGGCGACTTCGTTTCGACGACGTAGCTGCGCATATCGCTCTTGGCCAGCGAGTGCAGCCGCTCCTTGTCGTCGATCAGCTGCACCGTGTAGGTGTCCTCGTTCAGCCGGCGGCCGCTGATCGTCCGGCCGTCCTTCATCGTGACGCGGACAGGCCGGTTGATCGGCATCATGCCGGAGGTCGGGTCGGTCAGCGAACGATGAATCGCTTCCACGTTTCGCGTCACGCCGACGTCGGACAGATCAGGCGCGACGCGCGAGCCGGCGCCGTTGATGCGATGGCACGCGGTGCATCCGCCTTTGCCTTCGACGACGGTCCTGCCGCGCGCGGCGGTGCCGACCCTGACCGGCCGCGCGGTCAGATCGAAGCCGGCGCGGATGAAGGCGACCACGCCCGTCAGCTCGGCCGGCTGCAGGGTGAACGCAGGCATGGCGCCGCCGGCTGCTCCGGTGGTGATGACGCGTGCGAGATCCTCGTCCGACGAGGCGCGGCGGAACTGCTGGCGGCGAAGGTCGATGCCGGACACCTGATCGCCGTTCGGTCCGTGACAGGCGGCGCACTGCCGGTTGTACACACGCGAGCCGGCGTCGATTTCCGCCTGGGTGTACTGGCCATGGTCCTGCGCGGCCGGGTTCGCGGCGCTGAACGCCAGCAGCGCGGCCGCCGCTGCAAAGATAATGAGTCGGCTCATGGGCGGAGGTTGTATCACAGGGACCGGGGATCAGGGATCAGGGATCAGGGATCAGGGATCAGGGATCGGGGATCGGGCACAAAATAGGCGGAGCGAGGTAGTCATGGCCCGACTGATAGCTGGCGTCACGCTTCTGCTGCTCTCCGCGACCCCGGCAATCGCGCAGACGGCCGACGACATCGTGGAAAAGCACCTGGCGGCGATCGGCGGACGCGAGGCGCTCGGCCGGATCCGGACGCGCGCCTCGACCGGCAAGGTCACCGTGACGACACCCGTCGGCGACCTCGCCGGGACGGTCGACGCGTTCGCCACGGCACCGGACAAGAGCCGCACGCTCGTCAAGGTCGACGTGACCGCGCTCGGCGCCGGGATCGTCACCAACGATCAACGCTTCGACGGCACCACGGGGTACGTCATCGACTCGCTCAATGGCGACCGCGACATCACGGGCACGCAGCTCGACGCGTTGAAGAACAACGGCTTCCCCACCGCCTGGCTCGACTACAAGACCCGCGGCCATGCCGTTGCCCTGATCGGCAAGGAGATGCTGGGCGCCAGGCCCGTCTTCGTGTTGGAGGTGACGCCCAAGGCCGGCCCGAAGATGCGGAGCTGGATTGACGCCGAAACCTTCATGATCCTGAAGACGTCGGTCACGGTGGACGCGCCGGCCGTCGGCCCTGTCGAACAGATCATGGAGTTCGGTGACTACCGGACCGTGGACGGCGTGAAGGTGCCGTTCCTGGTGAAGTCGAGCAACTCCCTGCAGACCGTGACCGGGGTTCTGACCGACGTGAAACACAACGTCGAGATAGACGAGGCGTCTTTTCGGAAACCGTAGGCCGTCGTAGTGTCCGCCTTCAGGCGGACCTGCTATAGTTCGCCCATTCCGGGAGGAACGCGCATGCGACATGCGACCCGCACCCTGGTTCTCTCGACGATCCTGACGCTGGCCGCCGGCACAACGGCGTTACCGCACCATTCGGTCTCCGGTCAGTTCGACACCACCAAGCTGGTGACGGTCACAGGCGTGATCAGCAAGATCGACTGGGTGAACCCGCACATCTACGTGATGGTGGACGGCAAGGACGAGTCCGGCGCCGGCGGCCAGTGGGCCCTGGAGACGATCCCGACAGCGATGGCGCGCAAGGCCAAGCTGACGAAGGACATGCTCGCCGGCAAGCAGGGCGAAACGGTCACTGTGACCGGCCACCCGTCGCGCGACGGACGGAAGTCGGCCTGGGTCATCAAGATCGCGTATCCGGACGGTCACTTCTATCAGCTGTCGGCGGACAGGAAGTAGCGGAGGGTGACGTGAATATTCGCGAGTCGAGCCGATATGCACTTGCGGCGGCGCTCGTCGTCGCACTCGCTGCGTCCATCCACGCGCAGAGCGGAAGCCAGGTCGCCAGGGCGACGCCGCGGATCGACGGCCGCCCGGATCTCAACGGCACCTGGGACACGGGATACAACGACCTCGTGATCGGCTTCGTGCAGCCGCAGCAGCTTGGCGGCGGCTCACTGTGCGTCTCGGGCTGCGCG
>JBOGIQ010000340.1:0-6656 GCA_050742535.1 Vicinamibacterales bacterium | reverse complement strand
ACGCCTACTTCGACACCATCTTTTCGCCGGCCTTCCGCATCCGCGCCGGCAAGGGAAAGCACCCGTTCGGAATGGAGCGCCTGCATTCCGGGTCGAACCTGCTGTTCCTGGACCGCGCGTTTCCGACGTCGCTCGTGCCCAATCGGGATCTCGGGATCCAGGTGCTGGGCGACGTGAAGGGCGGCGTGTTCAGCTATCTCGCCGGCGTGATGAACGGAGTGGCAGACGGCGGCAGCGCCGATCTCGACGCCAACGACGGCAAAGACGTCTCGGCGCGCGTGATCCTCCGCCCCTTCACGCGCGATGTCGCGAGTCCGCTGCGCGGTCTCGGCGTCGCCGTCTCGGGCAATACCGGACGTCAGACCGGCGCCGCGGCGCTGCCGTCCTACCGCACGCAGACTCTTCAGCAGCCGTTTTTCTCGTACGCGACGGGCGCGGTCGCGAGCGGCAGGCGGATCCGTTATTCACCGCAGCTGTTCTTCTTCAGAGGTCCGTTCGGCGGATGGGCCGAATACGTCCGCACGGAAGTCCCGGTGACGCGCAACGGCGTGTCCGACGACATCACCGCCCGGGCTTGGCAGGTCGCGGCGTCGTGGGTGCTGACCGGGGAAGCGGCGACGGATGCGGGAGCGGGCGTTCGCCCGCGCGCGATCTTCGATCCATCGACCGCGCACTGGGGCGCGTTGCAGGTTGCCGCGCGCGTGCATGAACTGAAGGTCGACCAGGCGGCAATCGATCTGGGATTTGCGGCCGCCGGCTCCAGCCGCAAGGCGCAGGCATGGACCGTCGGTCTCAACTGGTACCTGACCGGCAACCTGAAGTACGTCCTCGACTTCGAGCGCACGGTGTTCGACGACAACCAGGCAGGCGCACGGGCCGCCGAAAACGGCATCGCGTTCCGAACGCAGTTGAATTTCTAGGCCGACCTGAAGGTCGGCCTCTACCGGGGAAGCCTCTACCGGGGAAGCCTCTACCGGGGAAGGAATTATGAAGTTACTGTCACGAACGATTCTCGCGGGTGCTCTGGCCATCACATTGGCTGCCGCGGCATCTGCCCAGACGCAGCTGCTGAACGTCTCCTACGACCCGACGCGCGAGCTGTACGTGGCCGTGAACGCGGCGTTCGCCAAGTACTGGAAGGCGAAGACCGGCCAGGACATCCGGTTCCGCCAGTCACACGGTGGATCGGGCTCGCAGGCGCGCGCCGTCATCGACGGCCTCGAGGCCGACGTCGTGACCCTGGCGCTGGCGTACGACATCGATGCCGTGTCGAACTCCGGTCTGATTCACAAGGACTGGCAGAAGCGCCTGCCGCATAACAGCGCCCCGTACACCTCGACCATCGTCTTCCTGGTGCGAAACGGCAATCCCAAGGGCATCAAGGATTGGAACGATCTGATCCGCCCGGGCATCCAGGTCATCACGCCGAACCCGAAGACATCCGGCGGCGCGCGGTGGAATTACCTGGCGGCGTGGGAATATGCGAAGCGGAAGAACGGCGGCAGCGACGCGAAGGCGCGCGAATTCGTCGCCGCGTTGTTCAAGAACGTTCCCGTGCTCGACTCCGGAGCCCGCGGCGCGACAACGACGTTCGTGCAGCGCGGAATCGGCGACGTGCTTCTCGCCTGGGAGAACGAGGCGTATCTCGCGCTCGAGGAGGCGAAGGGCAAAGTCGAGATTGTCACGCCGTCGATCAGCATCCTGGCGGAGCCCCCCGTCGCCGTCGTTGACAAGGTCGTCGCGCGAAAGGGTACCAAGGCGGTCGCGGAGGCCTACCTCCAGTTCCTGTACACGCCAGAGGGTCAGGAAATCGCTGCGCGGAACCATTACCGCCCGCGCGATGAGAAGGTCGCGGCGAAATACGCCAGCACGTTCGCGAAGGTTGAACTGTTCACGATCGACCAGGCCTTTGGCGGCTGGCAGAACGCGCAGAAGGCTCACTTCAACGACGGCGGCATGTTCGACAAAATTTACCGCCCCGGCAGATGAGGCACCCCTGAAGGGGTGCCCGACGAGGTTTTGTAGGGCGCCCTTTCAAGGGCGTCATGACACCATGCGACGCTCCGTACTGCCCGGATTCAAGCTGACGCTCGGATACACGCTCGCGTATCTGACGCTGATCGTGTTGATCCCACTCCTGACGCTGCCCCTTCGGGCGGCGTCTGTGCCGTGGGAGCAGCTCAAGGCGACGATCACGGACCCGCGCGTAATCGCCTCGTATCAGCTGAGCATCGGCGCATCGTTCGTTGCCGCCTGCGTGAATGCCGTGTGCGGACTGATTGTCGCGTGGGTGCTCGTTCGCTATTCGTTCCCCGGCCGCCGCATCGTCGACTCGCTGGTCGACCTGCCGTTCGCGCTGCCCACCGCGGTCGCCGGGATCACGTTGACCACCCTGTGCGCGCCGAATGGATGGATCGGCCAGCTGGCAGAGCGCTACGGCGTCAAGCTCGCGTTTTCGCGCGTCGGTGTCACCATCGCGCTCATCTTCATCGGGTTGCCGTTCGTCGTCCGCACGCTCCAGCCCGTCATCGAAGACCTTGACGTCGAGATTGAAGAAGCCGCAACCAGCCTCGGCGCCAGCCGCCTGAAGGTCGTGACACGGGTCATCCTCCCGTATCTGTATCCGGCATGGCTGACGGGTTTCGCTCTGGCGTTCGCGCGTGCCATCGGTGAATACGGGTCCGTCGTCTTCATCTCCGGCAACATGCCGATGCGCACCGAGATCTCGCCGCTGCTGATCATCACGAAGCTGGAACAATTCGACTACGCAGGCGCGACGGCGATCGCGGTCGTGATGCTCACGATCTCGTTTGCGATGCTCCTGGTGATCAACGCGCTGCAGGGCTGGACGACGCGGAGGGTCGCGGGCTGATGGCGGGCGCTGTTCAATCGGCGGGTCCGCCTGCGCTCGTTTCTGCCTCCGGCGGAACCCGCCCCACGAAGCTCACCGAGCCGGCGGCTGTGCGGCTGCTGCTGACGGGCACGTGTCTCGGCTTTCTCACGCTGTTCCTGCTGCTCCCGCTGACGGTCGTGTTCGTCGAGGCGTTTCGCAACGGCATCGGCCCGTATTTCGAATCGGTTCGTGAGCCGGATGCGATTGCCGCCCTCAAGCTGACACTCATCGCCGCGGCATTCGCGGTTCCGGCAAATCTGATCTTCGGCGTTGCGGCCGGATGGGCGATCGCGAAGTTCCGCTTTCCCGGCCGCACGCTGCTGACCACGCTGATCGATCTGCCGTTCGCGGTCTCGCCGGTCATTTCCGGCATGGTGTTCGTGCTGCTGTTCGGGCGCCAGGGCGTGCTCGGGCCGTGGGTGGCGGAGCAGGACCTGCGGATCGTCTTTGCCATTCCCGGTATCGTGCTGGCGACGATCTTCGTGTCGTTCCCGTTCGTCGCGCGCGAGGTCATACCGGTGATGGAAGCCGCCGGTACCCAGGAAGAGGAAGCCGCGCGCGTCCTCGGCGCGAGCGGCTGGCAGACGTTCTTCCGCGTGACGCTCCCCAACATCAAATGGGGTGTTCTCTACGGCGCGATTCTCTGCAACGCACGCGCGATGGGCGAATTCGGCGCCGTGTCGGTGGTCTCCGGCAAGATTCGCGGCGAGACGAACACGCTGCCGCTGCACGTGGAGATTCTTTACAACGAATACATGTTCCAGGCGGCCTTCGCCGTCGCGTCGTTGCTGACGCTGCTGGCGGTGGTGACGTTGATTGTGAAGACCATTTTGGAAGGAAAGCTCGCTTCGTAATATCCGCCTGAAGGCGGACTCCACATCGGTCGTGGAGTCCGGCTTTAGCCGGATTCGGAACAGATATGAGCATCGAAGTCAGAAACCTTACGAAGTCATTCGGCAGCTTCATCGCGCTGCGCGACGTGAGCTTCACCGTGCACTCAGGCGAGCTGGTGGCGCTCCTCGGCCCGTCCGGCTCCGGCAAGACCACGCTGCTGCGTGTGATTGCCGGCCTTGAAACGCCTGATGTGGGATCCGTGTTCTTCGATGGCGACGAGGCGACCAGGCGCGATCCGCGCGATCGTGGCGTCGGCTTCGTCTTCCAGCACTACGCGCTGTTTCGTCACATGACGGTGTTCGAAAACGTCGCATTCGGGCTTCGCGTGCGACCGCGCGACCAGCGCCCGTCCCAGGACGACATCAGCCGCCGTGTGCACGAGCTGCTCGGCCTGGTGCAGCTCGATTACCTGGGAGACCGCTACCCGTCGCAGCTGTCGGGAGGGCAGCGCCAGCGTGTCGCCCTGGCCAGAGCGCTCGCCGTCGAGCCTCGAGTACTGCTGCTCGACGAGCCGTTCGGCGCGCTCGATGCAAAAGTCCGCCAGGAGCTACGCCGCTGGCTGCGGCGCCTGCATCAGGAAATTCATCTCACCAGCGTGTTCGTCACACATGATCAGGAAGAAGCCCTCGAGCTGGCCAACCGTGTCGTCGTCATGAACGACGGCAAAATCGAACAGGACGCGCCTCCGGGCGAGGTGATCGAGAAGCCGGCAACGCCGTTCGTGTCGAATTTCCTGGGTGATGTGAACCTGTTCCACGGGCGCGTGCAGGTCGAGATGCACGACGAGAACGGCAAGCCGACGCCGTTGGAGCTCGATGGAGAACGCTCCGAAGCGGTGCGCGTGATCGTCGGCGATCGCGTGTACGTCAGGCCGCGCAGTTCGAACGGCACCCCGTAAAAGGGGTGCCCTACGTAGGGCGCCCTTTCAAGGGCGCCGATCGACAACGGTTGCGATAACGAGATCGCCGCTGACGTTCACCGCCGTCCGGCACATGTCGAGGAATCGATCCACCCCGAGAATCAGCCCCATACCCTCGGCCGGGATCCCCACCGACTGCGCCACGATGAGCACCATTGGCAGTGAGCCGCCGGGCACGCCGGCGGTGCCGATGCCCGCCACGATCGACATCACCATCACGCGGACCTGCTGCCCGACCGTCAAATCGAGGCCGTACACCTGCGCCAGGAAGAGCAGCGTGACCCCCTCGAACAGCGCCGTGCCATTCTGATTCGCCGTCGAGCCCACCGTCAGGACGAACCGGGCAATCCGCGGTGAGATCCCCAGCTTTGTTTCCGCCGTCTTCAGCGATAGCGGCAGCGTCGCGTTCGATGACGCAGTCGAGAACGCGTAGAGATACACCTCCCGGCAGTCGCGGAAGAACTGGATCGGCGACCGCCTCGCCGCAGCCCGTAGGACTGCGCTGTAGACGATGAACTGCTGGATCAGCAGCCCGACGACGACCGTCACGACATACAGCAGCACCGCCCGGAACACGTCGCCGCCAAACGTGCGCGCGGTGTTGAACACGATGGCGAACACCGCCAGGGGAGCGATGACCATCGCCCAGCCGACGATGCGCATGCAGGCATCGAAGATTTGATCGAAGACGCGGACCAGGATGTTACGTTCCCCGTCCGCTGCCGGCGCGCGGCTGATCGCAAAGCCGAAGATCAGCGCGAATACCATCAGGGGCAGCATCTCGCCGTCGAGCGCGCGCACGGCGGAATCGAGCGGATTGCGCGGGATCAGCTCGATCAGCACATCGCCCAGCGGCTTCGCGGCGGCGGCATTGCTCTCGAGGGTGGTGACGCCGGCGGATGCGGCATCAGGCCGGATTGGCAGGTTCGCGCCCGGGCGGACGACATTCACGAGCAGCATGCCGACGATCACCGAGACGGCGCTGAGCAGCAGCGTGAAGGCCAGCGTTCGGGCGGCGACTCCGCCGAGGCCGCGTTCGCGTCCCAGTTCGTAGACGCCAATCACGAGCGCCGCGAACACCATCGGCACCACGGTCATGAAGATGACGCGCAGGAAGATCTGTCCGATGGGGCGCAGGATCTGCTGGCCCAGGAAATCCACGGCGGGAGAGCTGCCGTAGGCATGGGCGGCGGCGCCGGCAGCGAAGCCGGCAACCAGCGCGAGCAGGAGTTTCGTGTGCGGTTTCACAAAGGGATCGGGGATCAGGGATCAGGGATCAGGGATCAGGAGTCTGCAGGAGCGCCCCGAATCTGGGCGACGGTTTCGGCGCGCTTTGCCTGGGGCAGCTGCACAGAGAAGAAGCGATAGAGCAGCCACGTATCGAGAACGCCCACCGCGGCGAGGACAAGAAACGCGAGGTTGCTTTCGACGAGGTGCAGCTCCTTGAGCAGGTTCGACAGCCCGAACCCGACGATCCACGCGTCGAAGCTCATGCAGATGCGTCGGAACGTTTCAGGCCGGATCCGCTGGATCAGCGCCGCGCCAATCGGAACGCCGATCGCGATGCTCGGCACGATGTACGGCACCAGGCCCAGGCTTTCCACGCTGTACAGACCGGCCCACGCGTACGCAACGGCGGTAAACGAGGATTCGGCGAGCCGGATGAATCCGAGCGCTGCGCGGAAATCGCGCTTCGTCAGACCCTGATTGCTCAACATCACGGCCAGCGGAGGCCCCGAAATCGTCGTGACGGAATACAACACGCCGACGCCGACGCCGAACCCCAGACCGATCGACCGCTCCGACTTCAGGGGACGGCGATAGCCGGCCGCCTGTAGCAGGATGAGCGGCAGCAGCGCGATGAAGGTGCCGAACTTCAGCCAGCCCGGGCTCACTCGCGACACCAGCATCGTGCCGGCGATGACGCCTGGCAGCAGGCCGACAACGATG
>JBOGIQ010000339.1:0-6661 GCA_050742535.1 Vicinamibacterales bacterium | reverse complement strand
CAGTAACCCTGCCAGCGCGCTGCTCACGCAGAGCAAACGCTTTCCGCTGACGTGGGAGGCGCTGCGGACCCCGCTGCCGGCGTGGCGCGCCCTTCTCCCGGAGACGCGCGATCCGCGTGAGGTCCGGTGGGAGGGGAGCGACGAGTGGGTGCTGAAGCCGGCACTCGGGCGAGTCGGCGAGGACGTCATGATTGCGGGAGTGACGCCGTCGCAGGACGCGACGCGCATCGCGCGCGACGTCCGCCGCCACCCGTCGCACTGGATTGCGCAACGCCGCTTCGTGGCGACGCCGATGCGCGTTGGCGACAAGGATTGCTATCCGAGCATCGGCGTCTACACGGTGAACGGCCGTGTCGCCGGCGCGTATGGGCGAATTGCGGACAAGCCGTTAATTGACGCCCGCGCGCGGGATGCGGCGGTGCTGATAAGTGGAGTCCGGCTTTAGCCGGATAACCGAGTACGTAGTGTCCGCCTTTAGGCGGACGTGCGTACGTAGTGTCCGCCTTCAGGCGGACCCGTCGAGCATGACCAAAGAAGAAGTCTTCAACGCGTGGGCGCCCGAGGGCGTCGAGTGGTCCGCCTGGGCCAAACCGGTCCTCTTTGCCCAGTGGCCGGACTCCGTGACGCCGCCGGCGACGACGCCCGAATGGGCGGAGCCGAACTATCTCTGGCTGCCGCAGGCCGGCGCCCGCACGGCCATCGTCGTCGATCTTCCAGCCGTGGAGTCAGTGCGCACAGGCATCGTGTTCGCGCGCCGCGGATACCGCCCCGTGCCGCTCTTCAACACCAGCCATGGACCGTCGCCGGTCATCGAGATTGCGCCGCTGGTGCTCGAGCTCGGTCGCGGTGCGCGTCTGCTGCAGACGATCTCGCTGGCGGCCAACGCGCCGCCGGTCTTCCTCATCGACGCGAATCGCATGCAGCCGGCGGTGCCCGTGTCGCCTGGCAAGTTCGACAATCGCTGGGTCGTGTTCCCGCAGGATTTCCCGTCCGCGGCGCTGCTGCGATCGCGTGGCGTCACCGACGTTCTGGTCATTCAGCATGGGGAACGGCCGCAGGAGGATCTCGCGCACGTGCTGCTGCGGTGGCAGCAGGGCGGCCTCCGCATCGTGGCGGCGTCGCCGGGGGACACGGCGCCGCGCCAGCTCACCGTGAATCGACCTTCGTGGTTTCGCCTCGCCTGGTATCGCGCGCTCACGGCGGCGCGGCTGCGCCGCAACAACGCCGGCGGCTTCGGGGCGGTGATTCCCGTAGCCACCGGCGGTGGACACTACGGGTACGGCTGATCAGCGAGCCCGATTGGGCGTAGACTGACGGTCCCGAGGACCTGACAAGGTCCGCGCCACGGGAGACATCCGCGCCACGGGAGGCATCGATGCGCACGCTCGTCCTTGCGGCCGCTCTGGTTGCCGCGCTGCCCGCTCTTGCCTCGGCGCAAAACACGCCGTGGGGCGATCCCGATCTGCAGGGCACCTGGTCGAACCAGACGCCCATTCCGCTCGAGCGGCCCGCACCGCTCGCCAACAAGCCGTTCTTCACGAAGCAGGAAGCGGATGAAATCGAGAAGAACTCGCTGGCCTCGATACTCAAAATCGTGGCCCGCGGCATCCCGACGAGCGGCGAGCTGAGCGAGGTCTGGCTCGAAACGGGCAAGGGCAAGATTGGACGCAACCTGCGCACGTCGCTCATCGTCGATCCGCCGGATGGGAAGATTCCGTACACGAAGGAAGGGCGGGCGCGATGGGATGACACGCCGTCGCTCGAACGCGAGCTCATCGGCGTGCGACCGCTCGGCGTCGACAAGCCCGCCGACCGCACGCTCGACGAGCGCTGCATCACGACTGGCGGTCTGTATGTCCCGAACCCGTTCTACAACAACTACCACCAGATCGTGCAGGGTCCGGGCTACGTGGTGCTCCTCACCGAGATGATGCACGAGGCGCGCGTCGTTCCGCTCGACCGGCGGCCGCGCCTCGGGACCGGCATCCGCCAGTGGCACGGCGACGCCCGGGGGTGGTGGGAAGGGCGGACGCTCGTCGTGGAGACGACGAACTTCAACGATAAGCGCCTGTTTCAGGGCGCGACGAAAGATCTGCGCCTGGTCGAACGATTCACCCGGGTTGACACCAACACCATCGACTATCGGCTGACGGTGACCGATCCGAACACGTACTCGAGGCCATGGACGCTCGAGAACAGTTTGTGGCGCACGGACGAGCGGATGTACGAGGTCGCGTGTCACGAAGGCAACTACGGTCTGGCGAATATCCTGTCGGGAGCGCGCGCCCAGGAGAGGCGGTAACCCACATATGCGGCTGTTTCGTTCGTCGATACTTCTGGCGTTGATCTGCACCGCGAACGCGGCGGGGGCCCAGACGACGCCGTGGGGCGACCCCGATCTGCAAGGCGTCTGGTCCAAGCAGACTCCGGTTCCGCTCGAACGGCCGGCGGCGAACGCCAACAAACCGTTCTTCACGAAACAGGAAGCGGCCGATCTCGAGAAGAACGCGCTCGCCGTGACGCTCAAGAACGTTGCGGCGGGAATTCCGACGAGCGGCGAGTTCAACGAGATCTACCTGGAATCGGAGAAGGGGAGAGTGCATACCAATCTCCGCACGTCGCTCGTCGTCGATCCGCCCGATGGCAGGATTCCCTTCACACCCGAAGGACGGGCACGGTGGCTGGCGACGCCGGATCTGTTGACGGAGCGGCTCACGGGAAACACGTTGACGGCAAATTCGTGGCACGACCGTGCGCACCAGGAGCGCTGCATCACGTCCGATGCGATGTTCTTTCCGAATGCCTTCTACAACAACTATCACCGCATCGTTCAGGCGCCCGGCCACGTCGTGATCGTCACCGAGGCCATGCACGACGTGCGGGTCTTCCCGCTCGACAGGCGTCCGCATGTCGGCGCCAACGTCCGGCAGTGGCTTGGCGATTCGCGCGGCTGGTGGGAAGGGAAGACGCTGGTTGTCGAGACGAGGAATTTCAACGATCAACGGCGCTTCATGGGATCGACGAAGGACGTGCGCCTCGTCGAGCGGTTCACCCGCACGGATCAGAACACGATCAACTACCAGCTCACCGTGACCGACCCGCGGACGTACTCGAGGCCGTGGACGCTCGAGAACATGATGTGGCGAAGCGACGAGCCGATGTTCGAGGTGGGCTGCCATGAAGGAAACATCGGCCTGGCGGCGATTCTGTCCGGGGCGCGGGCGGCCGAGAAACGCTAGTCTATAGCTGGCGCTTGTTGTCGCGCCGTTGCAACTCGCCAGGCAAGCCGGGCCGCGGACGCCCGGTTCGCGCCGTGGAAAATCGGCTCTCCGGCATGGACTGACGACGACGCCGTCGCCATGAATGATCCGTACGACAGCCTTCAAATCGTGTCGGTAACCAGTTGCCTCGGACGCCAGTGGCAACAGCAGGCGGCGCCGGCGCAGCCGTGCCTACGAAGCCGGATTTACTGCCTTCGCCGATCACGACGCTCACAGGGCGCCGCGGCCCGGCTTGCCTGGCGAGTTGCACTGCAACCGTGGCAGCCCGGCCGTGCGCAGCGGAGGGCCATTACTTTGTCGCGGAGCAGCATGTTTCCGGCTGGATCGTTGAAGTGACAAAGTAGTACTGGACGCATCTGAAATGCGCTAGTGCTGGCGTCCCGGCCCCGTGATGCCGATAGGATGTGTGCATGGACGGGAAACAGCCCGGCTTCGTCCGCATGTTCGTCCGGATCGGCGCCCTCAAGCGCTTCCATTTCCTGAAGAAAAAGACCGCTGACCTGCCGGTCAGCGTCGAATGGGACCGCCGCCGCACGGATCGCCGCTCCGGTGAAGAGGCCGAAGCTCCGAACCCGAGTGGCGCGGAACGCCGGGGCACGCCGCCCTTCACCTGGGACACGGCCGACTTCGTCGTCGTCGAGGACGCCCCGGTACCTGTCGGGGCCGACAAGAAGAACTCCGACTGACGACCCGCCGCGGCCTTTCACTCCGTCGACACTTCAATCGCCCTGAATTCGACGACGCCCACTTCGGCCTGCAGCCCGATGTAGCCAGGCTGTTTCACGATGTTGGCTGCGCGTGTGACTTCAGCGCCGTTGAAGCGAACGGTCAGCGTTTCGCCGGCAACCGTGAACGCGAGATCCTGCCATTCACCTGTGCCGCGTGACAGCTTCTCGACCTGCGGCTGATCGAAGGTGATCTCGCCCGGGGGCATGCCGTGGCGGAACAGTCCGCCGACGGCCGGCAACCGGCTCTGTGTTGCCGGATTGCGGACCTGGACCTGGTAACCGTTGTTCGGCCACCCGCGCATGAACTGCGTTGCGCCGGTCGTTCGAAAGAAGACGCCGCTGTCGGCGTCGGCCGTTACGAACCGGAACTGCAGGCGCGCGGTGAAGTCCGTGAACTGCCGTTCCGTCCGCAGCCAGCCGGAGGGGCCTTCGACGCGAAGCACGCCGTCCGAGACGGTGAAGTTCTTCGCCGTGGCATTCTCGGCGACCCACCCCTTTATGGTTCCCTCGAACAGCGGGACGAATCGCTCCTGTGCGCGGCCGGTCGTGGCAACGCCGAGCGCAGACACGAACAGCGCAAGGCCGAGGAGTGCGCCGCTGGGGTGACTCACTTCTTCAGCGCGGCCTTCGTCACGTTCCAGTTGCTGGCATTCGTGGACGAGGTGTAGACGTCGCCGGTTGCCGGATCGACGGACAGGCCGTGCGGCCGTCCATCAACCTTGATCACGTCGGCGATCTGATCGTTGCGAATGAGGGTGACGACGCCGGCGTTGACGTCGCTCACGTAGATCGTGCCGTCCGCCGCCGCCACGACCCCGCCGCGGCTCGGCGCCGCGATGACCTTCACGAACTTCCCATCCTTGTCGAATATCGACAGCCGCTTGTTGTCGCTGTCGGCGATGACGATGCGCCCCTGCGGGTCGATGGCAACTCCGTGCGGGACCTGCAGCTCGCCGGGCGCGGAGCCTTTCTTGCCGCCGATGATCCGGACGAACTTCCCCTCACTCGTGAAATGGACGACGCGCGAGTTGCCGTAGCCGTCGGAGACGTAGATGTCGCCGTTCGGGGCAAAGCCGAGGCCGTTCGGCTGATTGAAGGCGTCGCGCGAGGTGTCGTCGCCCGCGGCGCCCTTCTTGCCGAGCGTCAGCACGATCTTTCCATCCGCGCCGAACTTGTGCACCACGTGCGCGTTCGGATCGCTCGCCCAGGTCGCCCCGTCGGGGCCGACGTGCACGCTGTGCGCAAGGTTGAAGAGGCCCGCATCGCCCCACGTCTTCACCGGCTTCCCGTCCGTGGTGAAGATCCGGAAGTAGGGGACCGCTCGCACCATGACGATGACCTGCCCCTTGCCGTCGGCGGCAACGGACGTCGTGCTGGCGCCCCAACCGGCGGCGGCCAAGCCCGCGAAGTCGGCTTTCACCGTATAGCGGTCGAACAGGCTGCTTAACGTTGATTGCGCGCCAACCGCGGCGGCGGCCGATACGGCGAGCGTGAGGATCGTGGCGGAGAAAGCTGTCTTCGTCATGGGCGCGATCCTACACCTACCAAAAATTACCGTCCCGACCAAAAAGCGCCAGACCAGCCCGGGCCGGGATCCGCGAAAAGCTTCGATTTTGGACGAGGTGGATAACGGCATCGACGTTGCCTTACTCCCGGATGCTATGAATCCTCCGCGCCCCATGGAGTGCCCCGACTGCGCCCGTCCGGTTGCCCCGATGTCCGGGAGCACGTGGGCGATCGCCTGGTATTCGTGTAGCGGGTGCGGGACGTTCTGGTACGCGCGGCTGCGGGTGGGCCCCGACGCCGAACGTCCGGCCGTTCCGATGCTTGCCAGCGCGCGCCCGGCGCCCACGCGAGAGGCGTGGACGCTCGAGGAGCTCGAGGCCGAGGCCGACGCCCTGCGCCGCGAGAGCGAGCGCCTGCCAAAGGGGAACCTCGAGGCGCTGCGCCTGCACCTGGAAAAGCTCAAGGTCCTGGCCGACGCCATCAATCATCGCCTCGATACGAACGCAGCCTCAACAGTCGGGGCGAGGCCCAGCTAGGCGACTTGTCGCCTGCGGGGTGCGACTGAACGGGCGATACGCAGACAGCTCCACCGCAGCTTTCAACAAGTCAGCGCGTTTTCTGCACGGCACGGATAGTGCTCAAGTTTCTCTGACTCTTAACCCCTGTAACAACCGAGGTGAGCAGAACAGTGAGCACGAGCGACGTGTCGGCGCAGTTGTGTCCCCGGTGCGAATCGACGAACACGATCCGCGTCCAGTCGACCTTACGGTGTGATTCGTGGCACTGCTACGCCTGCGGGCGAAGCTTCGACGTGCTGCTGGAGTCGCCGCCCGAGCGCAACCGGCGCTCCGGCGACATGCGGACGAACGTCCGATGAACGGTGGGACGGACGGTCCTCACACCTCGTCCTCTTCCGCGTCCTCGTCATAAAACCGCGTATATCGGTTCGTCGCACTTCTGTTCAGCACGTTTTCCACGGCCGCGACGAGCTGCTCGAGTCGGACGGGCTTTCGGACAACCGTGGCGAAGGGCGCCGGCTCGACGACCGCGTCGCTCGCGACGATGACGATCGCCGGAACGTCCCTGGTGTTCGGCCGGGCGCGAAGATCCTGAAGCAGATCGATGCCGGCAAGTTGGGGAAGACCG
>JBOGIQ010000338.1:0-6680 GCA_050742535.1 Vicinamibacterales bacterium | reverse complement strand
CTCGCGGCCTCATTGATCGAGTGGCAGGGCAACCACGCAGTATCAGACTCCTGGTCGCGCCCGACCAGTTACCGCCGCTCCAATCGATCAAAATCCCTGCGACGGGGTACTAGTATCCGCCTGTCAACCCGGTCAGCCGATTCGATTCGCAGGCGGAGGGGTCTCATGCGCAAAGGTCTGGTCGTTCTCGCGCTCTTGGGAATTCTGGCACTCGTGCGGTCTGACGGGAATCAGGTTACCGCGCAAGCCGGTCTCGACAGCGCTCATCAACACGAGGCCACGAGCAACTTTCAACCGCTACCAGTCGCAGTAGACGGTGCAAAAACTCCTGAAAAAATTCCTGACGATGTCGCGTACGCGCACTTTCTTTCTGTCGTGGCGCTGAAGTCAACCCCGTCGCGAGTGGAACTTGGTCGTCGGAAGGCGATACTGAATTCTACGGGCCTTCATGTGTCTGACGCTGAACGGATTGTCACGGCTTTGGCCGGCGTGCGTGAACAACTCGCCGAAGTGGAAAGCCAGAGGAAGCAAGTGACTCATGAAAACTTCGCGAGCATCCAGTCACTTGCTCTGTCTGCTTCGCTGCGTACACGCCAGCAAACGATTTTGCGCGACGCCCGTTACCGTGTCATAGGCACGCTGTCATCGGACGGCGTGCGTATCCTGCAGGATCACATCGAACGTCGCGTCAAACCGCGCATCGTCATTTACGGCGACCCGCGCCCGTAGGCAGTCTCAGAGGATTTGACAATGCTGCGCAGTAATACTTTTCAGCGCGTTGTGCTGCACGCCATCTTGCTGGCCGTGTTTCTTTTTGCCGCCAAACCAGCGTCAGCGCAATACGGAATGGACTTCAGTGTGTACACCGGCATCGAGTGGGATGGTATCGATGTTTATGGATGGGTCGATGGCTACGACAACAGTTGGGGGTGCAATCACTTCGACTACTCGCCCGCGACTTACCTGTTTAGCCCGACGAGAGCTGCGTACGGAGGGAGCTATTCGAGCCTTTCGTTCGCAGGTGATGAAGGAACCTGGGAAGTTGGTGGGGGATTTACGTTCTATTGCTCGTGTATCTATTCGTACACCGGAGTAGGTCCTGTTCAGTTCCAGCAGGTATTGGAGCAAATACCGACTTCGCTCTCCGTCGTTTCAGACACGTTCCTGAATCCTCCCCCTGCTGGCAACATCTACAATCGTGAGCGACACTATCAAGTGATGGACCAGTTCGCGGGACCGTTACACAAGGCCGGTCTGTCGGTTACCGAGGGCTACTCGACACCGGTGCATAACCCAGCGTGTTTCGCAGGTGGAATTCCAACGGGCGAAGATACGACAAACAGCTCTGGGCAGTTCAAGGATAATTACTTAATGGGCGGCATGCCCCCAGTGCCTTGTCAATCTCAAGCGACTCAGACCATTTCCGTCGATGGGCGGCAAGTCGGACAATTCACTGTGACTTGGACGCATTCGACCGTATCGGTGAGTCCCTGAAGCTGGTCGTCATGTTGACCACATTTCTGATTGTGCTCGCACAGGCTGCTAGCGGCGTTCCGGCGTCGTTGTTAGATGCCGCTTCCGCAGACCCAATGACCTTCACGAGTAGGTTGGCAGATGCGCGCATCCCCGCTGGACTCGAGATTCGAGAAGGGGATATCCAGCCGATACGAAGTCGGCCAAACCGACCGCCGGTCGCCGCAGAACCACAACAACAGCTTGTTTCACTTGAGCGAGTGATTGCAGCCTTCAACAAACAGCACTCGGACTACGTCGCCAGCGTGGAAGATGGCGTCTTGGTGATTCGACCGCTTCGTGGCCGTGCGGAGTATCTGAGCACTAGGCCGTTTTCCGGCGAGATCACCGGGACTGGGTTAATGCGGGTGGCTGAGAAGATCTTTGCGCCATTGGACCGACACCTTGATCAACCGGGCGGTAGACCGGGAAGCCGATTAGGTCAGCCAGGTATTGAAGTTGACTATGGCGACCAACTCCAGGTCACTCTCGATGGACTCGCCAACTTGACGGTACTCGACGCGCTGAACCGCATGGCGACGCAAGCGCCAGGGCACCCATGGGTCGTCGTTACGGCCGGCGCGCCGACTAAGCCGGTGCGGTACGGGTTTGTTCATGCAGGCGCGTCGGTTACGTGGATGGCGATTCAGCCAACGCCGTAACCCCTCATTTCTCAGAGTCGCGCACACACCTTCGCGTGAAGCCGATGCGATGCCCCTTCCTTCGAGGGGGTGCCATTTTTCTCGCCCTAGCTCCTATCCCCGCCTGAACTTGACGGGATAGGAGCTAGCGCGCGCCAAATGACACCCCTGCGCGCGCGTTTTCAGGCGTGAATGCGTGTGTCTCCCGGCGCGAGCTGTGCGGCTCGGCAGCGTGCGCGCGTGCGCGCGAGGCTCGCGCGAGCCAGGGCCGCACGAACCTCGGTGGACACCCAAAACCGACAATTAATCGACACCTCAAAACCGACAATTAACTGACGACGGCCGAGACGTTGACGGCGGCGGCGGACGTGTAGTCCCTCGCGGCCATGAGCAACGTCTTGGAGCCACACAAACAGCAAGAAGTCCTCGCGCTCGGTCGCCTGGGGTGGACGCTGACGCGCATCAGCCGCGCGACGGGCGTGCATCGCGTCACGGTCGGCGAGTACCTGCGGGCAGCGGGGCTGCCGATCCGTGGACGGGGTCGGCCAGGCGAAGGTCCACCAAAACCGACAATTTCCCGGGAGGTGTCCACCGACTCCGTGGCAACGCCGGCCACCACGGGCGAGGTGTCCACCGACGCGGGGCGGACGGGAGGGCCCAGTCGAGCGCCGACGGCGAGCGCCTGCGAGCCGTACCGCGAGCTGATTGCGGAGGCCCTGGGTCGTGGCCGCAACGCGATGGCGATCTGGCAGGACCTCGTCGACGATCACGGCTTCGCCGCGCGGTACGCCAGTGTCCGCCGGTTCGTCGTCACGTTGCGCGGCGCTGCGCCGGCCGAGGCGCGCGTCGTGATCACGACCGCACCCGGCGAAGAAGGCCAGGTCGACTACGGTGGCGACGGGCCAATGGTGCGCGACCCGAGCACCGGCAAGTACCGGCGTGTGCGCCTCTTCGTGCTGACGCTCGGCTACTCGCGCAAATGCGTACGACTGCTGACCTGGCGATCGAGTGCGCAGATCTGGGCTGAGCTCCACGAGCAGGCATTTCGTCGGTTGGGCGGCACCGTCAAGGTCATCGTGCTCGACAACCTGGGTGAAGGCGTGCTCACGCCGGATATCTACGATCCGGCGCTCAATCCACTCTATCGCGACGTCCTGATGCACTACGGCGTCGTCGCGCTGCCGTGCCGCGTGGGCGATCCCGATCGCAAAGGGAAAGTCGAAGCCGGCGTCGGCCACGCGCAGAAGACGCCGCTGAAGGGCCTGCGCTTCGAGACGATCGAGACGGCCCAGGCGTATTTGGATCGCTGGGAAGCGCGCTGGGCCGACACGCGCATTCATGGCACGACCAAGCGGCAGGTGGCCGCCATGTTTGCTGAAGAACGGCCTACCTTGCAGCCGTTGCCCCTCGAGCCGTTTCGGTACTACCGCTTCGGCGATCGCACCGTCCACCTCGATGGCTGCATCGAAGTCGACGCCGCCTTCTACGGCGCGCCGCCCGGCTGGATCGGGCGGCGTGTCCGCGTTCAGTGGAACGACCTGCACGTGCGGCTCATCGACCCGAAGACGCACCAGCTGCTCCGTGAGCATCTTCGCGCGCCGCGGGGATATCACCGGATCGAGGATCGCGACCGGCCGACCCGCACGCCGCCCACCACGCTGGTCCTGCTCAGTCGCGCGGCCACGGCTGGCGCGTCGATTGGCACGGTGTGCCAGCACATTCACGCGCAGGGCACCGCCCACAGTGTCCGCCAACTCCTCGGCGTGCTCGCCCTGGCGAAGAAACACGGTGTGGCCGTCGTCGAAGATGCCGCCAAGGCGGCGCTCGAGATCGGCGTCCCGACCTATCGCTTCCTTCGCAAGTACGTCGACCGGCGGCCGCCGCTGCCGCTCACGCTGAAACAAGTCGATCCGCTCATCCGGCAACTGACGCTCTATCGCGACCTCATCGACCAGAAAACAGGAGGCCCTGAATGACGCTCGTCGAAGTCGATCGTGCGCTCCGCAAACTCCGGCTCTCGGGCATGGCCGACGTCCTCGAGACCCGCCTACGCCACGCCCAAGCCGAACGGCTGGCCCCCCTGGATCTCATGGCCACGCTCGTTTCGGACGAGCTCCGCCGGCGCGAAGACCGGCTACTGGCGCGCCGACACAAGCTGGCGAGCTTCCGCGATCCCGATCGCTCACTCGAGAATTTCGATTTCGACTTCAACAAGAAAATGAACCGCGCGCTCATCTTCGACCTCGCGACCGCCCGTTTCATCCAGCAGCGCGAGGACGCGCTCTTCCTCGGCCCACCCGGCACCGGCAAGAGCCATCTCGCCCAAGCGATCGGCCGCGCCGCGATTCAGCAGGGCTATCGCGTGACCTACCGCGAGGCCCACACCCTGCTGGAGGAAATCGCCGAGGCTGCCGTCGGTGGGACCCGGAAGGCGCTCTTGACTGAGCTGGCGACCGTCCCGCTCCTGATCATTGACGACCTTGGTATGCGCAAACTCCCGCATACGGCCGCTGAGGATCTACTGGAGCTGATCATGCGGCGTTACGAACGCGCGTCAACGATGCTGACGTCCAATCGACCGGTCGATGACTGGGGGAAGCTGCTCGGCGATACCGCTGCGGTCACTGCCCTGCTCGATCGGCTCCTCCATCACGCGCACGTGCTCAAGTGCGGACCGAAAAGCTGGCGGACGAAAGTCCACACGGACTTGCGGACGGAGGACACATCGAAGTAGAACTCACCAGTCTCGGCCGTCGGAATTGTCGGTTTTGCCTGTCCAGAAATTGTCGGTTTTCAACCGTCCACCGAGGCGACACCCACGCACGCCGCCTTGTCGGCAACTTTCCGCAAGCGTTTTCGCACGTCGCGCTCGTGAACACGGCGCACAACTTGTACCGAGCGACGAAGCCCTCGGAACAGCGGGCGGCTTCCTGATTGACGCTGGCTGGCTCGCACACCTCAACGACGGCCACACGGTAGTTGTGGAAAGGCAGCACGCGCGTCACCGAGACTGGCGCGCGCGACTGCCGCAGCATCAGGACCGCTTGCTCACGGTCAGGAACAGCGGCCAGTAATGCCGTAGCGTAGCTGCCGTACAACGGTGTTTAGCTGTAAGAGCGTTCGGTTGTGCGTCTTTATCTAGTAGCGCGGATGGGTGTGAGCTAGATCTTCCCGCCCGGATCCGGGCGTTTGCCGAGGCCGAGCACACGGTTCACCGTTACACCATTCTCGGTCACGTCGGCGGCGATAACATCTGGAGCCCACAGCGTGAGGACGGTCTCAAGTGCGCCAGTGCCAGGGCGGCGTTTCGCCACGACGAAGAACCCGCCGTCGAGCCGCGCCGCGTCCGCTCCTTCCACCTTGCGCTCTTCGTCGGAGGTCAGATACAGAACAACTGGCACTCGACGACAGTTTAATACAGGTCTGAGCGCAAAACATCCGCGGTCGGACGTCCTTAGTGATCTACAGATCGGAGAACCAGGCCCCGATAGATGGCGATAGACCTCCCCGGCATGTCAGGCGAAGACCGTCCCGTATTGCTCATCGAAGACCACGCGGACACGCGTCACATGGTCGAGGAATTCCTGACCTTTTCCGGAGTCCCGGTGGTCGCTGCGGAGAACGGCGCGGAGGGATTGAAGCGGCTCGAGCAGCATCGGCCTTCTGTGGTGCTACTGGACCTAACAATGCCGGTGATGGACGGGTGGCGCTTTCGCGAAGAGCAGCTGCGATTGCGCGATGCGACGTTGGCGAACGTCCCTGTCGTGATTCTCAGCGCGATCCACGATTGTGAGCGCGAAGCCGACAGACTCGGCGCAGTAGATGTTGTGCCTAAGCCGATTGATTTCGACAGAATGCTGGCGATCGTTCGCCGCTACCAACCCACCTGAATCGCACGCGGGAGACCCGAGTGGAACTTGCTGGTGCATCCACCACGAAGTTGACACCAGACCTCGCACAACAGGCGCAGGTGCTGGTGACAATGGGATGTGGCGATGAGTGCCCGTACGTTCCTGGGACCAAACGCGATGACTGGCCACTCGAAGATCCCACAGGGAAGCAATCGAAAAAGTTGCGCGAAATTCGCGACGACATTCGCGCGCGCGTTCGGTGGTTGATCGAACGTGAAGGATGGTCGTGATGGAATCTGATTTGCCGGTTGTGTGTTCGCTAACACCTGAAACCCTTGAACTCGTCGCCTGGGTCTGCTATCAGAGCTCCTGGATCTAGCCGACCATCGCGAGCTGCCTTCTGAGGGAATCCGGCTGCGGTTTCAGGCGGCTTCCGAGACGTTGTCCACCCTCGCTCGTGCTGTCGAAGCGGAACGTCATTGGTGTCGATTTTTCCGGTCTTCGAGCACCGTGCAGCCAGACAACGGCCCAACCGTATTGGAGCTGACAGGGCCTGCCGGAACGGGCGAGTTCCTCGCTGGATTGTTCGAGCGGTGAGGGCGAGTCTCGAATCGAGGAAGCGCGTCGCGACCGTGAAAAGGACCGCCAGGAAGCGATCCGTGAACGCGACAAGGAC
>JBOGIQ010000337.1:0-6682 GCA_050742535.1 Vicinamibacterales bacterium | reverse complement strand
TCGTCAGCGGCATCGTTGCGCTCGCAATCAGCATCCCGGCGTACGGCCAGGTCCGGCTGCCCCCCGAGCCGCCCGGCGCCGATCGGTCCGGCGCCGCGTTCGAGACCGTGGTCATCCGGGAGAATCAAAACAGGTCCGAATCGAACCCGCTGTCGCGCGCAGCCATTGACGATGGCGGCCGCTTCATCGCCGTGCGGGTCAACGTGCTGCAGCTCATCATCGCCGCGTACAGCACCCGAGTGGACCGCATCGTAGGTTACCCGGATTGGGCACGACACGATCTCTTCGATATCAGTGCTCTCGCTCCAGAGCACTTCAATCCGGGTTCGTCGCGTGCGCTGTTGCGCGCGCTTTTGCGGGACCACTTCCGCATCGTCGCCAAAAAGGAAAAGCGCACGGTGCCCACGTATGCACTCGAGCGCGAGGGGCGAAACCAGCCGTTGGGTCGAGCGCTGCAGCCGGCAGCGGAGAAATGCGATCAGCGGGATGTCGCGGCCAAGCCGCGGGCCGGAGTGCCGCCACGAGGCGGATGTGAAGGCGCCTCCGGCACCGGAATCAGCACCATATTCACCCGGCGGGCGCCGATTGGAGCGCTCATCGTGTTTCTCCAGATGGCGGTCGGCCGGCCCGTCGTCGATCGGACAGGGCTCGTCGGCCTCTACGACGTCGACCTGAAATTCTCACCAGAGCCGGGGTCGGGCTTTCCGTTTGAATTCCCCGGCGTCGCTGACCAGGGCGGTGGCGTCTCGGTGTTTACGGCGGTGAAAGAACAACTGGGCCTCATGTTGCGGCCTGTCACGACCGAGCTGGAGATGCTCGTCATCGAGCGCCTCGAACGGCCGCAGCTCGATCAGAGAGTGCAGTAACGTGTCGATAGAGTTCCTTCGAGTCGTGTCCTATCATTCCACGCACAAACGTTTGTCCGCTGCGGGTGCATCGCTCACAATCGCGACGTGTTGCTGCCGAGGTTGCACAGAAAAGTCTTTTCGCGCCAGCGTTGTTCGGTTTCCATCAAGAACGCGTTGACTCTCTCGTGGGACGTGCCTAGGATCACGCGCACTCCTTCAATCCCGACCCGCCATCGAGAGAATTGTCCCTCTGTTCGACACGCAATTTGAGAGCTGCTTCTGAAGCAGGAGGCGACGCATGGCCAACACGAATCCGAACCCGCCGGGAACCCCCGGAACTCCCGGAACAGGCCCAACACCCGGAACCCCCGGAACACCGCCACCCGGAGCCCCCCCGGGT
The DNA here is from genome assembly GCA_050742535.1 of Vicinamibacterales bacterium. Lineage (GTDB taxonomy): Bacteria > Acidobacteriota > Vicinamibacteria > Vicinamibacterales > UBA2999 > Gp6-AA40. The sequence continues at coordinate 5,434 of JBOGIQ010000337.1, read as the reverse complement.
TCGCTCCGGCCACCCGCGCGCAGTTACCGCTACAGCGTCAAGTTCGTCTGCGGGAAGTGCGAGGGAAAGATTCTCGCGCGCGGTCACTACTTCACCGCCATCAACGTCCACAATCCGTCGCGGAAGCCGATCAAGATCCACAAGGTGATCTCGACCGCACTTCCCGGTGAAACGCCGGGCCACGTCGTGGATGCCGGCTGGTCCGAGCTTGGACCGCTCGAATCGTTCGAGATCGATTGCCCGGACGTACACCGCCACGCGCGGCTGATGCCTGGATGCCTGGCCAAGGGTTTTGTGATTCTCACCAGCCGCACGCCGCTCGAGGTCGTGGCGGTGTACACCGCCGCTGGAGCGGACAAGGAAGTCGAAACCTTTCACACCGAGCGGGTGCCGCCGCTCGATACGGAAGGCGACGAGGAGCTGCCGAATCTCGTCCCGCTGCCGCCGCATCCGCAGGGACGACAGCCATTCCCGAGCGGCTTCTGCAAATCGCGAGTCGAGCTCGAAGTGTTCGTCAAGAATCTGGGACCAGGCGATGCGCCGGCGTCCACGCTGCGCGTCGAATTTCTCGATTGCAACCAGACGACCGACTTGCCCGTGAATCCGCTGCCGGCGAATCAGCAGGTGCTCGTTCCTGTTCCTGTTCCGCCGAACTGCTGGCATGGCGAGATCCTCCACTTCCGCATCACCGCCAATGCCTTGATGGCATTTCCGGAGACGGACATGTCGAACAACACGGTCATGGGGATCTGTCATACGTGAGCTCGTGAGGAGTGACGGCAGCCGTTGATTTCACCGCCGTGCGGTCGACGGCTCCGACACCGTCGTGACCCGAGGTGGCACCGTAAGGAACGGATTACCACCGATGACACGAATGGGGGGAGGAAGCACCAACAGAGCCGTTCACGAAGGGCACCAAGACCCTCGGTGGACATCTGAAAACCGGCCACTGATGGACAGGTCAAACCGGCCACCACGCCGGTAGCAGCCGAGACGGGATGTGTTCTACAGCCGCACTCGTAGTTCCACGATCTTGGCGTCCTCCGTTTCGGTCACGACAGACGCATCGATCAAGTCGCAGGACAGTCCGGTTCTGGTGGTGATCACGTAATGATGGCTCACGCGGTCTTTGGTCGTGGCCGCGGTGCGCTGGAAATAGCCGACGTCGTTCGTTGAGCCTTGTCCGAGAATCTCTCCGTCCCGACGGTCGATGATCGCTACGCTGGCCGACGCGAGGGGAGCGCCGTGGTCGTCAAAGACTGTGCCCTCCAAAGTGCGAGGGGCGGAGTTCTTGATTCTGTGGATCGTGGGATCCTCTTCAAACACGACGAGGCCTTCAGCATCGACAGTGCCCGAATCGCGGAAGGAGCGCCACCACCCCTCCTCATCCAGTTTCTGCACCGGCTGTCGGGGCACTCCGTGGGCCGGCTCACCGAGGTCCAGACCGACGTGGGTTTCGGTGGTGCCGTCGAGATATCTGAGTCGGACGTCTACCGGCATGTGACTCCTCAGTCGAATCAGAAGCGCCTGAAGCATTTCGCGCAGTAGAGGATCCTCGATCCCGAAAAGGCTGTGATTGAAGTTGGTGATCCCCGAATTCTCCGGCGGCTTCGCCTGAACGTCGTAACGATCGTTCTCGATCCATGCGTCGCCGCTGGCGTTCTGCACGCGCGTATGGTTGAAGGCGATCGAGACTAGCGATCGCAGTGTCTGGCCCGACAGGACCACCCGTCCTCCAGGAAAGACCTCGATGCCGTTCCTGATGATCTTCGCAGTCAGATCCACCGGCTTGATGGAGGCGACCTCAAACGCGGGCGTCTGCGCGAAAGCCGTCAACGACGTGTTGAGCAGCAGAATGGCGGTAACTATCGTGCGCATCGGGATCTCGTTTGAATCGGCAACAATCTACGCCTAGGCTGATCGACAGGCAAATTCCCGGCCGGGGCCTGAGTTGATGAGGTTAGCGATCATGGGCCGGTTATTCGGAGTCTGCGCCACTTCCATCCCGTTCGTGATCTTCGCGGTGCTCTCGCAAATCGTGGGTGCTGGCGCCAGCGTCGGCAAGCCTGCGGGGCAGGACCCTCTCGTGATTCGCGCCGGGATCGACCTGGTCCAGTTCGACGTCGTCGTGACCGACAGACGCGGTTCAATCATCGGTGGTCTGACCGCCGACGATTTTGAAGTGGTCGAGAACGGAAAACGTCAGACTCTCAGCGTGTTCGCAGGCAGCAGTGATGAACGATCACCCGACCTTCACGTCGGCATTCTGCTGGACCTGAGCAGCAGTATGGCGGGGCGGCTCCCGCTCCTTCGCGACACCACCATCGAGGTCCTGAACCGGCTGCCGGAAGCGATCGATTACACACTGGTTGAAGTAGGGAATGACGCTCGCCGGTCGCGTTTCACGCCGGGCGACGTCGCTGCGCTCGTCGAGCGTGTCCGCCGCCTCAAGCGGAACGAAGGAGCATCGACCGCTCTCTGGGACGGGTTGAGATCGTACCTCGTCGAAGCGGCGGGCCAACCGGGGCGCCACGCGCTCGTCGCGTTCACCGACGGTGCAGACACCGCCAGCAGGGCGACGTTCGAGCAGGTGTTGAGAGCGGTCCGAGGATCGGGGGTCACAGTGTTCGCGGTCGATTTCAGCGGAGTGAAGAGCTCCATGCAGGCACTTCGTCTGAGACGAATCTCCGACGAGACCGGCGGGTTGACCATGTTTCCGTATGGACGGAACCAGATTGAGGAAGTGCACCGGCGCATCGTGAGCGAGGTTCGTTCGCGATACAGCCTTGGTTACGTCTCCACCGATGCGGCGAAGGACGGACGATGGCGAGAGGTGAAGATTCGCCTGGTCCGCCCGGAACACACGAATCTGGACGTCCGGGCGAGAGAGGGATACTACGCGGCGAAACCTGCGCCGTAGTGTCCGCCGTTACGGAGTGTCCGCCTTCAGGCGGACCGCCTCTGATTGCTCCGCTGATCGCGCACCAGCACCGCCGCTGCGTCGACGACCACTGTCAGCGCAAACGTTGCCGTATGGGTCGCGATGAAATCCAGCAGGGCCAGCATGACGACGCAACCCGTTATGGCAGGCGATGGCGTCAGTAGGATAACGATGAGCACTGAGGAACCTGCACAACTTTCGAGCGGACTCGACATGTCGTGATGCGACTCTTTGTGATCAGAATTGTAAAAACTGAGGCGGAGGTTACATCGTCCACGGCAGAGGTTGTGGAAACCGCTCCATAGTTCAGCCGGTTCGGCTGGGCCTGCCGATTGCAACTAGGGCGGGCATGGTAAGGCTCTTCTCCGCCAGCGCGCTCCTCGTCGCCGTCGTTGGATGCGGGGCAATCAGTTCGTCGGCGTTGCCGGGCATCTCGCAGGGGACGAAAGGCGCGGATTCTCCGGCGCGTACGGACGCACTCGCACGAGCGCATGTCTGGTCACCGACGAACGTGCGCACAATGGACATTCGAACCGGCCCGAACGACAGGGGCGCGTTCCGGTTCCAGGCGACGGTGACGTGTGACTATTCGCCGAAGGAACTGGCGGGAGGCTCGCCCAAGTTCGCGTGCGTCGCCGGCGACGATGAGCTGAAGGTGAAGTTCGGCGGCACCAACGCCGAGGTGTTCGGTGAAGTCGCGGCCACGCGCCTGATGTGGGCGCTTGGATTCGGCGCCGATCGCATGTACCCGGTGCGCGTCATCTGCCGCGGGTGCCCGTCGACCCTCGGCGGCATCGCGCGCGAGAACAAGGAATTCCTGTTCGATCCGGCGACGATCGAGCGGAAGATGCCGGGCCGCGAGTTCGAGCCCGACAGCTCCTGGTCCTGGACCGAACTGGACAGCGATGCGGTCCGGGCCGGGCCACGGGCGCACCGTGACGCGCTGAAGCTCCTTGCGGTGTTCATGCAGCACACCGACACGAAGCCGCAGCAGCAGCGGCTCATGTGCCTGGACGCGGCGCCCGAGGCCGAAGGTCCGACGGCCGTCTGCAAGAGCCCGTTCATGATGGTCAGCGACGTCGGCCTGACGTTCGGCACGGCCAACTTCATGAACACCAACGGCAAGGGGATGAATTACGTCGCGTGGGCGGCAACCCCGATCTGGAAAGAGGGCGCGACCGGATGCGTCGGCAATCTGCCCAAATCATTCACCGGCACGCTGAAGGACCCGGTCATCAGCGAAGAGGGCCGCGCCTTTCTCGCCAACCTGCTGGGGCAGCTGTCCGATGCGCAGATACGCGCCCTGTTCGAAGTGTCGCGCGTGACGCTGCGGCTGCGCGATCCGGCGAAAGCTCGTTCCGGCTTCGCGACGATCGACGAGTGGACGGAGCTGTTCAAGACCAAGCGCGCGGAGATTCTCGAACGACGTTGCTAAATGTTCGACGTCGATCCCGTCATCTGGCTGCAGTCGTGGGCGTCGCCTGCGTTGACCGCCGCGATGAACGGGATCTCCACGCTTGGCTACACCCGCGCGTATGTCGCCATCGCCGCGCTGCTCGCGTTCGGGTTTCGCGTGCGCGCCGCCGTTCCTGTGCTGGTCCTTCTGGCGTTGAACGGCGCATTCACCGACATTGCCAAAACGTCCGCTTCCCTCGAGCGGCCTGACGCCGACACACGCGTTCAGGCGCTGTCGCTCTGGGCATCCGAGCTGCGGCATCGCGATGCGGACACGCCAACCGAAGTCGAGGACAGTTACGGGTTCCCCTCCGGCCATGTGAGTACGACGACGACGTTCGCCGTTGGACTGGCGATGCTGCTCGGATGGCGGCGGCGCGGATGGGTGATGGCCATCGCGTGGATTGCGGCAATGGGCGTCTCGCGGATGTATCTCGGCCGCCACTTTTTCGGCGACGTCGTCGGCGGCGTGCTGGTCGGACTGGGCACAATCGCCGCGGCGTTCGCGGTGCTGAAGATGGCGCACCTCGTCCGCGAATCGCGCAAGCATCATCCCTGGCCGGCGCACCGGATCATGGCCATCGCGATCGTCTTTGCCGGTGGCGCGCTCCTCGTCGGGTTGCCTGATGCCGGCGATGCCGGGCGCCTGCTGGGCACCGCGATTGGCGCCCTGTATCTCGTCCGCCATGATGTGTTCGAGCGTGAGGTGACGGTTGCGGCGCGGGCCGTCCTCGTGGTCGCGGCGGCGGCCGGGTTCGCCGGGGCCTGGGCGGTGATGTCTGCCGCGCTCGAACAGGCGTCGCCGGACAGCGTCAGCGCGTTGCGCCTGGCGGCGAGCGCACTGCCGAACGCTGCTCTGCTGATTGTTCCCGCGCTCGTGCCCGCGCGTCTGTACACCGCGCGCGAGCAACAGGCGTAGTGTGGCGCGAACCCTTCGGGCTGAGGATCCAACACATCTCGACACGAGGTGCGGCGCGGGGCTGCCGCGCAGCGCGGAAAGCGCTTGGGCGGCGATCCGGGCTGTGATCTACTGGGCGC
>JBOGIQ010000336.1:0-6710 GCA_050742535.1 Vicinamibacterales bacterium | reverse complement strand
AATATCGCAGGAGGATGGCCGCGCGCAGCTTCGCCGGCAGCGTCGCAATCGCCTGCTGCACCGATGCCGCCAGCTGCTTCTGCGCGAACGACTCCTCGTGCGAGCCGGGCGCCGGCATGCGGTCGAGCACCACCGGATCGCCGGCGTCCGCGTCCCTGCGCCGGCTGCGCGACCGGTCGACACACGCGTTGACGACCATCCGGTAGAGCCACGTCGAGAACGCGGCGTCTCCGCGAAAACGGGCGATCTCACGCATCAACTTCAGGAACACCTGCTGGGTTACCTCGCTTGCCGCATCGGCATCCGCATGAAAGAAGTAGAACGCGATCGAGTAGACGCGGTCCTTGTACGCCTCGTACAGCGCCCGGAACGCTTCCCGGTCCCCGCGGCGACATGCCTCGAGGATTTCGGAGCTCACGTCGCCACCCCCACCCACCTGACCATTAGACGCGCCGATCTTCGTGTTTCTTCCGTGCTACATTGAGCCGTTTATCAGTGTCGGAAGATTCACAATGGCGGCGCAGCGCAGAATCGATCTCGTCCTCGACTCGGTCAAACGACTGCTGCGCATTGGTGCAACCGCTAACCTGTTGAACCTGCTGCAGAAGCAGCATCCTGCCGACCTCGCCCAGATTCTCGGCGAACTGCCCGACAAGGACCGCGAGGCCGCCTTCAGCCTCCTGGCGGATCGGAACGGCCGCCTCGCCATGGAGACGATTTCCGAGCTCGGCCCCGAGAAAGGCGCCGCACTCCTCGCCACTCGCTCGGCGGAAGAGATCGCCAAACTGGCTCAGGAGATCGAGTCGGACGATGCCGCCGCGCTGATCGATCACCTGCCCGAAGAGCTGTCGGCGGCTGTCCTCGATTTGATGCGCCCCAAGGAGTCGGGGGTCGTCGAGAACCTCCTCGAATACGACGAGCAGACGGCCGGCCGCATCATGAACCCGAGTGTCTTCGCGTTGAACGAGGACATGACGGTTGGCGAGGCGATCACCGAGATCCAGAACAACCGCGACGTCGAGATGGTGTTCTACCTCTACGTCGTCGACGACCGGATGCACCTGGTGGGTGTCGTGTCGCTGCGCCGGCTGCTCCTCGTGTCGCCGGAAACGCCGCTGAAGCGGATCATGACCGCCGATTTGATCAGCGCCCGCGTCGACATGGACCAGGAGGAAGTGGCGAGGCAGGTGGCCGCGTACAACCTGCTGGCGATTCCCGTCGTCGACGAAGAGAACAAGCTGGTCGGGATCATCACGGTCGACGACGTCATCGACGTCATCAAGGACGAGGCGACGGAGGACATCTACCGTCTGGCCGGTGTCGCCGGCGACGACCGGGCGTTTACGCCGGCGAGCGAGTCGTTCCGGAAACGGCTGCCGTGGCTCGGCATCAACCTGATGACCGCGTTTCTCGCCACGGTCGTCGTGGCGATTTTCGAGCCGACGATCGACCAGCTGGCCGCCGTCGCGATCTTCATGCCCGTGGTTGCCGGGATGGGTGGAAACGCGGGCACGCAGACGCTGACCGTGATCGTTCGCGGTATCGCGCTTGGCGAGCTGACGTGGAGCAACTCGAGGAAGGCGCTGCTGAAGGAGGCGACGGTCGGACTGGGCAACGGCATGGTGCTCGGGGTGATCGCTGCGCTGGTGGCGTGGGTCTGGCGCGGCAACGCGACGCTCGGTCTGGTACTCGGCGCGGCGATGATCATCAACATGTTCGTCGCCGCCACAGCCGGGACGCTGGTGCCGCTCGGCCTGCGGGCGGCGAACGTCGATCCCGCGCTCGCCTCGTCCGTGTTCATCACGACGCTGACCGATATCGCCGGGTTCTTCGCGTACCTGGGTCTGGCGACCATCTTTATTCAGCACCTGGCGGGCTTGTAAGCAGGGTTTTGCCACTAAAATAGACGGATTCGTGCCGCTGCACACAGCCGAAGCGCTGATTCTCCGCACCTATAAACTGGGTGAAGCCGACCGGATCGTCGTGTTCCTGACGAAGGACCGCGGTAAGAAGCGCGGCGTTGCCAAGGGGGCACGGCGGCAGCGGTCCCGATTTGCCGGCGCGCTCGAGCCGCTGACCGAAGTCAGGGTGGCGTATTTCGAGAGCGAACGGCGGGAACTGGTCGGGCTGAACTACGCCGAGACGGTCCGCTCGCCACTGTCGCTGACGGCGTCGTCGCTGAAAGAATCGTCGAGCGCGGCGACACCCGCTCTGGCGGGCCGCTATCTGCTCGTCGAATACATCGCGGAACTGCTCGACGAGTGGGCGCAGGACAGCGACGCCGACGATCGGTTGTACCGATTGGGTGCGTCCATGCTGGAGGCGCTGACGGCCGGCGCGCCGCCGGAGCCGCTGGCGCGTTATTTCGAGTACTGGCTGCTGCGCCTGCAGGGGGTATACCCCGAGGTGCGCGGCACGTTGTCGCCACAGGCACTGGGATTCCTGGCCTCGGCGCGAGCCGTTCCGCCGCACGAGGTTGGCGCCGTGCCGGCTGACGTGCGCGTCCTGCGGGAACTGGAAGGCGTGCATCGTGCGCTGATCGCGACGCATTTGGAGAAGTCGTTGAAATCGGACAGGGTGCTTCGCGAGTTGCGCCGCGCGGAAAGCTAAAAGACAGTCGCTTCGTGACGTTCCAAGACCTCATCCTCAAGCTGTCGGCATTCTGGTCGTCCCACGGATGCCTGCTGCAGCAGCCGCTCGATCTGGAAGTCGGCGCCGGCACGTCGCACCCGGAGACGCTCTTCCGTGTGCTCGGGCCCAAACCGTGGAGCGTTGCGTACGTCCAGCCGTCGCGTCGGCCGGACGATGGCCGGTTCGGACAGAATCCGAATCGCCTGTTCAAACACCACCAGTATCAAGTCATTCTGAAGCCGTCGCCGGACGAAGTGCAGCAGCTGTATCTGGACAGCCTCGAAGCGTGCGGCATCAACCCGCGGCAGCACGACATCCGGTTCGAGGAAGACAACTGGGAGTCGCCGACGCTTGGCGCCTGGGGGATCGGGTGGCAGGTCCTGCTGGATGGTCTCGAGATCACGCAGTTCACCTACTTCCAGCAGGTCGGCGGCATGGATCTCGCGCCGATCTCCTGCGAGATCACCTACGGCCTCGAGCGCATCGCGATGTTCCTGCAGCGCGTCGAGAACGTGTTCGATCTGGAGTGGGGCGGCGGCGTGAAATACGGGGAAGTCCGGTTGCGGGAGGAAGTCGAACAGTCGAAGTATGCGTTCGGTCAGGTGAACATTCCGCCGGCGGAGTTCGCCGCGCTCCATCGCGATCTGTTCGACAAGAATTTTGCCTTCGCGGGGCAGCTGCTCGACTCGGGCCTGGTGTGGCCCGCACTCGAACACGCGCTGAAATGCTCGCATCTGTTCAACATCCTCGACTCGAGCGGCAGCATTGGCGTCACTGAACGGACCGCGTACATCCTTCGTGTGCGTCAGCTCGCGGTCAAGATCGCGCGCGCGTACGTCGGCGACGCGACCGAGGCGTCGCCGCAATCGGCGGAGGGCGCGTAGGTGGATCGCGAGCTGCTGATCGAGATCGGCTGCGAGGAGATTCCGGCGAGCTGGCTTCCAGGCCTGACCCGGCAGGTCGGCGAGCAGCTGGACGCCCGGCTCAAGGAGCACCGGCTGGAGACGGATGCGCCGGCTGAAACGTACAGCACGCCCCGTCGCCTGACCGGGCGCGTCGTCAAGCTTGCCGAGCGGCAGACGGATTTCGAAGAGCTCGTTACCGGGCCTCCCGTATCGGCAGCATTCAAATCGGACGGGGAGCCGACGCCTGCCGCGGTGGGGTTCGCGAGGAAGTACGGCGTGGAGGTGGCCGCTCTCGAGCGGAAGGACACGCCGAAGGGTCCCTATCTGGCCTATACGGTGCGGCAACGCGGCAAGGCGACCGTCGACGTGCTGCCGGACGTCATGGCCGGTCTGCTGCGAAGCCTGACGTTTCCAAAGCAGATGCGCTGGGACGCCTATCTCGAGGACGGCAAGGGCGACCTCGTCTTCGCGCGGCCGATCAGATGGCTCGTCCTGCTGTACGGCGGACGCGTGGTGCCATTCGTCATTCGCCGTACCGAGCTGGCGCAGGGCCCGACGGTCCAGGACATCCGGACGGGAGCCAATACCTACGGACACCGCTTTCTGACCACGAGCGGACGTGCCGGCCGGGCGATCAAGATCAAGACGTTCGACGACTACGAAGCGCGGCTGCTCGAAAACTTCGTCATCCTGCAGCGGAGCGAGCGCGAGTCGAAGATCAGGCGCGAGCTCGAAACACACGCGCGCAAGCTGGGCGGCCGCGTCAGCGGCCTCGTCGCGGCGCACTCGTCACTGCTGCAGGAGGTTCCCGACCTCGTCGAATACCCCTCGGTTGTCGCGGGGCATTATCCGGTCGAGTTCCTCCAGCTTCCGGAAGAAGTGCTGACCACCACCATGATTCACCACCAGCACTACTTTCCGGTGGTGGATGACGAGGGCAGACTGAAGCCGGCGTTCCTCGCCGTGACGAACACGCAGGCGGAAAAGCCGGAGGTGATCGCCCGCAACGCCGAGCGGGTGCTCACGGCGCGGCTTCGCGACGCCCGGTTTTTCTGGGACGAAGATCGCCAGCAGCCGCTCGAGTCGCGGATCGACCGCTTGTCGACGATCCTGTTCCACAAGAGCCTTGGCGACTACAAGCAGAAGGCCCTGCGCGTCTCTCGCCTCGCCGGGCAGCTCGCAAAAACATTGGGGCAGCCGAACACGGAGGCGCAGGCGACAGAGGCGGCGCTGCTCTGCAAGGCGGACCTTGCCACCGATATGGTGCGTGAGTTCACCGAGCTGCAGGGCACGATGGGCGGCATTTACGCCCGCGAAGAAGGAAAGCCGGAGGCCGTCTGGAAGGCGATCTACTACCACTATCTGCCGATTGGCGTCGAAGCGGACGCGCCTCCTTCACGCCAGCAGCTGGGCGCAGCGGCGGTGACGTGGGTCGCGGTCTCGCTTGCCGACAAGCTCGATTCGCTGGTCGGCATGTTCGCTGCGGGAGAGCGTCCGACCGGTTCCCGCGATCCGCTGGGACTTCGCCGGCAGGCACAGGGAGTGGTGAAGGTTCTCACCGACCTGCCGGACCTGATCGGGCCGGTGGGACGAATCCCCGTCGAGGCGCTCCTGGAGTACGCCGCGCATCACGGCGAGTTTGCGCTGGAGGGTCAGGCGCACGCATCCCTGGTTACGTTTGTTCGCGAGCGCGTTACATACCTGTTTCAGGAACGAGGATTCGACATTCGTAACATCCGGGCAGTGCTTCACGCCTGGCCGAATGTGGATGTGGTGGAAGCCCGCCTGAAGCTGGAAGCGCTGGCGCAGCTGAGCGGCTCACCTGAGCTGCAAGGCGTCGCGACGCTGTTCAAACGGGTTAAGAACATCACCAAAGACGTCCCGCCCGTTACGGAAGTGCGGCCGCAGCGGTTGACCGAGCCGGCTGAACTGGCACTCGTCAACGCACTGCCTGGCCTGGAGTCCGCGTTGAGCCACGCGGCAGGCAGGCGCGAGTATCGTCGTGCGTTCACGGAGATCGGTGCGCTGCAGCCGCTCGTCGCGAAGCTTTTCGACGATGTCCTGGTGATGGCCGACGAGGGAGAGCTGCGCGAGGCGCGGCTCTCGCTGGTTGGACGGCTGCGCGACCGCATCCTGGACATCGCGGACATTTCTGAAATCGTGACTGACTAAGTGAGAACGTAGGGCGCCGGTTCAGGGGGTGCTGACCGTAGGGCGCCCCTTCAGGGGTGCCGACCGAAGGAGACCAATGGCGAAGGCGGCGAAAAAGACAAAAACCAAGAGCGGGAAATTTGTTTATCTGTTCGGCAGGAAGACTGATGGCAACGGCAGCATGAAGCCGCTCCTCGGCGGAAAAGGCGCCAACCTTGCCGAGATGTGCCGTATCGGGCTGCCGGTGCCGCCCGGGTTCACGATTACGACCGACGTCTGCACCTACTACTACGCCAACGGCCGCAAGTACCCAGCCGCGCTCAAGGCGCAGATGGATGCCGGCGTGACCTCGATCGAGCAGCAGACGAAGAAGAAGTTCGGCGATCTGAAGAACCCGCTGCTGGTGTCGGTCCGTTCGGGCGCGCGCGACTCGATGCCCGGCATGATGGACACGATTCTCAACCTCGGGCTGAACGATCAGACGGTGGAAGCGCTCGCGATGAAGACGCAGAACCCGCGCTTCGCCTGGGACTGCTACCGCCGCTTCATTCAGATGTACGGCGACGTCGTCCTCGGCGTACAGAAGGGGCCCGGCGAGGATCACGAGCCGTTCGAGACGGTGATCGAGGGGCTGAAGCACGAGCGCTACCACGGCGACATCGAGGATACGAAGCTCACCGTCGAGGACCTGCAGGAGCTCGTCCGCCGCTTCAAGGCGCTGGTCAAGGAACGCGTGGGGAAGAACTTTCCCTCGTCACCGTGGGAGCAGCTGCTGGGTGCCGTCGGGGCCGTATTCGGCTCCTGGATGAACGACCGCGCAATCGTCTACCGCCGCAAATACAACATCCCGACCGAGTGGGGCACGGCGGTCAACGTGCAGGCGATGGTCTACGGCAATACCGGTGACGAATCGGGATCGGGCGTCGCCTTCACGCGCAATCCGGCCAACGGTGAGAAAGAGTTCTACGGCGAGTTCCTCATCAACGCGCAGGGCGAGGACGTGGTCGCCGGCGTGCGCACGCC
>JBOGIQ010000335.1:0-6755 GCA_050742535.1 Vicinamibacterales bacterium | reverse complement strand
GTTGTAGACCCAGTAGACGAGCCGGTTCTGGGCGAAGTTGGGGTGCAGCTTGATGTCGTGCAGACCGCTGATGAAGTTGTCGGAGACGACCGCCGGCAGGCCTGCGACCCGTTCGGAGAGCTTGCCATCCTTGAAATGACGCAGCCGTCCGTTCCGTTCGGTGATCAGGATCGACGCATCAGGCAGGAACTCGAGGCTCCAGGGATTCTCGAGACCGGCGGTCAACACGCGAACGCGGATCCTCACGTTCGCCGTCTGGTACTCCCACGGCTGGTCCGGCAATGGCGGAACGGGAATACCTCCGCGTCCCTGGGCGCCGGCAGGGCCGGCCATGACGGCGGAAAGAAACGCGGCAACGGCGATGCACGGGATCCTGCTCATGGGGCAGGAGAATACCACTCGCGCGTCTCAGTTCTCCGAAGGCTTTTCAACCTTGTCGATGACCATGATGTCGGCCGGCGCCCGCGTCGCTTCAAGCCGCAGGCCCAGCTGCTCGCGGAACGCTTCGTAGATGTTTGGCTTGCCGGTGTCCGGCACATTCACGCGGCCGAACGTCGCGAACTGGGCTTCGTCGGGCATCCAGTCGAGCGTGAAATCGTATCGCCCTTCAATCTTCGTCAGGTTGATCACCGGACGATCCATCACGGCCGTTTGCAGAGACTGCGCAAGTTCGCTGAGCGTCGCGTTTCGGGCTGGAAGCAGGCCCGCCTGCGGGTATCGGAGCGTCGGCAGGTTCGATCCCGGTGCCGCCGCGGTCATCTTGAGTGGGACGTTTGGCAGCTGGGTGATGGCGTACACCGACACCTCTCGCTTTTCGGTGTGAAACGCGAGCTGAAAGCGCTCAGTCAGTACCCTCTGGATCAACCGCCTCACCTGGCGCGGGTTGGGCTGGCCCGGCGTATCCGGCTTGATCACGATCTCGAACCGGTCCGTCGACTTCCAGGCCGGGCCGCCTGAGACCTGCTGTTCGTGCATATCGTAGGCAAATGTGATCGCGTTGAGGAGGTTGTAATTGGTGACGTTCAACGTTGCGCCTCGCCACCCGATGCCGCGCCCGCGAACGTCGGGAGGGCTGAGCTTGACCGTGGCGACTTCGATCCCTGGATCCGCCGTTTGGTCCATCGGTCGCGGGGGCGGTGTCGGCTCGGGAATGGACCATGCCGTCTGAGGTGTCGCGCGGACAAAGTTCAGCGGCTGTGGCGCGGCAGTCTGAGTGACCATGCCGTTGATCGCATTCCCGTCCGGGGTGAACGTCCCCTCGTAGGTCGCGCTCAACGCATCCACTTTCCACTTCACGACCCGGCCGTCCAGGGAGAGCTGGCTCATCGTCCTCGGCTGCGCCCCCTGATCGATCGCGATCAACTGTCCCTCGAGCTTGCCGTCGGCCGCTCTGGTGACCCTGAGAACGATCCGCAGCTGCGCGGCAGATGTGGTCAGCGTGCCTTGCCAGGTGCCCGCGAGATCCTGCTGGCCGAGCAGGATCGCTGGAGCCGAGCAGATCGCCAGAGCGATCGCAAGTAGTCTGGATTTCATGCGCCGCGCTCCTCTTGCGCTGTTTCTCTTAATTATTGCCGGGTGGGGGATGCCACGTCCTTAGACGAACGTCGCGTCGAACATGTTCGCCGCGCGGTCCTTACAGGGCGCTGACGATCTTTTCGAACCTCGGTCTATCCAGGACGCGCAGTTCGTGGCGTCCGTGGAACGCGATGACGCTGCTCCGTTCGAGCCTGCTCAATGCACGGCTGACGGATTCCTGCGACAGTCCGAGATAGTTCGCAATGTCCGAACGTCTCATCGGGAGGGCGATCCGCGAATCGTCTCTGGGCGCGTTCTGCTCGAGCATGAGGAGAAACATGGCCAGCCGGCCAACCGCATCGCGCCGCGCAAGGATGACGTTGTGACGGAGCGCGCCGCGGAGCTCATGCATCACCTTGCACAGGAAGTGCGACGCCAGCTCTCCGCTGTGGCGCAGGGTGGCGGCGAGGGCCGTCAGCCGTATGCGGTACAGCTTTACGCCGGTGATCGTCTGCACGCTGTACACGTAATGGCCGGACTGGGCGAGACCGAATGCGTCATCGGCAAAAAGGAACGCCATGACGCGCCTCCTGCCGCTCGGCAGGTCACGAAACACTTTGACCACGCCCTCAGCCACGATGAATACTGCCTGGGCGTTGGCGCCCTCGCGGTAGACGACTCTGCCTGGCGGGACCTCGACGATGGTCGCGATGCTGGCAATCTCTGTCCGCTCGTCAGAGGACAGCAGTTGGACGACGTCGGGGACCCCTGGCCCGAACGAAGCGGCCCGTAGCGACGGGCCAGCATCTGACGACTTGATCATTGCGGTGGGCGTCGCGATGCTACGCGATGCGCGAACCACGCCGTGTTGATTCAAATCAATGGGTGCACGGCGTAACTGAACCTTCCCATCCGGTTCGTCGTCTCCGCGAGGAGCGATGAAGGCGGCAGTCGTCACGCGGTATGGGCCTCCGGAGGTGGTGGAAGTCCGCGAGGTGCCGGCGCCTGTGCCCGCAGACAACGAGGTGCTCGTCCGCGTCCGTGCGTCGAGCGTGTGCTACGGGGACCGGATGTTTCGCAGCGGCCCGCTCCTGATTCGCCTGCTGACCGGATTCCGCCCCAAACACAAAGTCCTCGGCGTCGATCTCGCCGGCACGGTCGACGCCGTGGGCGCGGCCGTGACGCGGTTCACGCCCGGCGACGAGGTCTACGGTGCCCGCGGGGATAAATTCGCCGCTCACGCCGAGTTGGCGTGCGTGCCGGAGGACGGCTTCCTTGCGCACAAACCTGCGAGCATGACCTTCGCGGAAGCTGGCACCGTGTTCGTTGGCGCGGCGTGCTCGCTGTACTTTCTGCGCAAGGCGAAGCTCGTCCCCGGCGAACGTGTGCTCATTCACGGCGCATCGGGAAGCCTTGGCGTGTTCGCCGTGCAGCTGGCGAAGTACTTCGGTGCGCACGTCACCGCCGTTTGCAGCGGCGGCAACGCCGATCTGGTGCGCTCGCTCGGCGCCGACGACGTGATCGACTACACGACGCGAAGCTTCGTTGACGACGGACCTGTCTACGACGTCATCCTCGATGTGCTGGGCAAGGCCGGGTTCCCGCGCAGCGTGCGGGCGCTCAAGCCGGCAGGCCGCTATCTCCTGGTTGGCTTTTCAGGTGGGGTTGGAGCAATCGCGCGCGCCCTGGTCACGGGCGGCCTGGTCCATCTCCGCGGCCGGGCGCGATTCATCACCGGCGCCGCAGCCCCTGTGCAGGCCGACCTCGTCTTCCTGCGGGAACTGATCGATGCGGGCAGGCTGCGGACGGTGATCGGCCGCCGCCACACGCTCGACGAAATCGTCGACGCGCACCGTTACGCCGACAGCGGACACAAGGTTGGCAACGTCGCGATACTGATTGGAGAGCAGACCTAGCAGATCTCGTTTCCGTGGCCCCGCGTGACCTGCCGGCAGTGTCTAATAAATCTCCCGCTGCTCCGTTATCTACATCGGGGACTCGAATGAGCCGGATGCCAAACACCCAATGGGTGGTTGACGCGCTCGATCGCCACGAGCGGCCACTAATCCGCTATGCGAAGTGGCTGCTCGGCGACGCGGAGATGGCCCGGGACGTCGTCCAGGAGACGTTCCTCCGGCTGTGTCGAGAGGATCCGGCGCGGGTGGACGGACATCTCGCGGCGTGGTTGTTCACCGTCTGCCGGAACCTGGCGCTCGACACGCGAGAGAAGGCGTCGCGGTCAACGCCGCTCGAAGACGCCGAGGCGCCCGTGGTGTACGACCTCGACGCGCAGCACGACGCCCGTCAGGCCCTCGGCCGCGTCCTCGACGTTCTCGAGACGCTCCCCCGCAATCAACGTGAAGTCGTCTACCTCAAGTTTCAGGGTGGCTTGAGCTACAAGGAAATCGCGGCGATCACTGCACTCTCCACGAGCAACGTGGGGTTCCTTCTTCATCGAGCAGTGCGCGCGATCCGCAGCCACCTGGGCGAGCACCCGACAGGAGCCGGTTATGACGCGAATCAATCCGAACGATCCGAAGTGGACGGCGTACGTACTCGGCGAGCTCGACAAGGCTGAATCCGAGGCGGTCGAGCGCCTCCTCGAGTCGTCCGACGAAGCTCGTGCGCTGGTCGAGGATCTCAAGGCCGCATCCGTGGCGCTGACCGAGGCCTTTGACGAGGCGCCCGCGGATCTCCTGACCGCGGCGCAACGCGCGTCGATCCGGCAGGCGGCGGATGCACCGAGAACGGGGTGGTTCGCCATGCTGCCGATGCGATGGGCGGTGAGCGCCGCGTCGGTGGCGCTGATCGCGATCGCCGTCTCCGTTGCCGTGCGCATGCCGCAGCCGGCGAGGCAAGCCGCCGTGGAATCCGTACAGCGAGGTGTTCCCGCAACGCCGGCGCCGCCCGCTGCCGGCAATCAACCCGGGCCGGTATCACCGGAACCGCCGGCAGCACGCCCGATGACCGTCATCAGCCTGTCGGGGCGGGCATCGGCTCCGGCCGACGCGTTGAAACAGGTTGAGACGACCACACCTTCCGCCCCAAGCGCCGCGCCAGTTGTACCGGAGGTCGGGAGGCTCACGGAGACGATCACCGTAACTGGTGAAACACCAGTCGTCGATGCGCAGAGCGCTCGTCAATCGGTCCGCACCCTCGACAACATCGTCGCCTTGACCCCTGCCCCTGCCGCTACTCCTGGTGCCGGCGGAGGACGTGGCGGCGGCGGTAGAAGTGGCGGACCTGTGTTTCGCGGCGGAAGCGATGCTCAGAACCAGGGCCGCGTCATGGCGGGCGGCCAGGCGGTCGGTATCGGTGGGGGCGTTGTGGGCGGTGTCGCCGGAGGAGCCCCGAGTCGAGTGTCCGATACCTTCGAGCGCCCCCGGCCTTCCGCGACCAATGAGTCGTACGCACGAACGGGTGAGAACCCATTCGTGCGGGCAAGCCAGGAACCGCTCGCGACTTTTTCCATCGACGTGGACACCGCCTCGTTCTCGAACATCCGGCGGTTCCTCGACCAGAACCAGATGCCGCCGCAGGACGCCGTCCGGATCGAAGAGCTGGTCAACTACTTCACCTACGACTATCCGAATCCGTCGGGCGGGCGCCCGATTGGCGTCAGCATGGCCGTGACCACCGCACCATGGAATTCACGGAATCGCCTGGTGCGCTTCGGCGTCAAGGCGCGCGAGATCGACCGTGGCCGCCGGCCGGCCAGCAACCTGGTGTTCCTGATCGATGTCTCGGGATCGATGAACGAGCCGCAGAAGCTGCCGCTGGTCAAGAGCGGTCTGAAACTGCTGGTCGATCAGCTCGGTGAAAACGACAGCGTCTCAATCGTCGTCTATGCCAGCGCGACAGGACTGGTTCTTCCGCCGACGCGCGGCGACCGGAAGGACGTGATCGCGCGCGCCGTCGATAACCTGCAGGCCGGCGGATCGACCAACGGCGGGGCCGGCATTCAGCTGGCGTACGCGCAGGCCACCGCCAACTTCATTCGTGGCGGCGCCAATCGCGTCATCCTGATGACCGACGGCGACTTCAACGTCGGCATCACCAGCCAGTCCGACCTGACCCGGCTGATCGAGGATCGCGCGAAGAGCGGTGTCTTTCTGAGCGTGCTCGGCTTCGGCATGGGCAACCTGAAGGACTCGACGATGGAGCGGCTGGCCGATAGGGGCAACGGCCACTACGCCTACATCGACACGCTGAACGAGGCGCGCAAGGTCCTGGTCGAGGAGATGAGCGGCACGCTCGTTACCGTCGCCAAGGACGTCAAGATCCAGGTCGACTTCAACCCGGGCAAGGTGGAGGCCTACCGGCTGATCGGCTACGAGAACCGGGTCCTGCGCGCGGAGGACTTCAACAACGATCTGAAGGACGCCGGCGACATGGGCGCGGGCCACACCGTCACCGCGCTGTTCGAGATCGTGCCGCGCGGCGGAACGGTGCCGGGGCCGTCGATTGATCCATCGGTGTTCCAGCCCGCACCCCGAAGCGAGTCAGCAGTGCAGCCGGCGATACCGAATAGCAACGATCTCCTGGTGCTGCGCCTTCGCTACAAGCTGCCGGACGCCGCCGAGAGCACGCGCATGGACGTGCCGCTGGCCGATCGCGCAGTCGCGTTTCAACGCGCGGATCCGGACGTCCGCTTCGCCGCCGCGGTTGCCGCGTTCGGCATGATCCTCAAGGACTCGTCCTACAAGGGCGACGCGACGCTCGAATGGGTGCTCGACACGGCGTCGGGCAGCGTCGGCCGCGATCGCGGCGGCTATCGGGACGAGTTCGTATCGCTGGTGCGCAAGGCGATTGCGCTGTCCGACCGTTCGCGATTCGGCAGGTAGGCGACGTGATTTCGTGGGGCGAGCCTTGCAGGCTGGCCTCGCGAACCCACATCGTCGACCCACTCCAGAGCGCGTCGATTTCTTCTCCCGAACCGCCAGCCCCTGTCGAAAAAGTGCGTTCGAAGCGTTGTGGTGCGAATAGAATTCGGCCAGCTCGACCGTAGAAAACGCTTCGGCGGGTGCTTCAGACGGTTTGTCGGGAGGATTTCATGCGCGCTGTCCGGCGAGTTCTTGCAATTGCAATCATCGCAATGGGTTGCCTGACCGTGGTGACGGGCCAAGGGGCGGCAGTGGTTTCCGAAGCCGACACCTGGCGGACCACCCTCCTGAAACAGGCAGGCTTCGCGTCGCTCGTGTGCCTCGCGAGTGCAATGTCATACGTCATGTTCGGAATGC
>JBOGIQ010000334.1:0-6783 GCA_050742535.1 Vicinamibacterales bacterium | reverse complement strand
ATGCTGCCGATGTGGCGCGTCTCTACGCGGCCGCCGACGCGTTCGTGCTCGTCAGCCGCGGCGAAGGCTGGGGCCGGCCGCTGGCGGAGGCGATGGCGCTCCGGAAGCCGACCATCGGCGCCAACTTCGGGGGAAACACCGAATTCATGACCCGGGACAATTCCTATCTGATCGATTGTGAGACCGTCCCTGTGGCGTCGGTGATTGGTCCGAAGTTCACGAGTATGGGGAACTGGGCCGATCCGTCGCTCTCGCACCTTCGCCAGACATTGCGCGCGGTCTTCACGGATCGGCACAGCGCCGGCGAGAAGGCGGCCCGGGCGGCCCATGACGTGCGGACGAACTACAGTCGCCTGGCGGTGGCGGAGGTGATTCGGCATCGGATCCGCGCCGCCTTTACGGAACACGCCTCGGCGTGAACGGATGATTGTGCGCGGCTGTTCCGCCTCACACGATATTAGTTTCGTCGAGCGGCGACTTTGATCCGCGATCGCGGCACGCTTCCATCGCCTCGCACCGCTTAACACCCAGTAAGTCAACGAGTTACTCGACGGCGACCAGCCGCGCCACGGCGCGGGTTGGATCTTGCTCAAGTCGTTCCGTACTGACGCGTTGCCCGGCGCGTCATCGCTGACAACCAACAAGGACTCGACCTCCGGCAGCGACCAGAACCGCTCGCCGTCAGCGGGAGGAGTGCGCTCGCGGCCGATATGCACACGCAGGACCTGTCCCCGAAGAAGCTCGCGCTGCTCAATCAGTTGCTCTCGGCGCAGGGCATCGACGCGTCGGTCCTGCCGATTACGAGGCTGAACCACGAAGGCCAGTCAGCCCCGCTGTCGTTCGCCCAGGAACAACTCTGGATCGCGCACCATCTCGAGCCCGAGTCGCCCGCCTACAACGTCCACGTTTCCCTGCCCGTCCGCCCCGGTCTGCCGTCCGCCGTCGTCGAGCGATCGCTCTTCGAAATCTGCCGCCGTCACGAGGTGCTTCGCACTACCTTCCCGTCCACGTCGGGACGGCCGGTGCAGGTCGTCCACGAGGAGCCCCGATTCGCTTTCGAGATTCGTGATTTTCAGTCCACGGAGCCGGCCGGGCAGGATCGAGCCGTCGCGGTCCTTCAACGTCAGGTGGCGCGTGCGCCGTTCGACCTCGCGAACGGACCGCTGCTCAGGGCGACGCTCGCTCGGATGCCGGACGGGAAGCAGTCGCTGCTGCTGACCATGCATCACATCGTGACCGATGCGTGGTCGATGGGCGTATTCGTCAGGGAGTTCCGGGAGCTGTCGGAGGCGTACGCGGCGGGCCAGCCGTCACCGCTGCCGAATCTGACAGTCCAATACAGCGATTTTGCCGCCTGGCAGCGCGCGGTGCTGACGAAGGCCCGCCTGGAAACGGGGATCTCGTACTGGCGCCGTCAACTGGAGGGCGTGACCGCGCTCGACCTGCCCACGGATCGGCGCCGGCCCGCCGCTCCGAGGTTCGAAGGCCGCATCGAAACGGTGACCATCGACGCGCGTCTGGCGGACGCGTGTCGGGAGCTGGGCCGCCGCAGCGGTGCGACGACGTTCACGACGCTGCTCAGTGCGTTCAACGTGCTGCTCAGCCTCTACGCCGCGGGGCGCCGGGACATTGTCGTCGGCGTGCCGGTCGCCGGCCGTGACCGCGCCGAGATCCAGCCGCTCGTCGGCTACTTCGTCAACACGCTCGCGGTGCGGACCCGCCTGCGGCCGGGTGCACGGTTCAACGAGTTGCTGCGCGACGTGCAGCGGGTGGTGACCGAGGCGTTCGCCCATCAGGATGTCCCGTTCGATCAGGTGACGGCGGAAGTGGCGCCGGACCGCGACTTCAGCCGGCATCCCGTGTTCCAGGTCCTGTTCAATCTGCTCGAGACGACGTCGACGGCACGTGACGCCTCGGCCGTGTCCTCGGGCCCCATGCAGCACGCGTCGCAGACAACCCGGTTCGATCTCGAGGCGCACGTGGTCGAGCGGCCGGGCGGACTCGACGTCAGCTTCATCTACAACACGGATGTCTTCGACGCCGGCACCGTGCGCCGCATGGCCGGCCATTACCTGACGCTTCTCGACGCCGCCACGGCAGGTCCCGATCAGCGTGTCGACTCGCTCGCGCGGCTGACCGCGCACGACCGGAAACTGGTGGTCGAGGAATGGAACCGGACGGCGCGCGACTATCCGGGGGACGCAACGATTCCAGGTCTCTTCGAGGCTCGAGCCGATCTGCGCCCGCACGCCGTGGCCGTCGAGTGGCGCGATCAGCAGCTCGAGTACGCG
The DNA here is from genome assembly GCA_050742535.1 of Vicinamibacterales bacterium. Classification (GTDB taxonomy): domain Bacteria; phylum Acidobacteriota; class Vicinamibacteria; order Vicinamibacterales; family UBA2999; genus Gp6-AA40. Next base: position 4,492 of record JBOGIQ010000334.1, on the reverse strand, counting down.
GCGCTCGACGCGCGGGCGAATCAGGTGGCGCACGCGCTGCAGCGGGCGGGCGTCGGGACTGACGGGCGCGTCGGCGTCCTTCTCGACCGCGGACTGGACCTCATCGTCGCGCTGCTGGGGATCTCGAAAGCCGGGGCGGCGTACCTCGCGATGGATCCATCCGACCCACCCGCGCGCGTCGCCGGTCTCTTCGTCGACGCGGGTGCGACCGCGATGATCGTTGCCGAACGGTTGGCGGCCGAGCCGTTCCAGCAGTTCCAGCAGATCGACATGGCGAGTACCGCCGCCGAGCCGACGTCGCGCCTCGGTCTCGATATTCCGCCGGATGCGCTCGCGTACGTGGGATCCACGTCCGGTTCGACAGGACGTCCCAAGGGTGTCGAAGTGACGCACCGCGGAGTGGTGCGGCTCCTCTTCGGCAGCGAGTTCATGCATCTGGGGCCGGACGAGACGCTGCTGTCGCTCTCACCCGTGAGCTTCGATCTCTCCACGCTCGAAATCTGGGGCGGGCTGCTGCATGGTGGCCGCGTGGTGGTGTATCCGGAACGGCTGCCCGTTCCGTCGGAACTGGGCGAGCTCCTGCACACGCGCAACGTCACCTCGATGTGGCTGACGTCGTCGCTGTACAACACCGTGATCGAACAGGCGCCCTGGGCGCTGCGCGGTTTGCGACAGCTACTCATCGGCGGCGAAGCGCTGTCGGTGCCGCACATCGAGCGTGGGCTCGCCGAGCTCTCCTCGACGACGCTCATCAACGGCTACGGTCCGACCGAGAACACGACGTTTACGAGCTGCTACTGCATTCCCCGGCGGCTGCCGCCGGAATCGACCTCCATTCCCATCGGCCCGCCGATCGCAAACACCACGGCGTTCGTCCTGGATCCGTCGGGTGAGCCGCTGCCGATCGGTGTGCCGGGAGAGCTGTGCACCGGCGGCGACGGCCTCGCCCGCGGCTATGCGCGCGCGCCGCGACTGACGGCGGAACGGTTCATCCCCGACGCCGTCAGCGGTACGTCCGGCGGACGACTGTACAAGACCGGCGATCTCGCGCGGTGGCGCGACGACGGCACGCTTGAATTCCTGGGCCGGCGCGATGGTCAGATCAAACTGCGTGGCTTCCGCATCGAGCTCGGCGAGCTCGAGGCGGCGCTGTCGGCGCTGCCCGGTGTGTCCTCGTGCGCGGCGGCCGTTCACGAGACCGCAGAGGGCAAGCGGCTGGTGGCGTACGTCGTGCCCTCGAACGGTTCGATCGACACCGCCGAACTGCGCCGCGCGCTGCAGGACCGGCTGCCGGCGTTCATGGTGCCTGCGTCGATCGTGTCGCTCGAGGCGCTGCCGCTCACACCCAGCGGCAAGACGGACCGCCGCGCGCTGCCCAGGCCCGAGGTGCCGGCGGCCGAGGACAGAGGCGTTGAGGCGCCGCGGACACCCACCGAGGAGACACTCGCCCGGATCTTCGCCGAGGTGTTTCGCCGCCCGCACGTCAGCGTGCACGATGACTTCCTGTCGCTTGGCGGCGACTCGATCCTGAGTATTCAGATTGCGTCGCGCGCTGGCGACACGGGTCTGAAGGTCAGGCCGAGGCAGTTGTTCGAATACCCGACGGTGGCCGAGCTCGCGGCGGTGGTCGGCGCCCACGCTGCGCCCGCGCCGGAGGCCGCGCCCCCGAACGCCGCAAGTGCGGTGAGCAGTGCGGCGCCCCTGACGCCCATCCAGCACTGGTTCCTCGATTCGGATCCAGTCGCGCCTCACCACTTCAATCAGGCGCTGATGCTGCAGGTGCGCGACGGCATCGATGCAGGGATTCTCGAGCGCGCGGTCGACTATCTGACCCATCAACACGAGGCGCTGTGCAGCCGGTTCCAGCGGATCGAGGGTGATTGGGAGCAGCACATCGGCGGCCCGCCCGCTGAATCATCCTTCGCGGCGGTCGACCTTCACGCGATTCCCGAGGCCGAGCGCGCGGCGGCGTTGGCAGCGCAGGCCGCCTCGGTCCAGGCGGGCTTCGACATCCAGACGGGCCCGGTATTCCGTGCGGTGCTGTTCGATCTCGGCCACACGACACCTCGGCGTCTGCTGCTGTCGGCGCACCACCTCGTGATCGACGGAGTGTCGTGGCGAGTCCTGCTCGACGACCTGACGTTCGCCGTCAGCCAGCTGACCGACGGCAGAGCACCGGCGCCGCGCCGCAAGACCACGGCCGTCCACGATTGGGCGGCGATGCTCGTCGAACAGGCAAACCGGCACGGCCTCGACCCGGCGTTCTGGATCGCCCAGGCCGGACGGGCGCGGGCCCTTGGCGTGAGCCCGGGAGCCGCAGATGCGCGAGTGACGGCGGGGGAGGCGGCGCCGATCAGCTGCTCGATCGGCCGGGAGCAGACAGCGCTCGTGCTGCGCGAGATTCCGCGGTCGTTCGACGCGACGATCGAGGAAGTCCTGCTCGCCGCGCTGGCGCGTGCGTTTGCCGCGTGCGGGCACGGGTCGGCGCTGTTTCTCGATCTGGAGCGACACGGCCGCAGCGACGCCTTCGACGACGTTGATCTGTCGCGGACGGTTGGTTGGTTTACGACCGTCTTTCCGCTGCTGCTCGACACCCAAGCCGGCCCGATCGAAACGATGGTCGAATCCGTTGGCCAGCGCGTGCGGGCGGTTCCCAACGACGGCCTGGATTGGGGACTCCTCCGGTATCTCGCCGCCTCCCACATCCGACGACGGATGAAGGCGCTGGACGAGCCGCGCATCAGCTTCAACTACCTCGGGCAATTCGACCACTTGTCGTCCAGCGACGCCGTGTTCACGCTCGCCGCTGATGCTGTCGGTCCGCTGCGCAGTCCCGCCGCGCCGTGCCGCTACGCGCTCGAAATCGTCGCTGCCGTACGCAATGGTGAACTGCGTCTGGACTGGATCATCGGATCGGCGTCGTACCCGCGCCCGGCCATCGAACGCCTCGCCGCCGCATTCGGTGCGGTCGTCGACGAGATGACGAGGTTCGCCGGGCGGCCGCGCGGCGCGGACGAGCCAGGTCCGGCCACCGACCGTTTCGTCGCGGACAGCGCGCTCGCTGCCGTGCGCAGCGTCTACGACGACGTCGATGATGTTTACCCGCTGACCGCGATGCAGCAGGCCATGCTGTTTCACAGCCTGCTGCACCCAGAGGAGGCGCTGTACACCGAGCTCGTCACGTTGCGGATCGAGGGACCGCTCAATGCGGATGCGCTTCGGGAGGCGTGGAGGGTCGTCGTCAACCGGCACGAGGCGCTGCGATGCGTGTTCGCATGGGAGGGCATGCCGGTTCCCGTGCAGGTCGTGAGGCATCGCCTGGATCCCGAATGGGTGGTGCGCGACGAGTCCGGGACCGACACGCGCGGCGAACAGGACCGGCTGCAGGCGGTCGTCGTGTCCGAGCAGCAGCGTGCGTTCGACTTCGCTCGTGGCCCGCTGATGCGGTTTGCGCTCGTGCGAGTGTCCACCGCCCGTGCGCATCTGGTGTGGACGTTTCATCATGCGCTGCTTGACGGATGGAGCGTCGGGCTCGTCCTCCGGCAGGTCCAGGAGGCGTACCAGGCGCTGGTCGACGGCACGCCCGTCTCGGAGGCGACGCCGCCCGCGAGGCATCGCGGGTACGTCGAGTGGCTGCAGGCGCAACCGACCGACGGCGCGAAGGCGTACTGGAAGGCGTTACTGCACGACGTGACGGCGCCAACGCCCGTCGGCATCGTACGGTCCGTCGATCACGGGAGCACTGCTCCTGATCCCGCGGATCGAACCGTTCACCTCGATCCGGCCGTCGTCGAGCGCCTGCTTCGAGCGGCGCGGTCGCTTCGGGTCACGCCGAACACAGTGCTGATCGCCGCGTGGGCGCTGGTGCTCAGCCGCTACAGCGACCGCGACGACGTGGTGTTCGGCACAACCGTGTCGGGCCGGCCACCCACGGTTCCAGGCGTGGAATCCATGGTCGGCCTCTTCATCAACACGGTCCCCGTGCGCGTGGTCGTTCCGACCGCAGAGTCTGCCGCCGCATGGCTCAAGAGCGTCCACGATGCACAGCTGGATCAGCGCGAGCACGAGTACCTGCCCCTCGTCGAGATCACGCAGTGCAGCGCCGTGCCGCGCGGCACGGGGCTGTTCGACACGATGTTCGTGTTCGAGAACTACCCGACGCGTGCGGCAGGCGACGGCCCGTCCGCGGCGGCGCGCACTCGGATCTCCGCCGACTCGAGACATCGTTCGAACTATCCGCTCGTGCTGGTGGCGACGCTCGGCGAGCGCTTGATTCTGCGCGCCTTGTACGACCGTCGGCGCGTCGATGGCGAAGCTGTCACTCGACTGCTTCGTCACATGACGAACGCTCTAATCGAATTGATTGACCGCCCCCACCTTGCCGTCGGCGACCTTCGGCTCGTAACCGATGTCGAGCAGACGTCGCTGGTCGGGCAGGGGCGTGGGGCGCGGCCGGGGTATCCGGAGGCGAGTCTGGGGGCGCTGTTTGCGG
>JBOGIQ010000333.1:0-6790 GCA_050742535.1 Vicinamibacterales bacterium | reverse complement strand
CCCGAGCGCCGGATCGATCGCCGGCGTCTGCCACACCGACGCGCCGCCGTACTTCCACGCGTCGCTCCCCTTCGGCCACGTGTCGTGACCCGGTTCGCCGGGGCCGGGAATCGTGTAGAACGTCCAGACGAGCCGTCCGTCTTTCGCGTCGTAGGCCTTGACGCGACCGCGCGTGCCGCGGTCGCCGCCGGCGAAGCCGGTGATCACCAGGCCATCGAAGTAGACCGGCGCGGACGTGATCGAGAAGTTGTCCTGCCACCGTTCGGCCTGAATCTTCCACGCCACCTTGCCGGTCGCGCGATCGAGCGCAGCGAGCTGTCCATCGAGCTGCCCGATGAACACCTTGTCCTCGCTGAGCGTGACGCCCTTGTTGTTCCAGCCGCAGCAGACCGAGGTGATCTTTGGATCGAGCTGCGCCGCGTACTGCCAGAGGATCTCGCCGTTGTCGACGGACAGCGCGAACACGTCGTTGGCGCCGGTACTCACGTACGCCACGCCGTCATGGACGACGGGCTGCGCGAAGCCGGAATACTGTGGTGCCGTTCCCGACCCGCGCAGCTGCGTGCGCCAGACACCTTTGAGCTGCGCCACGTTGTCGCGGTTGATCGTCTTGAGCGGCGAGTACCGCTGGTTATAAAGGTTGCCGCCGTGCGTCGGCCAGCCTGCGGACGGCGGCGCGGTCAACGCCGCCGCCGAAAAGTCGCGCTGGCTCCGTGGGGTGATTTGTGCGAAGCCCGTTGCGGCAATTGCTCCTGCCGCGAGGACAGCCAGCGCGAGTCGGAAGAAAGACTTCATAGTTCCTTTTCCCCGGCCCTGAGAATACGTCAGAACGTGATCATCGCCATGTACGAGACGAAACCGAACCCGAAGATCACGAAACCAAATACGTAGAGGACGATGAGTCCGGCCGTCTTGAAAGCGGTCATGATCCGTGACCCTCCGTACACGCGGCGCAAGGCGATCGGCACGTACGCAAGCGACCACAGCAGGAGCGCAACACGCAGCGGCCCGCTCAGAAGGCCCGGCAGCCATCCCGCGAGAAAATTCAGCGCGAACGTGAGGAACAGAAACGCTTGGTAGTACAGCGCGAACACCAGATGCTCGACGTAGTATCCCTGCCTCCAATAAAGGAGCTTGAGCATCAACGCGAAAATCGGCAGGAACAGAAAGAATCCCCGTGGGATGTTGCGGTACGCCGCCAGCGCGAACGCGTCAGGGTTCGCTCGCGCCCGCGCGCTGACGTCCTGAAACCGGCGATCCCCGAACCAGACGTGCTCCGGCAGCTCGAAGGTGACCTTGTTCCCGCCTGCGCTCTTGGCGCGCGCGGCCTCGGGCGTGCCGGTGGTAAAAACGTAGACGGGCGGCGATTGCGTTGGAAACACCGAGAAGAGCCCGAAGAAGAGGAGCGCCGCGACTAAGTACGTACGGAGCGGCGGCACGTGCGCGGCGCGCCGCCCCGACAGATACTCCTTCGTGACCTGCCCAGGCTTGATCAACAGCGGCCACAGCGTGCGCGCAAACCTAGTGTCGAAATTGAAGATGTCGTCAACCGCGTCGACGAGCATCGTCCTGAATGGACGATGGAGATCGCGTGCGCTCTGGCCGCACTTCGCGCAGAAGGGTCCGGTCAGCGTTGCCGCACAATTCGCGCACGTCGCGCTCGACGTCGTCGTTGTCTCCGTCACGTTATCCGCCGTAGCGATGGAGATTAACGCACAGCCGGGGCCCTTGAAAGGGCGCCCTACGCAGGGCGTTGAAACGGCAGTCGGGCCTGTGGTCTCATTCGGCGCGATGGCGACAACCCTCGACGTCACCTCGGTCCCCGCGCGACGCCCCTCCAGCCGCTGGCGAATGGACCGCGCGTTCTTCACGGGAATGTCCTTTGCCATGGTCGCCGCGGTGTTCATCGGGTTCTCTCGCAGCTACTACTTGAAGAGCGCGTACGACACGCCGCAACTGCCCCTGCTCTTCCACGTCCACGGTCTCCTGTTCACGGGCTGGATGCTGCTGCTGATCGCGCAGACAGGCCTGGTGGCGATGCGGCGGACGCCCGTTCACCGTCGGCTGGGCGTGGCCGGCGGGGTGTTGGCGCTGCTGATGACCGTCGCCGCCGGCGCCATGACGATCGATCTGGCGCGACGCAGCGTCGGTGCGGCCCCGAACGACGCGGCTCTCGCGTTCGTCATCGTCCCGTTCTTCAGCGTCATCGTGTTTCCGATCCTCGTCGGTACGGCGCTCTTCTATCGCCGTCAGTCAGAGATCCATAAACGACTGATGCTGCTCGCGACGCTGGAGATCGCCACTGCCGGCGTGGCCCGCATCCCTGGCGCGGGCAGCCTGCCGCTGTTCTTCATCCTCACGGATATCGGTCTGCTGGCGTTAGTGGCCTACGACGTGGTCTCGCGTCGCCGGCTGCACCCGGCGACGCTGTGGGCGGGGCTGTTTCTGATCGCGACGCAGGCGGTGCGCACCTACGCCGGCGGAACCGAGGCGTGGCTAACGATCGCGCGCATGCTCGCCGCGTAAGACGGCGCGGCGCCCTTAAAAGGGCGCCCTCCGAGAGCTTTACATAGGGCACCCCTTCAGGGGTGCCAGTGCTTCAGCGCTCCGGCTGCAGCGTCACCTTCACATAGCGCGACGTATCCAGGTACATCTGCGCGGCGTCGCGGATGGCCGCCGGTGTGATCTGCTCGTAGAACTGCGGCAGCCGGAAGACTTCGCCCGGGTCCTCGCCGTACTCGTACTTATAGGTCAGCTGATTCAACAGGTACGAGTTGCTGCGGCTGTTCGTTTCGAGATCGCGCGTGAGCGCCAGCCGCTGGTCCGCCAGCTGACCCGGCGCCGCCCCGCTGCGCTTGAACTGTTCGATCTCGCGAAACAGCGCGCTGACGAGGCTGTCGAGCCTGGCCGGATCACACGCGAACGAGATCGTCACGCGGTACATGCCGCGCGGCCGCTGCTGAAAGTCAGGCGCCACGCTCACGCCGTAGGTGCCGCCGAGATCCTCGCGCAGCGTGCGCTGCAGGTTGCCTTCGAGGGCCTCGGCCATCTCCCGCAGGATGATCCGGTTGGCTTGATCGTTCTGAAACGGCCCGGAGAACACCACCGAGACCTGGCTTCGCGGGTCGACCCCCTTGCGCACCTGGCGCTCGACGACGCGATCCGGCGGCCGGATGCCGACGTCGCGCACGCTCTCGGGCTTCCGCACTGACGGCAGGCTGCCGAGATAGCGTTCGACCAGCGGCTTGATCGCGTCCACATCGATGCTGCCGACGAACACGAACGTGAAGTCGGCCGCGTCGGCAAACCGGCTGCGGTAGAACGCGAGCGACGTGTCGAGCCGCATCTGCGGCAGCTGCGCCAGCGTCAACGGCCGCGCGCGCAGGTGGCCCTGGGTAATCGCTTCCTCGACGGCGTCGTTGAACACCGTGTCGGGGAGCGCCTCGCGGTTGGCCAGCGTGGCGGCCCACTGCGACGTGAGCGTCTTGAAGGCTTCCGGATCCGCGCGCGGCTGGGTAAAGGTGAGGTAGATCAGCTGAAAGGCGAGCTCGAGGTCGCCGCGCGTGGTGCCACCGCGCAGCCCTTCGTCCGTGTCGCTGATTTGCGGTTCGACGAACGCGTTCTTGCCGGCGAGCGACCGGTCGAGCGCGCTTTCGGTGAGGGCGCCAAGGCCGCTGCGGCTGACAACGGCCGCCGCCGTTTCGGCGGCAATGAAGTCGGCATCGGACGCGAGCGAGGTTCCGCCGGGACTCACGGCGCGGAAGAGGATCTCGTCCTGCCTGAATGTCGTCGGCCGGAGCACGACGCGCACACCATTGGACAGCTCCCACTCGGTGATCCCGAGGTCAGCTCGCGGCGTCGTCTTGACGACACGGCCGGGAGACGGCAATTGCGCCAGCAGCGGCTTCGTGTTCACGGTATCCACGTACGCCTCGAGCACCGCCTTGCCGCCCGCCGCGATTGCCGCCGCCAGCCGGGTGTCGTCGGGCATCGTCACGCCGGTTTTGCGGGGAGCACTGATCGTGACCGTGCGGCTGCGATCGGGCATCCAGTCGGCAGCCAGGACGTTGACCTCGGCGAGCGTGATCTCGGGGACGAACCGCTGATGCAGCGCGTATTCATAGCCGATTCCCGGGATCGGCTCCTTCTGCAGGAAGTTGCGCGCGTACTCATCGGCAAGCCGACCGGACTCCCAGCTCGCCTCTTCAATCGATGCGCGCTCGAGGAACAGGCGCATGTTCGCCTTCTGCCGTTCCAACTCGGTGGAAGTAAAGCCGAACCGCCGGACGCGCTCGGCTTCGGCAAACATCGCGCTGAGCCCGCGCTCGACGCCGTTGTTCGTGACGAGCGCGACGAGCGACGTCGCTTCTGCCGGACCGATGAACAATGACCGGCTCGTCTCCGCGGCGAGAAACGGCGGAGTTGCCGACTGCGCCAGTTCAGCGAAGCGGTCCGACAGCATTCCGGCAAAGAGCCGCTCGACCAGACTCTGCCGGTAGGCGCCGATCGTCGTCTGATCGCGCGCGGGCATCGTGCTGGTGACGTTGACGATCGTGCCCCTCGCTTCCGGATCGGTGGCCACCGCGTACAGCGTGCCGGCATGACCAGGAACGTCGAATGTCGGCTTCGGCCGCGGATCGAGCCGCGCCGGGATGCGGCCGAAACGCGCTTTGATCAAGCCTTCGATCGTCGCCGGATTGAAATCGCCGACAACGATCACCGCCATCATGTCCGGACGATACCAGTCGGCGTAGAACCGCCTCAGCTCCTCGGGCCGGAAGGACCGGATCACGTCCGGAGTGCCGATCGGCAGCCGGTCCGCGTAACGGGATCCTTTCAAGACGACTGGGAGCTGTGCGTCGCGCATGCGCGCATCGGCGCCCAGCCCGAGCCGCCATTCTTCGAGGACGACGCCGCGCTCCTTGTCGATCTCGCCAGGATCGAAGGTCACGTTCGTCGCCCAGTCCTCCATCACCAGGAACGCGGTGTCGATGACGGCTGGGTTCTCGGTCGGGATCTGCAGCTGGTAGACCGTTTCGTCGAAGCCGGTGTGCGCGTTCACGTGCGCACCGAAGCGCATGCCGATGCTCTGCATGAACGTCACGATGCGCTGATTGGGGAAGTTCTTCGAGCCGTTGAACGCCATGTGCTCGACCATGTGGGCGAGCCCGCGCTGATTGTCGTCCTCGAGCACGGAGCCGGCGCTCACCACGAGCCGGAGCTCGGCGCGATTGCGCGGCGCCTGATTGGCGCGGATGTAATAGCGCAGGCCGTTTGGCAGTGTGCCGACCGTGATCCGCGGATCGACGGGAACGGTCCGTTCGAGCGGGGCGGTCGCGGCACCGCTCGACGCGGCAAGCTGTCCTGCATTCGTGGTGCTGGGCGTCGCGCCGCAGAGGAGGAACGCCGCCAGGACCGTGCAAAGAGTTCCACGCATCGTCATACGGACATACTACGGGTTCCCGGCCGGCGATGTCTGCGATCGGCGGAAGCGGCGCTCGAACAGGAAATAGGTCCAGGCGGGATCACGCCGCGGGTCAGCGGGCGTTTTGGCCAGCGCGGCCGCGCGGAGCTGGTGCAGCAGCGCCGTCTGTTCCTGGCGGGCGCCCAGTTCCTCGAACCGCTCGGTCCATTCCGTGCGGTAGTCCCAGGCGAGGTCGCGGAGCTGAACGAACGTTTCGCCGCTGCGGATCACCCAGGCGGCCACCACGAGCGCGATCACGACGGTGACCATGCGGTGCCTGGGTTTCTCCAGCCATGACGCACAGGCGACGTATAGCAGCAGCGCATAGCCGATGCCTCCCGCCAGGCCGATCCGATCGCGCGTGTAGAGAAACCCCAACGCGCTCCCGAACACCAGGAGGGCGCAGCCGGCCACGACGAGAAGACGATCCCGTTCCTGCCACGGCCAGCCCCGGACGAGTCCTCCGGCGATGACCAACGTGGTGAGTGCGGAGAGCCCGACGTGGAACCAGCGCCAGCTTTCCATGTCGTGCGCCAGCAGCGACTCGACGAACGAGAACACGCCTTCCCGCGGCTCGGATGCGACGATCGTCAGGAACGTGCTTCCGGCGTTGTAGATCCACAGCACCCACGGCGAGCCGCCAAACCGGGCGCGCAGCGACGCGGCGTCGACGGTCTGGAACATGAACCCGGTATCCGCGTACACCGACTCGCCGGAATACTCGGCGAACGTCAGACGGATCACGAGATACACCGCTGCGCCCGCAACGACAGCGAGGACACCCCGCCGGCCGATGCCTGGCGCACCGAACCACCAGAGCACGATCGACAGCGGGACGATCAACGCGCCAAGCTCCAGACCGAGCATGGCGACAAGCGCGAGCAGGCCGAAGAGCCAGTCTCCCCTGACGGACCTGACAAGGTCCGTCCCACGATCCTTGCTGACGGACCTGACCCGCCTACGCCGAGGCTCCGGCGGGTCCGTCCCACGCGGAACAGGACGAAGGGCGAGCGCGATCACGATGAGGATGAGGACCATCACCGCGGCGTAGTGGTTCAGCGGCCAGAAGCCGAAGAGGATTCGCGAGGTATGCAGTGCCGAGACGCAGCTGACTGCGACGCACGCGGCCAGCGCGCGGCGTGGGCCGAGAGGCCGGCACAGCCAGACGACCAGCATCAGCAACGCCGCGAACAGGAGCATCACCAGCGCCTGATAGAACGGCAGCCAGGTGCCGGCGGTCTCGTACGACGCCTTGATCGCCAGGTCGAAGAGCGGCCGATACTCGCGGCCGCTCGTGAAGGCGTCCGCCACGGCCTGCCTCCAGGA
>JBOGIQ010000332.1:0-6832 GCA_050742535.1 Vicinamibacterales bacterium | reverse complement strand
GCCGTCAGTACTGCGCCAATCGCAATCAGGATTGTTCCGCTCAGCACGACACCGCCGACGAACTGGGCCACCTGCAGCACGCCGACGGGAATGATGAGGACGATGGCGCCGAGCTGCTGCGCGCTGCGCGGATCGTTCACGCGTGACGAGGCGCACACCGCCAGTTGCAGGCCGAGCAGGGCGGCGAGCGGGCCGATCAGGAAAACGAGCCCGAGAGAGCGGGCCGTCAGCAGCGCCGTCCAGACCCGCGGCTCGGCAAAGATCGCGATGAGCACGACATACGCCACGAAGCAGCAGATCGTGAGGACGACGCCGGGAACAGCGGCGCTGATGACCTTCGCCGCCAGCAGTTCGCCGGTGCGGAGCGGCGTGGCGAGCAGCGGCTCGAGCGTGCGCGCCTGCTTTTCCCCGATCACGCTGTGCGCGGCGACCGACATGCCGCCCGTGACCGTGGTGATGCCGACGAGCAGCGCGAGCGCCTGCTGAAAAATGAACGCCTGGATCGCTCCCTCGGCGCTGAGGCCGCGAATGGCCGGCTCGGTTCGATTGAACAGTTCGGCAATCTCGAAATCGCTCGAGTCCGAGAGACGCTCGCCCGTGACGGCCGGAATGATCACGGCGATGGCGAACGGATACAGAATCGCGCCCATGCCTGTCAGCAGCGCCGGGACGAAGATGCCCGGGCTGTGCCGCAGCTCGGCGAAGTCCTTTGCGACCAGGGCGAGAATCCGTTTCATCGCGATTCGTCCTTGAGCAGCCGCAAGTACACCTCTTCGAGCGGCCGCTCCTCAGGAATCACCGACACGATCCTCGCACCGGCTCCGGCCAGTGCCGTGACGATCGGCGGCGTGATCACGCTGTTGCCGTCCACGCCGATCGACAGCCTGTCGCCATCGACGGTCACATCGGTTGCGCCGGCCGATCTGGCGACCGCCGCGTATGGTCCGGCCGGACCCTGAAGCGTGATGACGATCCGCTGGCCGAACAGCCGCGAGCGAAGGGCCGAGGGGGTGTCGAGGGCGATGAGCCGGGTTCGAAGGACACCGACGCGATCGGCCACGCGATCGACTTCGTCGAGGTTGTGCGTCGAGAGGATGACGGTGCGGTTCTCGCCGCGCAGCCGGAGAATGAGCGCGCGCGTATCGTGCGCGCTTTCCGGATCCAGGCCGGCGGTCGGCTCGTCCAGCAGCACGATCGCCGGATCGTGCAGGAGCGTGCGCGCGAGCGCGACCCGCTGCTTCAATCCCTTCGACAGCTGCGCCGTCGGATCGTTGGCCCGGTTGGCAATGCCGAACAGATCGAGCACGGCGTTGACGGCGCGCTGCGCGGGCGCCACGCCCTGCAGGCGCGCGTAGACGATCAGGTTCTCGAAGACCGTCAAGCGATCCCAGAGTCCGGGCGCCTCGGTGAGGAAGCCGATCCGGCCGCGCAGGTGCGAGGCCCGTGCCGTCATCGGCTCGCCGCCGACGTGCACGGTACCGGCCGTCGGTGCGATGAGGCCGGCGAGCATCCGCAGCGTGGTCGTCTTGCCCGCGCCGTTGGGACCGAGCAGCGCGAAAATCTCGCCCGGCGCCAGTGCAAAGGTGACGTCTTCGACGGCGACACGGCTGTCGAACCGCCGCGTCAGGTGCGAAGCGGTCAGCACGCCGGCTGGTCCTTAGTCCCTGGTGCTTGGTTCCTGGTCCGTCCTTGGTCCTTCGTCCGTCCTGAAGTCCTTCGTCCTTTGTCCGACGGACCACGGACCACGGACCAAGAACGGACCAAGGACCAAGGACGGACTAAGAACGAAGGACAAAGCACCAAGGACTAATACGCAGCAAGCGTCTTGATCGCTTTCAGAACGTCGGCCGATCCCGGCAGGATGACCTCTTCGAGCACCGGTGCGTACGCCACGGGGCAGTCGAGCGAGGCGACCCGTTTCACCGGCGCGTCGAGGTATTCGAAGAGCTCGTCGGAGACGCGGGCGGCGATTTCGGCGCCGAATCCGCACGTCAGCTGATCCTCGTGGGCGACGACGACCCGGTTCGTGCGCCGCGTATAGTCGGCAATCGTCTCCCAGTCGTACGGGATGATCGATCGCAGATCGACGACCGCCACGCTGATGCCGTCCCTCTCCGCCTGCTGCGCGGCAAGCAGCGAGCGCTGCACGAGCGCGCCCCACGTGAACACCACGACGTCCGTTCCGTCGCGCACGATCGATGCTTTGCCGAATGGCACCGTGTAGTTGTCGCCGGGGTAGGGTGACTTGTTGTAGGTCTGCCGATACAGGTGCTTGTGCTCGCAGAACAGCACCGGGTCGTCGCAGCGGATGGCCGTGCGCAGCAAACCGGCGGCGTCCTGCGCCGTCGACGGGAAGACGATGCGGATGCCGGGCGTGTGCGCGAAAATCGCCACGCCCGACTGGCTGTGATACGGCGCGCCGCCGCGCAGGTAACCGCCGATCGGAACGCGGATGACGACGGGGCACGACCACCGGTTGCCCGAGCGGTAGCGCATCATCGACAGCTCATCGCGAATCTGCATGAACCCGGGCCAGATGTAGTCGAAGAACTGGATTTCGACCACCGGCTTCAGACCGCGAAGCGCCATCCCGACGGCGCGGCCGATGATGTTTGCCTCGGCGAGCGGCGAATTGAAGACGCGCTCGCCGCCGTAGAGCCGCTGCAGACCGTGCGTGACCTTGAACACGCCGCCCTTGCCCGCCACCTGCCCGAGCGCTTCCTCGCGCGAGACATCCGCCACGTCTTCGCCGAACACGACAATCCGGGGATTCCGGGCCATCTCGTCCTTCAGCGTCCGGTTGATGGCGCTCACCATCGTGTCCGGGGCGCCCTCGGGCGCGGCCTCGCTGGCGAACACCTCGGACGCTGGATCGACGTCGGGCGAGAAGACGAAATCCGCGGCCGTGGCGGGATCCGGTACAGGGGCGTCGATCGCGGACGCTGCCGCTTCGTTGACTTCCTGATCGACCGAGGCAGCGATCTCCGCCAGCTCCGCGTCCGTCGCCAGGCCTTCGTGCTTGAGGAAGTGACGCATGCGCACGAGCGGGTCGCGTCGCGCTTCGGCCTCGCGTTCGGCGGCCGTCTTGTACAGCTTCTCGTCGTCCGAGAGGGAATGCGAGTACGGCCGGACGACCGTCGCATGAACCAGCACCGGGCCGTAGCCCGCCCGCACGTGCGCCACCGCCTCGCGCATCGTCCGATAGCTGGCGAGGTAGTCGGTGCCGTCGCAGCGGTGGACGCGCAAGCCGACGAAGCCCTCGACGATCCGCGAGATGTCGCCGCCGGGTGTCTGCACTTCGACCGGAACGGAAATGGCGTAGCCGTTGTCTTCGACGAGGAACAGGACCGGCAGCTTGCGCACGCAGGCCGTGGTCAGCGACTCCCAGAACTCGCCCTCGCTGGTCGCGCCGTCGCCGATCGAGACGTAGGTGATTTCGTCCGCGTGAAACCGGTTGTCGCGGTCCGGTATCCGATCGACGCGTTCGTAAACGCGGCGCGCGTCCGCTGAGCCGATGGCGTGGAGACACTGTGTGCCCGTGCAGCTGCTCTGCGACGGAATGTTCAGGGCGCGGTGGCCCCAATGGGACGGCATCTGCCGGCCGCTGTTGGCCGGATCGTCTTTCGAGCCGACCGATGCGAGAAACATCTCACGCGGCGTCATCCCCAGCGTGAGACACAGCGCGCGGTCGCGGTAATAGGGGAAGAACCAGTCGTAGCCGGGCTTGAGCTGTTTGCCGGCGGCGACGAGGATGGCCTCGTGGCCTGCGCCGCTGATCTGGAAATATGCCTTTGACTGGTTCTTGAGCTGAATCTCCTTGTCGTCGACGCGGCGCGACAGGAGCATCAGGCGATAGGCCGACAGCAGGTCGTTCTTGGTGAGTCCTTCGTGATCCCGGCGCGCTTTTGCCGCGGAGGCGCGGGCGTCCGCGCCGTTGGCCAGGGTCGACCCCTTCATCGCTGCGCCGATTATGGCACTAAGCAATGGCACCCCTAAAGGGGTCCCCTACAGGCAGGATGAGACTACGACTCGGCGTCGGGCAGCCAATCGGCGCGGATCGGGCTGAACACGTCGATCTCGAACGTATCGTCGAGCGCTTCCGCCTGGTGCGGTGTCCGCGACGGGATATGGAGGACCTCGCCTTCACGGACGATGATCTCTTCGCCGCCGACGAGAAAACGCAGCGCACCCTGCAGGATGTAGGTCATCTGCTCGCTCTCGTGCGCATGCATCGGAATCACGGCGCCGCGCTTCAGGTAAATCTGCGCGACCATCTCGCGCTCACCGGCCACGATCTTCTGCGAGACCATCTCCGTGACCTTGTCGAGCGCGATCTCATCCCAGCGATGCAACCGGGCGGCAGGCATCGATTACCGCCCGTAATTCAACATGCAACATGCAACATGCAAACTAAAGCCCTGGCCCTTTCGGTTTGCATTTTGAATTTTGCATGTTGCATTACCAGTGGCCACTAGTGCACCCGCCGGTTGATGTCGTCCTGACGGCCGCCGGGATGCACGTCGAACTTGCGACGCATGCGGTTGATCCGCCATTTGAGCAAGCGGTACTGGATTTCGGCCTTGATGTTGATGCGCGGCTTCTTCAGGTAGATGTAGCCGGCCGCCAGGCCGCCAAGATGCGTGGTATGCGCCAGACCGTCCGGCCCGCCGAACGTCGACAACAGCGAGATGCCGCCCATGATCATGACGAAGTACTTCGCCGGAATCGGGAAGAGCAGCATCAGCAGAATCGGCCGGTGCGGGAAGTACAGCGCATAGGCCAGCAGGACGCCGAAAATCGCGCCCGATGCTCCAATGGTCAGCGACCCATAGAGGGACGCGAACGCGGCGATCGGCACGAATGACAGCACGAGCGTTGTGAACGCCGCACCGATGCCGCAGACGAAGTAGAACTTGACGAAAAAGCGGGTTCCCCACATGCGCTCGAGCTCGACGCCGAACATCCAGAGCGCCAGCATGTTGAACAAAATGTGGAAGAAAGACTCGCGGCTGTGCAGGAACATGTACGTGACCAGCCGCCACAGCTGACCCCCGCCCGCCACATCCGCCGGCCGCATCCCGAGCCACTCCTGGGGCGCGGCGGTGAACCATCCGGCCACAAACATCACGATGTTCGCGATGATCAGCGCCTTGATGGCTGGAGTGATTCCGCCAGGCCCGAATGAATAAGACAACCCGGAGGGCGCCGGGTAACGGCCTCGCATGGATTCAGTCTCTTCTAACTTGGGCCTCCGGAGCAACATCCGTGCCCGTGCTCTCGACGGTCGCAACGTCCGAAGCGCGAGCGGTGACATGCGTGGTGCGCGCCGCAGGCAGCGGAAGCGCAAGCGCGGCGGCGATCAGCGGCGTGAACGACATGAGCATCAGCGTACGTTCGATACCAATACGGTCGGCGACCATGCCGACGAGTGGCACGGCAAGCCCGCCGACGCCCCAGGCGAACCCCATCATCAGCGACGACACGGTGGCGGCGGAGATCGGCGCAATCGTCTGCGCAAAAGTGACATTGACCGGCAGCGTGGACTGCAGTAGGAAGCCGCCGGCGGCAATCATCGCCACGATCGACCAGCCATCGAGGAGCGGCGCGACGGCGAGGAAGGGAACCGCGGCAACCAGCGACAGGACGATGAGCCGGCGCGCGCCGAACCGATCGGCAAGCGGCCCCCCGACGAAACCTCCGGCGCCTACCGCGCACAGGTAAATCGACGCCGCCGTGCCTGCCTCCGCCAGCGACATGCCCCGGCGAGTCAGCATGATCGGGACAAACGTGCCGAAGCTGATCGCCGTGAGCGTGCGCAGCACGACGATTACGTACAGCAGCATCAGCGGGCGCGCGTACGGAGCGAGTGCGCGGATTCCGCCTCCCGGCCCTGATTCGTGCAGACGCTCTACCGGCGGCACCCGCCGCAGCAGAATCCCCATCAGCACCGCCACACCGGGAATCACCAGCCACGGCGTCGCCGAGAGCCCGAATCGCTGGACGAATGGCGCAAAGAGGAGCGGAGCCATCGCCTGGCCCAGGCTGCCGAAGGTGATGTGAAAGGACATCGCGAAGCCGCGATGCTGACCGGCGTACCTGTGGACGAGCGCCGCCGCCGGCGGATGAAACGCCGCTCCGCCAAGGCCGCCAAGGATCAGAACTGCGGCGAGCGCCCACACCGTCGGCGCAAGACCGACGAGTGGCAGGACGCCGACGGCCAGCAGCGGGCCGCCGATCAGCAGAGTGCGTGGATTCCGCCGGTCGGCCACGTGGCCAAAGGCAAGCTGCGCGACAGAATTCGCCAGCTGAAAGCACATCTGCAGCGTCCCCGCGCCGGCGAGCGACAGATTGAGATTCGTGATCAGCAGCGGCAGCAGCGGCGTGAGGACATTGCCGTACCCGTCGACGAGGAAGTGCACGCTGGCGAGAACGACGACCGTGCCGTGGAGACCGAAGGGGCGAAGACCTTTCACTTTCGACGTCGCAACCTCCTCAGCACCATCCCCATGCCATCGTGGAACTCACGTATTCGCAGCAACCATGCCGTGATGGCGAGGGCGCCAAGCGCGGCGCCGATGTCCGCCGCGACCTGCAGGATCTGCCACGGGATCGGCGGCGGCACCACGGCAGACAGCCACTGATCGGTCAGAAGCGCGACGGCGCCCATCACGGCAGACGCCAGCGCGATTCGAACGAACGACGACAGGAGCCGGCCCTCGTTCAAACCGCCGAGGGCGCGGCGCAGCAGGACGAACAACACCGTCGCGTTGAAGAGCGCCGCCACTGACGTGCCCAGCGCGAGGCCGCGATATCCCATGACGTCCACCAGGAC
>JBOGIQ010000331.1:0-6851 GCA_050742535.1 Vicinamibacterales bacterium | reverse complement strand
ACCTGAAGTCGCATGCCGTCGTCGCGGGGTGGACCATCACCCCGCGCGCGGCGAAGAACGCACGGCCAACGCTGTTCGTGATCGCACCCGTGCCGCCGCCGGTGCCGGAAATGTAGACGCCGTGCTTCGGCGCGGCTGCGTCCAGGTCGGACTGTGTTGGACGTCGATTCTCGGCAAGCTGGGTGTGGTTCCAGCCACCGATGCACGTGATGAAGCCGCCCGGCGGAACCGACGCCGCGCGCGTCGCGATCGCCTCCTGCAGCTCGGCGATCGAGAATGCACGTTCGACGCGCCTCGCTTCGTAGCCGGGATTGACACCGGCGCGTGTGTAGTGCACGTGCGCGTCGAAGAGACCAGGCACGACGGTGCGTCCACCCAAGTTTATGGTCCGCGCTGCAGATCCCAGATTGCGCGCCTCGCCGACGCCGGCGATGCGCCCGTTCCTGATCGTCAACGCCGATCCCACGGCGCCGCTGCCATCGACGAATCGTCCGTTGGTGAGGAGGAGATCCGCAGCTGGCCCGCCGCGTTGTGCCGCATCGAGCCGCGACGCCCCGGCGAGGATTTCGTGTCCTGCGTACGCTACTGATCCCGCCAGGGTGCGTCGCAACAGATCGCGTCGCGAGAGCATGCCGGCGCTCATCCTACACCCGGCGCAGACCCGGCCTCCAACGCCCTCTTCATCAACACGACATCGAGCGGCCCGGTGTCGAACTCGACGACCTTGTTCGTGATGCGCACGAAGCCGAGCGACTCGTAGAAGGCGACGAGAGGACCATTTCTGCAGTCCAGCCATGCACTCGGTGCGCCCTCTCGACGCAGGTGGTCCAACATCTCCTCAGCCAGGCGCCGTCCCAGGCCTCGGCCGTGACAATCGGCCGCAACCGCAAGCTTCGTTATCCAGCGCGCATGCTGACCGCGTAGTTCCGCTTCCCATTCTGGCGGTGCGGTCGTCACCGTCACGATGGCAATGACACGGTCGCGATCGAAAAGACCGAAGTTTTCGCCATGCTCCTGTGCTCGTTGATATAGCTCACGGGGGTACGTGGTCGTCCACTGCCGAATGCCACGGGCGAGCAGCCATTCGGCCGCCGCGTCGAGAATAGCCACGGCGGCGTCGACTTCGCTCTGCTGGAGTCGACGGAAGATGACGCCACCAGGATGTTCGGCACCAATACTCACGACAGGTTGTGAGGCTCAGTTGTGCGGTGAGTCGAATCCCGACTACAGTGGCCGGACCGCGCTGCGATGGCGAGTACGGGCCGCGGGACGCGAGGTCCGTGACCTCGCTCGTCTCCCTCAGCCTTCTCGCGCGGTCGGAACATCACGCTCGGCCTGACCTCCGTAGGGATTCGTCTCACTCGCACAACCGAGCTCTAAGACCTACACATCGTCACGCGTTGACGAAAGTTCTAACCGGCAGGTGGCGCCGGGAGGGGCATCCCCGCCAGCGTCAACGCAATCGACGTTCACCGCTTCGACTTCTCCCGCGAGTCGCCGCCCACCATCAGCGATAGCACAAAGCTGACGATGCTGACGACGAGGCCGCCGAGAAACGCGGCGCGGAATCCGCTGACGTGAAAGCCGAGATCGGCCGCGTCCGAAATTGCGCCCGTCAGCCAGACCATCACGCCGTTCAGCACGAGGAGAAACAGACCCAGCGTTACGATCAGGAACGGGAACGTCAGGAAGATCAGGATCGGTTTCACGATGGCGTTGACGACGCCGAAGATCAGCGCGACGACCAGGAGAAAGATCATCTCGCCGTCGAAGGAGATGCCGTCGACCAGCCGCGTGGCGAGCCAGAGGGCGATGGCGTTGATGAGGAGCCGGACGAGGAAGTTCATGGCACCGGCCCAAAACCCTGCGGCGGCCGGCGGTTCTTCGTCGCCGCTTCATACGCCGCCGCGATGCGGAAGAGCGTCGGCTCGCCGAACGGCCGCGCGATGAAATCGACGCCGACCGGAAGCCTGGCCGGAATCGGGCCGACGAGCCGCGTGCTGTTGCCGTCGCGCTCGCGATCCCAGACGTTCGTCGTGAACCCGGCCGGGACGTCGATGACCGGGAATCCCTGCTGACCGAACATGAACCAGCCGATCGCGTTGCGGCCATTGCTCCCTGGCTCACGCGGCGACAGGAGCTTCCGCGGCGGCACGGTGGACATCGGGGCCACGAGCGCGTCGAGCTTCTGCTCCTCCATGCAATTCATCAGCAGCGTCTGCAGCGCAAATCGCGTATGCATCCGCGCAGAGGTATCCAGAGTGACAGCCTTCTCGGCCTGCTCGCGCGCCGCGCGCCGATTGGGAAAGTTCGGATCGGAATAGAACGTCGCCTTGGAGATGAGATCCGCGTTGGCCTTGATGTTCGCATCGCCGCGCTCCCGCAGGTAGCGATTGATCATGTACTTGTCTTCGCCGGGCTCGCCGAACCCCCCAGCGAGATTGCGCAACGTCAGCAACTCGCTGATGCGTGACGAGTTGGCGCGCAACTCCACAAACGTTCCGATTTGATCAGCCGGTGCCTGTGCGGAGGCGTCGGCGGAAAACAGCTGCTTGTTCTGGCGCAGGAACGCGCTGCTGAGCAGCTCGGGCGCAGATCGGGCGATGCAGCGTTGAAACAACGCGCCTTCCGGGCCGGGGTCGACAACCGTGGCGCCGAGCTTCTTCAGCGCCTCGATCGCGCGCTCGACGAGATCGACGCTCTCCATGTCCGCCTGCGCGAGCAGCCTGCGATTCAGATACTCGCGGACGACGCCGATGCGCAGGCCGGCGAGCGACCGCGCGTTCGTCGCCTCGAGATAGGACGTCCGCGGCATCCGCCCGACGCTGAGCGCCGTGTACTCGTCCTTCGGGTCGTAGCCGGCAATGACGTCGAGGATCCGCGCCGTGTCCGCCACCGTGCGGCACATCGGCCCCACACGCATGTTGAGCCCGGCGCCAATCATCCCGTCGGTGCTGACCAGCTCTTTCGTCGGCGCCAGGCCGACGATGCTGTTGACCGCCGAGGGCCAGCGGACGGAGACGACGGTCTCCTCGCCAATCGCGCAGGTGACGAGGTTCGCCGCAACCGCCGTGCCGGAGCCCGCACTCGACATCCCAGGCTCGCGCTCGGTGTCGTACGGATTGCAGAACGTGCCGCCGAACGCGCTGCGCGCGCCGTCCACCGCGTACTCCGCCAGGTTTGCTTTGGCCAGGATGATGGCCCCCGCCGCCCGCAGCTTCGCCACGAACGTCGCGTCATCCGGCGGGCGATCGTTCGCGTACTGCGCATCGCCGCCAGACGTCGTGCGCATGTCCTTCGTGTCGTACTGATCCTTGATGGCGATGACCACGCCGTGCAGCGGCCCGGCGAGTCGGCCGGTGCGTGCGAACGCGCGATCCTGCGCCGCCGCCGTTTCCAGCGCGTCGGGCATGTCGGCCGCGCCATCCGCGCGGTCGGTCATGCTGCGCGCCTTGCGCGCGTCAAAGCCCCACTTCTCACGCGCCGCGGGACGGAGGTTCAACGTCGACAGCGCGTTGATCTGGCCGGCATTCGCAATCGTCGTCACCGGCCCGAGGATCCCCTGCGGCTCGTTGACGCACGTGCCGTTGTAGGCCTTGATCCGCCGCAGGTATTGCTCGACGACGCCGACGGTCGTGACGCGCTTGCTCTGAATCGCGCGCTGGATATCGGCGACGGTCGCCTCGTAGACATGAAACGCGCCGGATGGCGTAGCGCCCGCGGACGTAGGACCCCCTTTTGACGTAGGGCCCCCTTTTAAGGGGGCCGCCACCTGCGCGTGGCCCGCCGTTGTCCCAATGGCAAGAAGCGTCAGCGCCACAACGATTTTCATGGCGCGAAACATATCACTGGATCGGGATGCCGACGCCAAATGTCCATATCGACTAGACAATTGATGTCTACTCATGATAGACAGATCGCGCGATGGCACTGAGTCAGGAACTGCTGGATCTGGCCCGGCAGACCGGGACCGAGCTCGCCGAGGCGGAGCGGGCAGCGCTCCTCGCGCGCGCCGAGTACCACACGGCTGTCCGGCGGCTGCACCTGGCTGGAGCGTCGCTGCGCGAGATCGCCGACGCGCTGACGCTCAGCCATCAACGCGTGCATCAGATCGTCGACGGGTCCGGCGGCAGCTGGTGGCGTACGGCGTGGCGGACGCGGGCGACGAAACGCGACGCGGTGTGTACCTGGTGCGGCCGCCCGCCGAGCGAGGTCGCGAAGCTCGTCGCTGGACCGAACATCTACATTTGCGACGGCTGCGTGCGCGAGGCCGAGCGCGCGCTGCGGAAGAGCGACGACCGTGCCGCCTCGCGCGTCGCACGCTGCAGCTTCTGCCGGCGGTTTGCCGGCGCGAAACGCAAGGTGGTGACCGGCCGTCACGCCAACGTGTGCGCAGACTGCCTGCAGATGTGCCGTGACTTCATGTCGCTTGGCGCCGGCGGCTGAGCGAATGACGAATCCGGCTGAAGCCGGACTCCACAGCAATCCGGCTTAAGCGGGACGCTACCCCGCTCGCTCCCAGCGTCGGGGCCGATCGAGTAACCTACTGCGCCATGCAGACTCCAGGAAGCCGAATCCGAACGGCGGCGCTGGTCATGTTCCACGCTGCACTGCTTCTGACCTCTGTCTCACTGAGTGCCCAGGAAGGCCATCCGCTCGTCGGCTCGTGGCATGGAGATCGGGGAACAGGCCCGAAAAACCGCACGGACGTGACGCTGATCATGGACTGGGACGGGACGCAGATCACCGGCATGGTCAACCCCGGCTTCGAGAGCATGAAGCTGCAGAACGCCAGGCTGACGCCGAAGGACTGGTCGGTGCACTTCGAACTCGATTCCAAGGACGCGGCCGACAAGGCGGCCCGCTGCATGGTCGACGGCAAGATCGATCGTCTCGGGTCCGATCAGCGAACGCTCGCCGGCACGTGGGTGTGTGGAACCGTCAAACAGGATTTCAAGCTGACGCGCGATCGGGACTATTCACATTAGAAGGGCCAGGACGATGCGAAAAGGACTGTTCGGCGTGAGTCTGGTCGTCGCGGTTTTTGCCGTGTCGATGTGGAGCACTCCGTTCGACGCGCAGGCTCCAGCGGCAGGCGCGCAGCCTGGAGCGCGCGGCGGGCGTGATGGTGCCGCGGGCGATCAGGGCGGCGGCAGAGCGGGACGTGGAGGGCGTGGCGGCCGTGGCGCCGCGCCGGCAGGGCCGTCGAAGCCGACGCCGCGCTGGCCCGATGGCCGCGTGAATCTCAGTCAGGTTCCGGGGGTCAAGGGGTTCTGGAACGTGATGACTGGAAGCCCGATCGCACCCGCGGGACTCCCGGGCAATCTGACGCTCGACCAGGTGCCGTTCCAGGACTGGTCGCGCGCGCTGTACGAATACAGACGGCAGCGCGGCGGACTCGACGACCCGCACGTCCGGTGTCAGCCGGCCGGCGGCATGCGCTTCTTCACCGTGCCGAACGGCATGGAGTTCATCGATCAGCCGGAGCTGCAGCGGATCTTCATCATCGACGGAGAGAATCGGGACTGGCGCCGGATCGCCATGGAACCCGGACGCACGCATCCGTCCGAAGACGATCTCATTCCGAGCTACTTCGGCGACTCCATCGGCCACTGGGAGGGCGACACGCTCGTCGTCGATACCGTGGGCTTCAACGAGAAGTTCTGGTTCATCCGTGGCGGACTGCCGCATACGCGCTTCATGCACCTGACCGAGCGCTTCACGCGGATCAACTTCGATACGCTGCGCTACCAGGTCACGATTGACGATAAGGGCGCGTACACGCGGACGTGGAGCGGCGGCTGGGATATTCCGTGGCAGTACACGAACTACGACGGTTCACCGGGCGGCGAGATTCACGAGTACTTCTGCATCGACAACGAGCGCGACGCACAGCACTTCGCGGGTCGATAGCGAGGCCCGAAGGAGCTCCGCGATTGCTTGACAACTCGACACCACGGGTTTAGGCTCGGCGGCCACGTCAGGCAGGATGCGGGGGACGCAACCTGCAGTCCGTAATTCGCCGCAGGAGGCGCCCATGCGCGTATTTGCCCGCTCTCTCGCGCTCCTTGGTTTCGTACTGCTTCTTCCAACGCTGGCCCATGCGCAGGCCACCATCTCAGGCACCGTCCGCGACAGTTCAGGTGCCGTGCTTCCCGGCGTCACCGTCGAGGCGGCCAGCGGCGCGCTGATCGAGAGGGTGCGCACGGCCGTCACCGACGGCACCGGCCAGTTCCGCATCTCGGAGCTGCCTCCCGGCACCTACACCGTGACCTTCGCGTTGAGCGGCTTCACGACCATGAGGCGCGAGGGAGTCACCGTCTCGGGCTCCGGTGTGATTCCGGTATCCGTGGACATGAAAGTGGGGGCGCTCGCCGAGACGGTCACCGTGAGCGGTGAGGCGCCGATCGTCGACACGCAGTCGACGCGACGCGAAGTCGTGGTCGACGCCGAGACGATCAGCTCGCTGCCGATCACACGCAGCTATGGTGCGGTGCTCTATGCGGTACCGGGGCTGATGGTCGCGCCCGGCGTCAACGGCAACGACTACTCGCCCAGCATGGCGTTGTTCACGGCGCATGGCGGCAACAGCACCGAAGGGCGAATGATGGTGAACGGCCTTCCGGTTGCCGGATCGTTTTCAGGGAACAGCGTCGCGCAGTTCGGCTATGACGTGAACAACGCGGAGGAGTTCCAGGTGCTCGTGTCGGGCGGCCTTGGCGAGTCGGAGACAGGCGGCCCACTGGCGAATATCGTTCCCAAGTCAGGCGGCAACACCTTTGCCGGCACGGCGTTCTATAGCGGTACCAGCTCGAAGTTCCAATCCAACAACATCGACGGCGCGCTTCAGG
>JBOGIQ010000330.1:0-6854 GCA_050742535.1 Vicinamibacterales bacterium | reverse complement strand
CTGTAAGCGTGCTCAGAGCGGAGTGCCGCGTTGCCGGACGAGGTATTGAACAGTTGATCGATGGATGGTACGCGAATCTTCCGTGTGGCCGATGCGCGCAGCCGCATCGCGCTGGTCGCGTCGAACGAGACACCGGCGAGCCACGTGGGCGCATCGTCGGTGACACCACCGGGGCGCTGCTGAACGTTGACCGCGGCGCCGAGAACGACGCCGACACGTCTGGCGGGGCGTACCTGCCACTCTCCACCGGTTGAGTAGACATCGACGTGCTGGTCGGTGGTGAACGAGCGTACGGTGAACGTTGCCGGCTGGCTGCCGCCGCCGCGACCGCCACCGCCCCCGCCGCTGCTTCGCACATCGCGGATCACGCCGCTCGAGTCGAACGACTCCCGCCGCTGGTTCAGCGCCAGCCGCAGTTGTCCAAGCCGCGCGAAATCCACCCGTGCCAGCGCGCTGCTGCCCGTGACCGTCGTCCGTTCGCGCGACTGAAACGTCCCCTGCACCAGCGGGTCGTCCATCGACGAGAACGTCGCATCGTCATAGCGCGCGCGATCTTCGCGCTGCCCGTTCCTGAACACCCAGCCGCGCAGGTTGAAGCGCTGACGCGGGGCGACGGTCACCGAGATCTGGCCGGACGCGTGGCGATAGTCGTTGACGCGCTCGAACCGCGGCGTCTGCGCGAAAACGTCGTTCGCATCGTCGATGATGCCGGGCGGTACGCCGTAGCTGCCGGTACCGAAGAACCATTCGGATGCGATGGCCACTGCTGCGGAGGCGCGATAGCCGATTGCACCGCGAACGTCGCCGCGCTCCCGGTCGCTGTTCAGACGACGGTCTCCGTCCTCCAGAGGCGTGGACGCGAAGGAATCGGGCAGCCGGAATCCGATAGTGTCGTAGCCGGTAGCCGTCGCCGCGATCGACCACTTGTCGAGCGTCCGGGCGAATCGACCTCCCAGGCCCTTCTGGCTCGGCGTGCCGGCACTGACTTCGAGGCCGGCGTCCGGTTTGTCGTCCACGGTCGTGATTTCGATCACGCCGGCGAGGGCATTGTCGCCGTACAGCACGGAGCTCGTTCCGTAGCTGACCTTGATCTCGCGAATGGCGTTCGTCGATATGCGCGCCGGATCGAACTGGCCATCCACCGTCGAGTTGAACAGCACCCCGTTGACCAGCAGCAGCACGTGGCGCGAACGGAACCCGCGCAGGTCGATCCGCGGCGTGCCGTCCCCGCCGGTCCGCACGTGGACCCCCGGCAGCAGCCTGAGCGCCTCGTCCAGCGTTCTGGCGTTTCGGGCCTCGATGTCGGCGCGCGTAATCCGCCGCGTCGTGCCGACGCTTTCGACGAGCTCGTAAGGTTCAGTGATTGATAGCGAAAACGTTGGCGGCGTCTGGGCTTGCGCGTGCGTCGCCAGGAGCATCAGGGCCGCGGAAAGCACCTGCCAGGGAACGACGCGACGATGACCTAACACCCGTGGATTATTGATACGCGGGCGACGACGAGGCCAATTGATTTGGTCGATGTCTGCATCCACCGCGTCGATGAAACCGGCAGCTCAGCGGTCCCGTCGGACCTTGCGACGTCAGTCCAACGTCTTCGCGACACGAAAGCCAAGGTAATTCCGCCCGCGCTGGGTCGCTGGGTAGGGCGCTCCGCGGCGCGCCGACCGCTGCATGTATGGATTGCTCAGGAATGTTCCGTCGCGGAAGACCCGATTCGCGCAGTTGCCTTCCTTGTTTGCCGACCCGTCCGGGGGGGCGTGCGCGCGGTCTGCTTCGTAGCAGTCCTCGACCCATTCGAAGACGTTGCCGTGCATGTCGTGCAGACCCCACGCATTGGCCGGGAACGACGCCACCGGCGCCGTGCGATCGTCCCACGTATCGCGGCCTTCGGCTCTGCCACCGAGCCCGGGACCCGGGCCACCGAAGTTTCCGTAGTTGTGATCGAGCTTCGCGCCCCACGGATAGGGCGTCGTGGTCCCCGCGCGCGCCGCGTACTCCCATTCCGCATCGGATGGCAGCCGATACGCGTCGTCAGCGGCGGTCTTCCAGTTCAGCCAGCCGACGAAGTTCTGCGCATCGAACCAGCTGAGGCCGACGACTGGACGCGTCCCGCGGCCCCAGTCCACGAAGGCTTTGTTCGGTGTGCCGTCGGCGTTCGTGCGCAGAGCCTGTTCAACGCCCGGGCCATCGCACCATCGGTCGCGGACGCAGGCCTCCCACTGATCCCAGGTCACTTCGGTCTTGCCGACGGCGAACGCCTTTGGAATCGAGATGCGATGATGGCGCTCGTTGTCCCGTCGTTCCGGCTCGCCGGCTGGAGACCCCATCATGAACGAGCCGGCGGGAACCACCACCATCTCCGGACAATTGCGGCATTCCTTGAACACCTGCCCGGGCTTCGTGGTCTGCGTCGGCTTGCGCACCGAGTCGCGCTGGGCGGCTGGGTTCCCGCTCACCGCAACAACCCCGACGACTGCGACTGCGACAGTGATTCGCCGCATATCCTCGCGCCTCCTCGTCACGGCGCGGCGCACGCGAAATTGGCCGCGTCGTCCGTGCTGCCCGACCCTTTGTAACGCGCCACCTGCGGATGCGGGCACAGCGGCCGCGACATCGCGGTCGCTCCTCCGCGACCGGCTGCCCGGGTGGCAGTGATCGGCGCCGGCGCTTCGCCCTTCTCGCGCCACCGCTCGATCGCGCCGAGGAAGTCAGCCTGGTCCGGTCCCACACCGCCACCGCAGTGACCGACCCCCGGCATCAGGAACAGGCGCATCCAGTCATCCTGTCTGCTCCCCAGCTTCCTGTTCACGGCATCGTAGTAATCGACGGTGTTCTCGGGCGCCGGGCCGGGATCCGCCCAGCCGTGGTAGAGGAGCAGCTTGCCGCCGCGTGCCTTGAACTTCGAGAGATCGGGGTCAGTCGCTTCGACGAACCCGCCGTTCTTGAGCGCCAGGGCGAGATCCTTCTCGAGGTCGAATGTCATCGGATCCCAGTTCGGATCCTGGCGGCCGACGAAGCGCGGCATATCCGTGAACAGCGGATTCAGCGGTGCACCCGGCGCCGGAATGCGCCAGCCGGATTCGAAACCGGGCGAGCGGCCCGGGTACACGACCGCGCCGCTCCGGTTCTTGAGAGGCGCCCAGGCGCTGCGCGCATTCTCGACTTGCGGCGAGGTGAGGCAATTGGCCGCGTCGCCCGCCTTGCACGCCAGCACGGCAGGATCGAACTTACAGGCGCGCGGCTCGCTGATGATGCCGTCCTTGACGCCGTCGCGTTGATCGCAGGCCGCGACCACCGCGTTTGCGAACATCGTCTTCTTGTCGGCAGGAACGAGGCGGGCCGGGTTCTTCAGCATCTCCACCTGGATGGCGACCTGCGACACGTTGAGGTGCACCATGTTGTGCACGGGCGCTCCCGCGATGATGGCGTCGAAATCGTCGGGAAAGCGCTGCGCCGACATCAGGCCCTGGCGGCCGCCCGTGGAGCAGCCCTGGTAGTACGAGAGCTGCGGCCCGCGTTTGTAGAAGGCCTGGATCAATGTCTTGGAGTGCACGGCCATCTCGTGCATCGCGCGGTAGCCGAAGTCGATCAGCTTCTCCGGATGCCCGACGGCGAACTGCGCGGTCGCGCCCTTGTGGCCGGTGTCGTTGGACGCCGTGGCGTAGCCGCGGCGCAGTCCGGCGGCCATCGCGTCGAAGGAGATGCTGCCCGCCCAGCCGCCGTTGCCGACGGCCAGGAACTTGCCGTTCCAGTTCTCCGCCGGCAGCCACAGCTCCATCTCGATGTGGGAGTCAGCCGAGGGCTTCAGCGTGGCGGCAACCCTGCAGTGCGCTGGCAGTGTGGCGGCTGGCCCACGACCTCGACCCGGTGCGGGAGCTCCCGCGGCGACGAAATCCGCCGCCATGATGGCGACTCGCGGAAGGGACACGGTCTTGAGTGCGTCGCACGGCTGCTGAAGCAGCGCGGCGGCAGCCATGACGACCAGTGAGCTGACCATGGGTATCTCCTGCGCGAAAAGGATATGTCAACTCCCTCCGGCATCGCTGATCGTCTTATAGGCGACGGGAGTCGTTTGCCCGGGCGGTGGTGACCCCACGAATCGTATCTGTGACTGGCCAGGTGATCTTCGCAGCCAACATCGGGCGCCGCAGCCATGCGCGCTCAGCATCGGTCGGGTTTACGCGTGCTAACATCCGCATCGCTCGCAATTTACGAATAACGCCGACGGTTGTCGCCGTGTGAATAGCTGCGAACGACTTGGAGCGGTCTACTGCAGGAATAGTTAGCCCGACGCCCTTTCGGGTTTGTCGTTATCACGGAATCCCATGATGAGGAATCCGAAACTCGCACTTATTGTTCTCATGTCGCTGGCGAACGCGGGCTGCTCGTTGACCGCAACCATGATCCCTGTAGAGGGGCCGCTGAGTCAGCTGCGACCTGTTCCGGTCATTGAGGCAAGGGCCGACGGAATCATGGGGAATAGCGGCAACATCACGTTACCATGCCCGATGGGGAGACCTGAAAGGGCCGTTGGTCATCCGCTGCTGGGGCGGGAGTGACCGTAGGCTCGGCCAGTCTCATCTCGCAGTACGGGTCGACCGTGCTGTCGGGCTATTCGGTCTCGACAGGAACCGGGCAGAACCCTGGTCAAGCCCTCGCGATATGCACGAAAGGACGCTCAGTGCAGCTCGAATTTGTCACCGGGGCGGGCACGGCCCACGGCTTCGGAGTTGCGAAGGACAACGAGAACAACCTCTATCGTTTCGTTTTCTAGCACACCGGACGCCGGCTCACACCATATGCACCCGACGGCGCTCGCTGAATCGTGAAGTGCCGCGGGTGCATTGCCGTCAGCCGGATTACCAGGAATGACCGCTTTCGATCGATACCTGAGACAATCGAGGCGTGAGTCCGACTGTCCTCCAGGCAGGGCCGTACCGCTTGTTCTTCTTTTCGAGCGATCGGGGCGAGCCGTTGCATGTGCATGTGACACGCGAGCGCAGGGCCGCAAAGTTCTGGCTGGAGCCGGTCCGTCTCGAATACAACCGTGGATTCGCCCCGACGGAACTCAATCGGGCGACAGCACTGGTGCGCGAGCACGAGGCTGAGATCGTGAAGGCATGGCATGAGTACTTCAAGTCCGGTCGCTGAAGCTGCAGGAGCGCGTCAGGTGCGCGTTACCAACGAGGCTCTCGTCGTGGAGCTTGAGGATGGCCGCGTGGTGTCGGTGCCACTCGAGTGGTATCCGAGGTTGGTGGACGGCACAGCGGCCGAGCGGCGTCGCTGGGAGCTGATCGGTCCGGGAATCGGGATTCACTGGCCTGATCTCGACGAAGACATTTCAGTCCAGGCGCTCCTGACCGGACAAGGATCCAACGAAAGTGCCGCATCCTTGCGTCGTTGGCGAGTAGCGCGGGAACGACCCGCTAACAAGCCGCTGCAGCCGACGAGCCGCGCGCGTCGCGGTCGCGCCAGACTTAAGAACAAGCGCCGCGCCGATCGCTGATGATGCCGTCCTTGACGCCGTCGCGTTGATCGCAGGCCGCGACCACCGCGTTTGCGAACATCGTCTTCTTGTCGGCGGGAACGAGGCGCGCGGGATTCGGCATCTCGACCTGGATGCCGACCTGCGAGACCTCGAGGTGCACCATGTTGTGCACGGGCGCTCCCTGCGCGGAAGCATACGTCAGGTCATTGTGAGCAGAGAACTTTGTATAGTAAAGTTATGAGCAGCGTCCTCCTGCGCGATCAGATTCGTGGAGGTATCAGGTGACTATCGACATTGACGGGGCTGTGCCGCCGCGGTTGCTCCGCCGGTTCAGCCTTGCAGTGACCGTCCTGACCGGCCTCGTGGCCGGTGTTGCCCTCGCCGCCATCGTCCTTACGGCACTGTTCGGGGGAGAAGGAGAATCGTCTGTTGCGCTTGCGCTCATCAGCGTGGGTGTAGCGGCGATCGCTCTGCACGCCGCGGCGCTCGGACGCTTGCTGCTGCGCCGCGGGCAGCACTGGCTCCTCCGCAACGGAGTCTTGCTTGGCGGGATCGGACTGCTCGCTGTGAGCGGGGCGGCGATCGTCGGCGCCGGGCTGGACGACGCGCCGGGCGGCGTGCTGGCAGGACTGCTGCTGGCCATGCAGGGTGGCGCGGCGGTGCTGAGCGTGGCGTTTCCGCAGTTGATCCCACCGCGTTCGTCACGGGCGTAAGAGTCCTGCAGCCGACCGCAGCTCAGTTTCGCAAGCCGGCGTAGCCGCCCAACAACCGCTTGCAGCCGACGGCGACGAGTGGGATCCTGAGCCGCCGCGATTGAAGCGGCGAACCGTGATTGCCGACGCGAAGTTTGTTCACACAAACCTCGTTGCCCTCGACTGGCGGCGTCTCGCCCGTTTCTACGAAGAGGTCCTCGGCTGTGTGCCCGTGCCTCCGGAGCGGAACTTGTCTGGTCCGGATTACGAGCGCGGCACCGGCGTCTTGGGGGCGCGAGCTCGTGGAATTCACCTGCTGCTTCCGGGGCATGGCCCCGAGGGGCCTACGCTGGAAATTTTCCAGTACGCGAGCGTCGAATCCTCGGTGCCCGCCGCGGTCAATCGACCCGGCTTTGGGCACGTGGCGTTCTCGGTCTCCTCGGTCCAGGAAGCTCGTGAGCGTTTCCTTCAGGCCGGCGGCTCGAGCGTGGGCGACATTGTCCAGACCCCGATCTCGCCGGAGACGGTCGTCACCTGGTGCTATTTGCGCGATCCCGAAGGAAACATCGTGGAACTTCAATCGCGCTCGCAACGCGCGGCTGTCTGACAGACTGCCTGTCGGCGAGGCACTTTCGCTGCATCCGAATGCCGGGAAGATCACCGGCGTCGTCTGC
>JBOGIQ010000329.1:0-6859 GCA_050742535.1 Vicinamibacterales bacterium | reverse complement strand
CGCACCTGCCGGGCTATCTCGTGCCGGCCACCGTCGTCGTGCTGGACGCCCTGCCGCTGACGGCCACCGGCAAAGTCGACCGCGACGCGCTGCCGCCGCCGGCTGCGGCCAACGACACCGCCTCGCGGGACTACGTCGAGCCGCGGAGCGCCACCGAATCGGCGATCGCGGCGATCTGGTCCCGACTGCTCGGCGCGCCGCGCGTCGGACGCGACGACGACTTTTTCGAACTCGGCGGCCACTCCCTGCTGGCGGTGCAGGCGTTGGGACGCCTGCGGCAGACGTTTGCGATCGAGCTGCCGCTCGCAGTGCTGTTTGGTTGCCCGACCGTCGCGGCACTCGCCGCCGAGATCGATCGCCGTCTCGCGCTGCACGAGCCGCCGGCCGAACCCGAACTCGTCCCCCTCTCGCACGATCAACAGCTGCCGTTATCTCACGCGCAGGAACGGCTCTGGTTCCTCAATCAGCTCGAGCCGGGGTCGGCGGCCTACAACGTGCCGATTACGCTCGCACTCGAGGGAGTGCTCGATGCCGCCGCACTCGAACTGGCCTTTACCGAAATCGTCCGACGGCACGAGGTGCTGCGAACGACGTTTGCCGACGACGAGGGACGGCCGTTCCAGGTGGTGCGCGAGGCCGCTTTCCGCCTGGACTGCGTGGACTTGCGCGCGCTGGATTCGGTCCGGCGCCAGAGCGAGCTCGAGGCGCTCGCTCGTGCCGACGCGCTCGCGCCGTTCGATCTCCGCCGCGGGCCGCTGATGCGCGCGTGCCTTGTTCGGCTCGACGACACCGAGCACGCACTGCTCCTGAACCTGCATCACGTCGTCTGCGACGCATGGTCGCTGCGACTCCTCGTTCGCGAACTGGCGACCCTGTACGACGCGTTCTGCGACGGTCGGGCGCCGGAGCTGCCTCCGGTTGCCCTGCATTACTCTGATTTCGCCGTCTGGCAGCGGAAGTGGCTTACCGGACCGGAGCGTCGACGGCAGCTCGACTACTGGGTCGCCCAGCTCGCGGACACTCCAACGCTGGAGTTACCGCGAGATCGTCCGCGGCCGGCAGCACCGACCTACAACGGCGCGCATCACCCGTTCACGATCCCGGGTCCGCTGAGCGATGGAATCAAGGCGCTGGCGCGACGCGAGGGAGCCACGCTCTTTGCGACGATGCTCGCCCTCTTCAAGGCGCTGCTGTTCCGCTACACGGGCCAGTCGGACATCGTTGTCGGGACACCAATTGCCTATCGACCGCACCCCGAGCTCGAGCCGCTGATCGGCTTCTTCTCGAACAGCCTCGCGCTGCGGACCCGCGTCGACCCCAACGGCGCGTTTCCGGATTTACTGCGCGCCGTACGCGACGTCACGGTCGATGCGTTCGCCAACCAGGATGTGCCTTTCGAACTCGTCGTGGATGCCGTGCAGCCGGAGCGCCACCTCGATCGCAACCCGCTCTTCCAGACGCTGTTCACGCTGCAGCACGCAGCTCCCGACGCCGCCGCGCTGCGAGGACTGACGATGAAACCGATCGAGGTGGAAGGGCGCAGCGTCCGCCTCGATATGGAGTTCCATATCGGCGAGAGCGCCGAGGGATTGATCGGCGCGATTTACTACAGCACGGATCTGTTCGATGCCGCGACGATCGCGCGCTTCGCGAGTCATTTCACGCGTCTGTTGCAGAGCGTCGTCGAGGAGCCCGAGCGGCCGGTCGCCGAACTGACGTTGATTCCCGCGGACGAGCGCACGCAGATTCAGGCGTGGAACGCCACCGCGGCGCCACTGCGCCGGGAACTCACCATCATCGAATGGTTCGAGGAGCAGGTCGCGCGGACGCCCGATCACGTGGCGGTCGAATTCCATGGCCTGCAGTTGACGTACGAAGAGCTCAACGCCAAGGCGAATCAGCTGGCGCGTTGTCTGAAGGAGTACGGAGTCAGACCGGACGATCGCGCCGCGATCTGCGTGGACCGGTCGATCGCGTTGGCCGTGTGCGTGCTGGGCGCGCTGAAGGCGGGCGCCGCCTATGTGCCGCTCGACCCGTCGTACCCGGCCGATCGGCTGCAGTACATGCTCGGCGACAGCGGGGCCAAGGTCGTGGTGATGCACGAGCACCTGCTTCCGCTGCTCAGCCCCAAGGGGCGCCGGCGGCGGCGCGCGACGAAGCGTGCCCTGGCGGCTGCGCCGCCGACCGTCCTGTGCATCGATCGTGATTGGGACGTCATCGCACGCCACGACGATCACGATCTCGCCCGGACCTGCGGCCCCCATCACCTCGCGTATGTGCTCTACACGTCCGGCTCCACAGGGCGTCCGAAAGGGGTGGCCATGCCGCACCGGGCGCTGGTCAACCTGGCCGAGTGGCAGCTGGGCGCATCGCAGCAGCGGGCTGCCGGGCGCACGCTGCAGTACGCCCCCTTGAGCTTCGATCCGTCATTCCTCGAGATGTTCTCCACCTGGTTCGCCGGCGGCACGGTGGTGCTGATCGAGGAGGCGTTGCGCCGCGACTTCGTGGCCCTGCTCCGATTTCTGGACCGGCACGCGATCGAGCGTCTCTACATCACGCCCGCCGCGCTGCACCAGCTCGCCGATGTTGCGGAGACGTGGCGTATCTATCCGCGCGCCCTGCGCGAGGTGAACGCGGCCGGCGAGCGGCTGGAGATCACGCCCGCCGTCGCACGGTTCTTCAGGGCACTGGGCGACTGCACGCTCTTCAACCAGTACGGGCCGACCGAATCGCACGTGGTTACGGCGTCGATGCTCGACGAGCGCACCAGCCCGTGGCCGTCGTCGCCCTCCATCGGCTGCCCGTTGCCCAACACGCAGGTGCACCTGCTCGACGGGCGTGGTGGATCGGTGCCAATCGGCGTCCCGGGTGAGCTGTTCATCGCCGGCGAATGTCTGGCGCGCGGGTATCTCGACAAGCCACGTCTGACCGCGGAGCGATTCGTTCCCGATCCGTCGCCGTCCGCGAAAGGCGGACGGCTGTATCGGTCTGGTGACCTGGCGCGTCGGCGCCATGACGGCAGCATCGAGTTTCTCGGACGCACGGATCATCAGGTAAAGCTGCGCGGGTACCGGGTCGAACCGGGAGAAATCGAAGCGGTGCTCACCGAGCACCGCAGCGTCCTCCATGCCGCGGTGGCCGTCCCCGAGACGGCCGGCAAGTCCAGACAGCTCGTGGCGTACGTGGTCGCGCGGGACGGGCACCACGTCTCGGCGGAACAGCTTCGTGCCCATATGGCGCGGCGCGTCCCCGATTACATGGTGCCTTCAATCGTCGAGCAACTCGAGACGCTGCCGCTGACGCCCAGCGGAAAAGTCGATCGCGCGGCGCTGCCCGAACCGACTGGCGCGGGGTCCGGCGGCGGGTATCTGCCGCCGCGCACCGATGTCGAGCACAGGCTCGCCGCACTCTGGTCGGAGATCCTGGAGGTCGAACGGGTTGGGATTGCCGACAACTTCTTCTCGATCGGAGGCCACTCGCTGTCGGCCGTGCAGGTGGTGTCACGCGTACGGCGCGAATGGGGAGTGGAGATCCCGATACGCACGCTCTTCGAGTGTCCGACGGTTTCCGGCCTGGCGGAACGGCTTGAGGACCTGCTCTGGATGGCGCGCCCACGAGACCGCCAGCCAGCGGGTGCCGAGCGGGAAGAGGGCGTGCTGTGACGGTTGCGAAACTGCTCGCGCGGCTTCGCGATCTCGACGTGCGATTGAGCGTCGACGGCGATCAGCTGCGATTCGACGCACCGCCCGGTGTCGTCGCCGACGAACTGCGGGTCGCCATCAAAGCGCAGAAGGCCGAGCTCATCGCCTGTCTGCGCGGGCCAGGACCCGGAGGGGGCATTGCCCGCGTGCCGCGGGGCGGCCCGATGCCGGCCAGCTTCGCGCAACGGCGGATGTGGTTCCTTCATCAGATCGCCCCGTCCGAACCGGTCTACAACCTGAACGGCGGGCTCCGTCTTCGTGGCTCGCTCGACGTTCACGCACTCGGACAGGCTCTCGATACCGTGCGCCGGCGGCACGAGATCCTCAGGACGACGTTTCGTCTGGAGGAAGGCGAGCCAGTGCAGCACGTGGCAGCGCCGATCGACGTGCCGTTGGAGGTGGTGGACCTTTCGTCGCTGGAAGAGGCGACACGGCTTGGGGCGTTCGAGGATTTCAAGACCGAGTGGACGCGGCAGACGTTCGACCTCGGTTCCGGGCCGTTGTTCCGAACGCGCCTGGTACGACTGGCTGCGAGTGACCATGTGCTGCTCCTCTCGTTCCATCACATCGTGTGCGATGGCTGGTCGCTCGGGATCTTCACCCGCGAGCTGGCGGCCGCGTACGCATCGGCGACGACGGGAGCGAATCTCGACTTGCCCGAGCTGCCGGTCCAGTACGCAGATTTCGCGGCATGGCAGCGCAGCGTCGCCGAAGGGCCCGAGCTCGAGCGGCACCTCGACTACTGGCGCCGGAAGCTCGCGCCGCCGCTGCCGGTGCTGGAACTGCCGACCGATCATCCGCGCGCATCGGTCCGCACCGCCGCCGGCGCCGTGCGCACCTTCCATGTATCCGACGCGACCGCGCGGAAGCTGGAGGTGCTCGCACAGAGTCACGACGCCACGTTGTTCATCGTCCTGCTCGCCGGCTTCAAGGCGCTGCTGTTTCAGTACACGGGACAGCGCGACATCGTGGTCGGCTCGGGTTTCGCGGGACGCGAGCGTCCCGAAGTTGAGCCGCTCATCGGATTCTTCGTGAACGGACTCGCGCTGCGCACGCCGCTGCGGCCGGATATGACCGTCGCCGAACTGGTGCGCGACCTTCGCCAGTCATGCCTCGAGGCCTTCGAGCACCAGGACGTTCCCGTCGAAAAACTCGTGGAGGAACTTCGCCCGTCGCGGGATGCCGGCCCAAACCCGTTGTATCAGGTGATGTTTGCGATGCAGCCGGCGGCGACGGTCCGATGTGAGCTTCCGTCGCTGGACATTTCAGCGGTGGCGCTCCCGGTCGCGACGTCCAGGTGCGACCTGACCGTGTCGATGACGTCGGGCGGTCGCGGGCTGGCAGGCCTGGTCGAGTACAGCAGCGACTTGTTCGACGCCGAAACGGTCGACCGACTTGCGGCCCACTACGTACGCCTGCTCGACCAGTTGGTGGACAACCCGACGCAGACCGTGGAGGAGCTGAGTCTCGCCGACTCGACGGAACAGGCTGCGCTTGACGGGTGGGCGTGTGGAGCGGCGACGCCGATTCCCGCGGGGACGGTTCCGCAGTCGATCTCACTGCGTGCGGCGGCGAGTCCAGAGGCGATCGCCGTGTGGTCTGGCGGGGCGCGCCTTTCGTACGGCGAACTGGAGACGCGGGCGAATCGTCTCGCGCACCTGCTGCGCGGCCAGCGCGTCGGGCGCGACGTGCGGGTGGGCGTGCTGCTCGACCGCTCGATCGAATACGTCGTCGCCGCGCTCGCCGTGCTTCGTGCCGGCGGCGCCTATGTGCCGCTGGATTCGTCGTATCCGGACGGCCGGCTTGCGCAGATTGCGACGGACGCCGGGATTTCGCTCGTGCTGACGACCGCCTCGCTCGAAGCAAGGGCCCGAGGGTGGGCTGATCGTGTTGTCGCGCTGAACGCGGCCGATGCCGTTACCGACGCGTGGCCGAACGCTGTCCCGGACGTGGCCATCGACGGAGAACAGCTCGCCTACGTTATCTACACCTCAGGCTCGACAGGCATGCCGAAGGGCGTCGCCGTCACGCACAACGGCCTGAACAACCTTGTTCAGTGGCACGTACGCCGTTTCGGAATCACGTCCGAGGACCGGGCCACGCTCGTGGCGAACGTCGGCTTCGATGCGAGTGTCTGGGAGCTGTGGCCCAGCCTCGTCGCTGGTGCGTGTGTTTACGTGGCGGACGACGCGCTGCGTGCGTCACCGCGTGATCTGTACGCGTGGCTGCGCGATGCGGCAATCACGATCACGTTCCTGCCAACGCCGCTCGCGGACGCCATACTCCAGGAGCCCACACCGGCCGGGCTGCGTCTCCGCTGGCTGTTGACTGGTGGTGATCGCCTGGTGCGTCTGCAGCCGCCGGGCTCGTCCTTCGCGCTTGTCAACAACTACGGTCCTACGGAGAACACGGTTGTGTCGACCAGCGGCGTTGCCGCGCCGACGGCCGCTGGTCCGCCGACCATCGGCCGCCCGATCGACAACGTGCGTACGTACGTGCTGGACGATCGATTGCGCGCCGTGCCGCGCGGCGTGGTCGGCGAGCTGTATGTTGCGGGCGCCAGCCTGGCTCGCGGGTACATGGGTCGCGCCAGGGAGACGGCAGCGCGGTTTCTCCCCGATCCGGCGGGGCCGACGGGTGCGCGCATGTATCGCACCGGCGACCTGGTCCGCTGGGTCGCTGACGGCGAGCTTGATTTCGTCGGCCGACGGGATCACCAGGTGAAGATTCGCGGCGTTCGCATCGAGCTCGGTGAAGCCGAGGCGGCGCTGCGGGCCCTTCCGGGTGTGGCGTCCGCCGTGGCCACGGTGCGCGGTCCGGCCGACGATCCCCGGCTCGTCGGCTACGTCGTCGCGGAACCGGGTGCCAGAGTGGATCCATCGACGGCGCGCACGACACTCCAGGCGCGCCTGCCTGGATACCTCGTCCCGTCTGCGATCGTCGTGCTCGACGCACTGCCGGTAACGGGAACCGGCAAGGTCGACCGCGCCGCGCTCCCCGAACCGTCCGTTGCGGCAGCCGCCGCTGCTGCGCCTCCGCGGTCGGCGATCGAGCGCCAGATCGCCGCGGTGTGGTGCGACGTCCTTGGGCTGCCGCGGGTCGCGGTCGATGCCAACTTCTTCGATGTCGGTGGACACTCGCTGCGCCTCATCAAACTG
>JBOGIQ010000328.1:0-6884 GCA_050742535.1 Vicinamibacterales bacterium | reverse complement strand
CAGCCGTGCCGCGCCGGCGGCGGCTTCGGCCAGCGCTCGCGCGCGTGCGGCCGCGACCCGGAAGTGCGGCGACATCCCGCGATACGGATCAACCTGCAGAGAGGGTAGCGGGACCACCGCTCGCTCGGTGGCCTCCTCTGAGGCGCCTTCCAGCGCCGAATAGAAAAAGCGCGCGTCGGCCGTGAGCTGTTCGAGGTCCCGGTCGGCCGGCGCGATGAGCAGCGTGGTCCCGCCATGCGCCCGCGCAGCCACCACGGCCGCCAGTGCCTTCGCGGCGGGCGTGAGCCCTGCCGTTACAGCAGCTGAATCGTCCATGCCGGCACGCGCGGCAGACCGGCTGAAAAGCGCGCGAAGGGTCAGTGATGGAGTCGCAGTCGGCATCTGTAGAGTCCGGCTTCAGCCGGATAGAACCTGTGGAGTCCGGCTTCAGCCGGATAGAACCTGTGGAGTCCGGCTTCAGCCGGATAGAACCTTGGTACGTACAAGCGGCCCGCTCCGGCACCGATGCCGGGCGGGTGTTTCTCTTCATTGTCCCACTGCGTCAACCCCGGCGGCTGTCAGCGGCGGCCGTGAACCCGGCGGATCAACTCCGTCGTCGAATACCCCTGGGCCAGGTCGATCCGCACGACGCGTCCACCGCGTGCTTCGACGACATCTCGTCCCACGATCTCCGTCGGCGCCCAGTCGGCTCCCTTGACGAGCACGTCCGGCTGGATCGTCTCGATCACCTGGTGCGGTGTGTCCTCGTCGAAGAGCACTGCCGCATCGACCGAGGAGAGCGAGAGCAGGACTTCGGCACGTTCGCGATCCGGGTTGAGCGGACGGCCCGGTCCTTTGTTGGCTCGGACGGATCGATCGGAGTTGACGGCGACGATCAGGATGTCTCCCAGGCGCCGTGCCGCCGCGAGGTATCGCACGTGCCCGGGATGCAGCAGGTCGAACACGCCGTTGGTCAACACAACCCGCCCGCCGCGCTCCTGCACGGAGCGGGCAAGTGTCCGCGCGTCGGCAGAGGTCGACAGCGGTCTTCCTGCCGTTCTCATGGACGTGGCAACGCCTGGAACTGTATCCGTTACGCGCGCGTGCGGGCTCGCGCCGCCACCTGCAGACGAATCAGCGACTTCATCATCGCGATGCGGGCGCGTTCGAAGTCGATGTCGGTTTGTGGCTTCGCGATACGTTCCTCGGCACGCGTCCGGGCGGCCTCCGCGCGCGGCACGTCGATGTCCTCGGGGCGCTCGGCAATCTGGGCGAGGACCGTGACCCGGTCCGGAAGCACCTCGGCAAACCCGAAGGCGACGGCCAGGTACCGCTTCTCCTGGCCGATCCGGTACCACAGCTCGCCAACCTGCAGCGTGGCCAGCAGCGGGGTGTGTCCGGGAAGGACGCCGAAGTAGCCTTCGGCGCCCGGCAGCTGGACTTCATCCACCTGCTCGCTCACGAGCAGCCGCTCCGGCGTCACGACCTCGAGCGTCAGTTTGGTTGGCAGCGCCATCGTGCTTACGCGGCTTTCATGCTGCGGCCCTTTTCGACCGCCTCTTCAATCGTGCCGACCATGTAGAACGCCTGCTCGGGCAGGTCATCGTGCTTGCCGTCCACGATCTCCTTGAAGCCCTTGACCGTGTCGGCGATCTGCACGTACTTGCCCTTGAAGCCGGTGAACTGTTCGGCGACGAAGAACGGCTGCGACAGGAAGCGCTGAATCTTTCGTGCCCGCGACACCGTGAGCTTGTCGTCTTCCGACAGCTCGTCGATGCCGAGAATCGCGATGATGTCCTGCAGATCTTTGTAGCGCTGGAGAATCTGCTTCACCGACCGCGCCACGTTGTAATGCTCGTCGCCAAGCACGCGCGGGTCGAGAATGCGCGAGGTCGACGCCAGCGGGTCCACGGCGGGATAGATGCCGAGTTCGGCGATCTGCCGCGACAGGTTGGTGGTCGCATCGAGGTGCGCGAACGTCGTTGCCGGCGCCGGATCGGTGTAGTCGTCGGCGGGTACGTAAATCGCCTGCACCGACGTGATCGAGCCCTTCTTCGTCGAGGTGATGCGCTCCTGCATCTGGCCCATCTCCGAGAGCAGCGTGGGCTGATAGCCGACGGCCGACGGCATGCGTCCGAGCAGTGCCGACACTTCAGATCCGGCCTGCGTGAAACGGAAGACGTTGTCGATGAACAGCAGCACGTCCTTGCCTTCGGCGTCGCGGAAGTACTCGGATACCGTCAGCGCCGAGAGGCCGACGCGCAGGCGGGCGCCTGGCGGCTCCGTCATCTGTCCGTACACCAGCGCCGCGCGCGACTTCGAGAGGTCCTTGGTGTCGATGACGCCCGATTCCTGGAACTCGAGCCAGAGGTCGTTGCCCTCGCGCGTGCGTTCGCCGACACCGCCGAACACCGACACACCGCCGTGCTTCATGGCGATGTTGTTGATGAGCTCCATGATGATGACGGTCTTGCCGACTCCGGCGCCGCCGAAGAGGCCAATCTTGCCGCCCTGGAGATACGGCTCGAGCAGGTCGATCACCTTGATGCCGGTTTCGAACATACGCAGTTCGGTCGACTGTTGCTCGAGTGTCGGCGCGGCACGATGAATCGGCCACCTTTCCTTCGACTGGACCGGGCGGTCAGGATAGTCCACGGGTTCGCCGAGCACGTTCAGCACGCGGCCGAGTGTCTCGGGACCGACCGGCACCGAGATGGGTGCGCCGGTGTCGATGGCCTTCATCCCGCGCGTCATACCGTCGGTCGGCTTCATCGCGACCGTCCGCACGCGGTTCTCGCCCAGATGCTGCTCGACCTCTGCGACCACGTCGATCTTCTCGACGCCCGGGCCGCCCTCGGACACGATCCGGACGGCGTTGTAGATCTCCGGCAGCCCCTCGCTGAACTCGATGTCGATGACAGGGCCGATGACCTGAACGACCTTGCCGGTTCTCTGCGCTGTTGCTGTGTTTGCCATAACTTTTTTCCCGGCACGCCTGAAGGCGCGCCCAACGTGACGTAGGGCGCCCCTTTCAGGGGTGCCTACGTCGCCGCCGCTCCCGACACGACCTCGATGATTTCGCGCGTAATCGCCGCCTGACGCACCTTGTTCATGTAGAGCGTCAGGTTCTCGATCATGTCCGCCGAATTGCGCGTCGCGGAGTCCATGGCGGTCATCTGGGCCGCGAAGAATGCCGCGTTCGATTCGAGCAGCGCCCGGTAGACCTGCACCTGCACGTGGCGCGGCAACAGGTCCTGGAAAATCCTCTGCGGCTCGGGCTCGTACAGATAATCCACGGACGCGGCGCCCGCGGCGCCGCCTTCGAGCCGCGGAATCGGCAGCAGGCGCTCGACGACGATGCGCTGCGACATCACCGATTTGAACTCGTTGTAGACGAGGTACACGCTCGAGGCGTTCCCTGACGTGAACTCGTCGATCGCCACGTCGGCGATGGCCTTCGCGTCGTTGAACGACAGCCGTTGGAAGATCCCGACAGCTTCGTAGCGGACGTCGAACCCGCGGCGGCGGAAGAAGTCGCGGCCCTTGCGTCCGATCAGCCCGAGCGCCACCTGGCGGTCGCGCCCTTCGTTCACGATGAACTGACCCGCGGCCTTGATGACATTCGAATTGAAGCTGCCGCTCAGGCCGCGGTCGCCCGTAATCACGATCAGCAGCGGACGTCCGTCGGCGGACGGCTGGCGCAGCAGCGGGTGCATCTCCTGCTCGATGCTGCCGACGAGCCCGTTCAGCACGCGCAGCATCAGCTGCGCGAACGGCCGCGCGGCGACGATTCGATCCTGCGCCCGCTTCAGCCGCGAAGCGGCGATCATCTTCATCGCCTTGGTGATCTGCTGCGTCGACTTCACCGCACGAATGCGGCGGCGCAGATCAATCAATGACGGCATTACGCGACCGCCGCTTCCTGTCGACCCGCCAGGAACTGCTTGTTGAAGTCCGCCAGCGCGCCTTCGAGCGCGGCCTTCACCTCGTCGTCGAGAATCTTCTTCTCGGCGATGCCGGTAAACACGTTCGGATAGCGCGTCTCGACGAAGCGATACAGCTCTTCTTCGTAGCGCCGCACCTCCTCGACCGGAACCGCATCGAGGAATCCCTTCGTCGCGGCGTAGATGATGG
Source organism: Vicinamibacterales bacterium (assembly GCA_050742535.1). Taxonomy (GTDB): domain Bacteria; phylum Acidobacteriota; class Vicinamibacteria; order Vicinamibacterales; family UBA2999; genus Gp6-AA40. The sequence continues at coordinate 2,771 of JBOGIQ010000328.1, read as the reverse complement.
TGACCTGCTTCTCGACCGCCAGCGGCTGATACTGCGGCTGCTTCAGGATTTCGACGAGGCGGCGGCCGCGATTGAGCTGCGCCTGCGTCGCCTTGTCGAGGTCGCTGCCGAACTGTGCGAACGCGGCCAGCTCGCGATACTGCGCCAGGTCCAGCCGCAGCGAACCGGCGACCTGACGCATCGCGCGAATCTGGGCCGAGCCGCCGACGCGCGACACGGAGTTGCCGACGTTGATCGCCGGCCGGACGCCCTGGTGGAAGAGATCGCTCTCCAGGAAGATCTGGCCGTCGGTGATCGAAATGACGTTCGTCGGAATGTACGCCGACAGGTCGCCGGCCTGCGTTTCGATGATCGGCAGCGCCGTCAGCGATCCGCCGCCCTGCGCCGCGTTCAACTTCGCGGCGCGCTCCAGCAGTCGTGAATGCAGATAGAAGACGTCGCCCGGATACGCCTCGCGGCCCGGCGGACGGCGCAGCAGCAGCGAGATCTCGCGGTAGGCCTGCGCGTGTTTGGACAGATCGTCGTAGACCACCAGCGCGTGGCGGCCGGAGTCGCGGAAGTACTCGCCGATGGCGCAGGCGGAATAGGGGCTGATGTACAGCATCGGCGCGGGATCTGACGCGGACGCCGCGACGACGATGGTGTAGCTCATCGCGTCGTATTCTTCGAGCGTACGCACGACCTGCGCGACCGTCGATTGCTTCTGGCCGACGGCGTTGTAGAGACAGATGACGTTCTTGCCGCGCTGGTTGATGATCGTGTCGACGGCGACCGCCGTCTTGCCGGTCTGCCGGTCGCCGATGATCAGCTCGCGCTGGCCGCGGCCGATCGGGACCATGCCGTCGATTGCCTTGAGACCGGTCTGCAGCGGTTCCTTCACCGGCTGACGATCGACCACGCCGGGGGCCAGGCGTTCAATCGGCAGGAACTGCTTCGTCGTAATCGGGCCCTTGCCGTCGATCGGCTGACCAAGCGCGTTGACGACACGGCCGAGCATTTCCTCGCCAACGGGAACGGAGATGATGCGGCCCGTCCGCTTGACCGGATCGCCCTCCTTGATCTCGGTGTATTCCCCGAGCAGCACGGTGCCGACGCTGTCTTCCTCCAGATTCAGCGCGATGCCGAACACTCCTTTGGGAAACTCGAGCATCTCGCCCGCCATGGCGCGCTCGACGCCGTGAATGCGCGCGATGCCGTCGCCGATCGAGATCACCGTTCCCACTTCGGCGACATCGACCTGCACGGCGTAGCTGCCGATCTGGTCCCGGATGATCTTGGAGATCTCTTCCGCTCTGATATCCATCTGCAATCCTCGACGGTTCCGCCTGCGCCTCTCGAGGCGGCGGCACCGCCCTACTGCGAGTCTCTCAACCGCTGCTGCAGCGCCGCGAGCTGCCTGGCGACGCTGCCGTCATACACCGTGCTTCCGATTCGGGTCACCATCCCGCCGATGAGCGCCGGATCCACCTTCGTCGTCAGCGTGACTGTCCGTCCGATCGATGCACCAAGCCGCTGCTGCAGCTGCGCCACCCGTTCCGGCGCCAGCGGTGCCGCCGTGGTGACCTCGGCCTGAACAACCTTCAGGTGCTCCATCACGCGCTCGTGAAACACCGCCACCAGGTCGGGCAGCAGCTCGAGTCGATCGCGTTCCGCCAGCAGGAGGAGCAGCTTTCGCACCGGACTCGATGGCCGCTGCCGCTCGAGGAGCTGGTCTACGACTGCGCGCTTGCGGGCCGCCGGCACCGCCGGACTTGCGAGGGCCAGACGCAGGTCGGCATGCGCGGTCACCAGATCGGAAAAGGCCGTCAGCTCTTTTTCCGCCTGCTCCGGGGTGGCTTCGGTAATCGCGACGTCGAACAGCGCCTTGGCGTATCGCGCTGCGGAAGCTCGCGTGCTCATGTTTCTCGGTGTGTGTCTTCGAAGAACGTCAGATGACGAGCTTGTACCTCAAAGGCACAAGCAATCGTTTATACCACGGAAAACAGGGGGTTTGATCCCCAAAAACCCTATTTGGAGGCGGTCAGCAGCTCGTAAATCCGGTTTAGCTCGTTTTCCGAGCCGAAATCGATCTGGATGACGCCCCCGCCCTTCCGGCGGATGATCCGGACCCTGGCGCCAAGCGCAAACCGCATCCGGTCCTCAGCCGCACGGGTATGGACATCGGCCTTCGGCTCTGCGGGCGTCGCCTCGCGGTCCCTGGCTGGCTCGCCGAGCTTCTTGATCAGGAGTTCCGTGTCGCGGACGGACAGGCCGCGCGAAATCACCTCTCGCGCCGCGTGCCGTTGCGCCGGCGCATCCGTGAGCGCGAGGAGCGCACGCGCATGCCCCATCGACAGGGCGCCGGCGGCGAGATCGGCACGCACCTCGTCCGGAAGCTTGAGCAGCCGCATGAAGTTCGCAACGGAACTGCGGTCCTTCCCGACTGCGGCCGCGATCTGATCCTGCGTCAGGCCAAACTCGTCTGCGAGCCGTCGATACGCGAGCGCTTCGTCAACCGCATTGAGGTTCTCGCGCTGAATGTTTTCGATGAGGGCGAGCTCCAGCAGCTCCTTGCCATCCGACACGTCGCGCACGACGACGGGGACCTTGTGCAGGCCGGCGCGCTGCGCCGCGCGCCAGCGGCGTTCGCCGGCGATGATGCGAAACGTCGTGCCGGTGCGGCGGACCAGGATCGGCTGGATGATGCCGTTCGCCTTGATCGAGTCCGCCAGCTCCTGCAGCCGGGCATCGTCCATCTGCACGCGCGGCTGCAGATCGTTCGGCGCCAGCAA
>JBOGIQ010000327.1:0-6908 GCA_050742535.1 Vicinamibacterales bacterium | reverse complement strand
GGATCCCTTGAACTGGGGCCCGCCGACGCTGCGGTTCGCCAGTGACCTGGCGGGACTGAGCGACGGGCGCTACTCGCAATCTCTGGGCAACACGCACGTGGTGGGAAGCGAGATTCAAAGCTTTCGCGGACGCCATACGATTACGGCCGGTGGCGAGTACCGGCACATCTCCCTCGACGTGTTCGGCCAGCAGGATCCGCGTGGCACGTTCAGCTTCACCGGCGCGAGAAGCGGATCGGACTTCGCCGACTTCCTGCTTGGTCTGCCGCAGACCGCAGCGACGGCCTACGGCAACGCCGACAAATTCTTCCGCAGCAACACCTACGCGGCGTACGTCACCGACGACTGGCGGTTGAGCCCGTCGTTCACCATGAACATCGGTGTTCGCTGGGAGTATGAGTCGCCGGTCTCCGAACAGCTCGACCGGCTTGTGAACCTGGACGTCGCGCCGGACTTCACCGCGGCCGAACAGGTCGTCGCCTCGGACGGAACAGGCAGGGTCACGGGCGGCGGCTATCCGCAGTCGCTCGTGCGGGCGGACAAGCGCGGGTTCCAGCCGCGACTTGGCATCGCGTGGCGGCCGGTACCGGGATCGTCGCTGGTCGTCCGCGCCGGCTACGGCATCTATCGCAACACGAATGTGTATCAGTCGATTGCCAACCAGCTGGCGCAGCAGCCTCCGCTGTCAAATACGTTCGAGATCCAGCATTCGCCCCTGACTCCACTGACGCTGGCGGACGCGCTGCTCGTCGGACAGCTGCTTGGTAACGTGGCGACCTTGAATACCTTCGCGGTCGATCCCGAACTGCGCGTCGGCTACGCGCAGAACTGGCAGGCGTCGGTGCAGCGCGATCTGCCGATGTCGCTCACCGTCAATGCCACGTACCTCGGGTCCAAGGGAAGCCACCTGATGCAGGCGTTCGTGCCGAACACGTATCCGATCGGCGTGGTCAATCCATGCCCGGCGTGTCCGACTGGTTTCCGCTTTCTGATCTCGGACGGCCGATCGCTTCGGCATGCCGGGCAGGTGCAGCTGCGGAGGCGTCTTCGAAACGGGTTCACCTCGTCGATTCAATACACGCTGGCCAAGGCGATGGACAACGCCGGATCGTTCAGCGGCGCGTCGATCGACACCAACTCGCTGGCGCAGAACTGGCTCGACCTCGAGGCCGAGTACGCACGTTCCAACTTCGACCAGCGGCATCAGGTCGTCGCCACGTTCGAGTACACGACCGGCGCAGGCATCCTCGGCGGCACGCTGATCGACGGCATGAAAGGCGCGCTGTTCAAGGACTGGACGTTCACGAGCCAGATCACGACGGGCACCGGAACGCCGGTCACGCCGATTTTCTTCTCTCCCGTTGGCCGCACCGGCATCACCGGGTCGTTGCGTCCCAGCCTGACAGGTGTGTCGCCCGACCCGATCAAAGACAACACCTACGCGAACGTTGACGCGTTTGCCGCCCCGGCCGCCGGCGAATGGGGCAACGCGCCACGAAACGCCATTACGGGTCCGTCGCAGTTCTCGATGAACGCCTCCGTCGCACGCACCTTCCGCGTCGGCGAGCGGGTCAACATGGACTTCCGCCTCGACGCGACCAACGTGCTCAATCGCGTGACGTTCAACGGCATCTACACGCAGATCAATAACGGCGACCTGTTCGGGACCCCCGTCTCGACCAATAACATGCGGCGGTTGCGCACCAGCGTGCGCTTCAGGTTCTGAGGAAGGCTGATGATGAGGAAAACGATCTTCACTCTGGGTGTCGTCGGATGTCTGGCCATCAGTGCGAGCGCGCAGCAGGGCCAGAAGCCCGAGCAGCCGCCCGTCTTCCGCAGCAGCACGCGACTGGTCGTGAACACGGTGACCGTCCGTGACCGTGCCGGGAAGATCATCGAAGGCCTCACCGCCAAGGACTTCATCGTCACCGAAGAAAACGAGCGCCAGGACATCGCGTTCGTCGAGTTCCAGCGACTGGTGGGCGAGCCGGACCCCGCCGCCGCGCCTGCGGCGCTCACTGCCGCCGCCCCCGCGGCGGCGCCTGCCGCACCGGTCGCCGCAGCAGCCCCGCGGCCGCAGGCACCCGAGGTGTCCAGCGTTGTCGCCAATCCGATTGCCACACCCGCGTCCGGCGACATCAAGTACCGCAACCGCCGCCTGCTGATTCTCTACTTCGATCAGAGCGCGACCTCGCCGCCGGATCAGATGCGCGTCTTCGACGCCGCCTTGAAGTACCTCAAGGAGCAGATGCAGCCGGCGGACCTGATTGCGATCATGACCTACGGCGGGAGCGCCGTCCGCGTGAAGCAGGACTTCACCGACGACAAGGACAAGCTGCGCCAGGTCATCGAAGTCCTCATGTACGGCGAGGACAAGGACGGCGACGGCGTTCGCGACCCGGACATCGAAGGCACCGAGTTCGGCCAGAACGACGCGGAATTCAACGTGTTCAGCACCGACCGGCAGCTGGCGGCCCTGCAGACGGCCGTGAACATGCTGCGGCCGTTCCCGGAGCAGAAATCGCTGATCTACTTCGCCAGCAACCTGCGCCTGAACGGCACCGACAACAACGCACAGATGCGGGCGACCACGAACGCAGCCAATCGGGCGAACGTGTCGTTCTTCCCGGTGGACGCACGCGGACTGGTGGCGATGGCGCCGCTCGGCGATGCCACACAGCGTTCGCCTGGCGGGATCGGGCAATTCACCGGCGCGCTGGCGCAGTCGCAGATGTCGCGGTTCCAGCGGTCGCAGGACACGCTGTATTCGTTGGCCAAAGACACCGGCGGCAAGGCGATGTTCGACTACAACGACCTCTCGCTGGGTATCGTCCAGGCGGCGGAGGCGCAGTCCAGCTACTACATCATCGGCTACTACAGCACGCACATCGCCAACGACGGCAAGTTCCGCCGCGTGAAGGTCGCGCTGGCGAACAACCTCGAAGGCGAGCTGGCGTACCGGCAGGGGTATTACGGCGACAAGGAGTGGTCGAAGCAGTCCACGGCCGATCGCGAGCGGCAGCTCGAGGAAGCGCTGATGCTCGAGAATCCGGTGACCGACATCACCGTCGCGCTCGAGCTGAATTACTTCCAGTTGAACAGCGCCGAGTACTTCATCCCGGTGTCGGTGAAGATTCCCGGCAGGGAGCTCGCCCTCGCCCGCCGGCGCGGCGCGCAGCGCGTGACCCTCGACTTCATCGCCGAGATCAAGGACGACCCCTACGGCCTTACGCAGGGGAACATGCGCGACAAGGTGGAGAAGGACCTCACGAACTCCACCGCGGAGCAGCTGGCCACGCAGCCGATTCAGTTCGAGACGGGCTTCACGCTGCTGCCGTCGAAGTACGTGATCAAGTTCCTCGTTCGCGACGTGGAATCCGGCCGCATCGGCACGTTTCAGACGAGCTTTACGATTCCGAATCTCAACAACGAGAAGCAGAAGCTTCCGATTAGCACCGTCGTGCTCGGCAGCCAGCGCGTGCCGCTCGGCGGCGAGCTCGCCAGCGTCAGCAACAAGGCCACAGCCGCACAGGCGTTCAACCCGCTCGTCTGGGAGGGGCAGAAGCTGCTGCCCAGCGTCACGCGCGTGTTCAGCACGTCACAGGACATGCACGTCTACCTGCAGGCGTACGAGCGCGACGCGACGACGGCGACAAAGCCGCTGATCGCCTACGTGAGCTTCTTCCAGGGTGACGTGAAGGTATTCGAGACGCAGCCGCTGCCTGTCGTCGACGGCATCAACCCGCGATCGAAGGCGGTGCCGATCCGGCTGAGCGTGCCGCTCGACAAGCTGCCGCCCGGACGCTACGACGTGCAGGTGACCGTCATCGAGCCAGCCGGCCAGAAGCTGAACTTCTGGCAGGCGCCGATCGCGATCGTGCCGTAGCACGACCCGGACCGGCATCAATTCGGTGTCGGCATTCGCACGTCGTCGATGACGATGACTTCGTAGGGGCCGGTCCGCGATTCGAGCTTGAGCCCCAGTTGGTCCTCGAACGCCGCGAGGATCGTCGGCAGCTCGGTTTTCGGCGAGCCCAGGGGCGCGAACGCGACCTCCCATTCGAAGTTCCCGGCCAGCCCCGTCATATCAACGACTGGCCGATCGAGGTACGGCTGCGCGACGAGCGCGATCAGATCGTCCATCGTACCCGTCCAGTGCCGGACGGACACTCCAAACCGGGGCGGGATACGCCGCCGACAGTGTTGGACGGCGAGGTCGAGGGCCCGGCCCTCGGCGAGTTCCTGCGCGAGAAGATCGCGGCAGTGGTACGGAGACGGTCGCAGGTAGGGTCCCTCCCGATCCCGCCGCCTCAATGCGAAGATCGGCATCTGACGCACTTCGGTGTGTGTGCGTAATCCAAACCGCTCCGCGAGGAGCGTCCGCAGCATCGCCAGCGAATTGTGCGCTGGGTCGCCTTTTGCCTGGATGGTGAACGGCGTGGCCAGAATCTTCCGCGGACCTCCGACGAACTTGTGCCGTTCCAAGCTGAGTGGCACGCCGTAAGCGACGGTGATGATCGTCCTGAGTGGGACGCTGGTGAATGTGACCTGTCCAGGAGAGGAGATGGTCCACCCCAGGTTTGGAGGCTTGGTTTCACGGACGGATGCCACGTCGAACGACGGCTGCTGGCTGGAAAGTACGGCAATGCTGACCGCGGCCAGCCAACAGCTACCGAAGGCCGTCGTGGAACCGTTCACCTGCGTCCCTTAACAACCGTCCAGTTAGGAGCCACACCCCGGCGGAGGATAATCGCAGTCGTAGGCGTCAGTCACGCAGCAGTTCGACGGCGCACCGCAATCGCCCCCGAAACAGCAGTACCACTCCCACCACCCATCCCCGCAGGACTGTCCACCCTGAAAAGAACCCCCTGGGAGTGCATCGCATTCGGCCGCGAGGGTTGCACAGTCTATCTCCTCAGTCGACACGCGCGTGTTCAGGACGAGCGCTGCCATCGCGAACAGCCCCGCCTGTCTCAGGTTTCGTAGGACTCTCACACGTTCATACCTCCTCTCGCGGGTCCCGGCGATTGTTCGCGCCGACCGTCCCGCAGTCAATGCACGATCCGTCGAAAATCGAGCAAGGGGGTAAGTTTTACGTTCGTGGGCTGAGTCCTTCTACCTCGTGAGGAGCGATTGCTACGCTTCGCGCAGTACGCCGCATCCGTCGAAGGCCGAGCGCGAAGCCGAGTCCGCTCGAGGTCAGCCCGCCGAGGCACAGCACGATCATCACGATGTCCCACGACGGCCGGCTGTTGTAGAGATATGGGAAGTCGAGGCTGTGCAGGCCGTGATAGACCCAGCGCTCGACGCGCCCCCACCGGTTGATCGCCGTGACCACCTGGCTCAAGGACGGATCCACGTAGACCCAGGTCTCGGCGGGATCGTCGAACTTGATCCGCACCGCCGGAAGCGGCACCTGGCCGACGCGTGAGTAGTAATAGGCGTCGTACTCCGGCAGAAGCTCCGCCGCGACAATCCGCGCCTCGGGTGCCGCCGCTCTGACTCGCTCCACGAGCGTTGCCTGATCGAACAGGCCGCGGCGTACCGTGAATGTGTCCGCCGCGATGAGTACGCGGTCGTCCTCGATGCGTGCGTGGCGGATCGGATATGGCTGATGCAGCCGCTCGCGATCGCCCTCGTCCCGCTCGACAGCGCTGCGGCGGACGATGTAATACGGCTCGTCGAGCATCCGGGTGAACTCGACCTCTTTCGCCGGCCGGTTCGCCAGGACCTGATCCCATTCGGCAGGAGGATGGGCCGTGAACCGCGACAGGTCGACCGGTCCTCCGGACAGCACGGTGCGCGGCAACTCGAGCCCCGGCGCGTTCGTCCATTCCCACGGCTCCATCGAGACCAGCCCGCTGAACGCAAACGTGAGCGTGAACACCCCGAAGACAACGCCGCTGATGTAATGCCACCGCATCGCGCCGGAGTACGGGATCCGATTCCTCCGGAACTGCGTGACGCCGAGAATCAGCCCCAGCACCGCTAGCACGCAGGCGAGCACGGACGACCACACGACGAGCCGGTACCAGAGAGGCTGGTTCGTGCGCAGCGCGGTGAAGTACAGCCAGTGCGGGATCGTGCTGACCCACGCCCAGCCGCGGCTGCTGCGCGTGGTCATCATCGCCACGTCGCCCGTCTGCGGCTGCACATACACCTCAGTCCCTGCCTCGTCGTCCACGCGGAACTTGTGGAGCGGCAGCGGCGACTGCAGGGTCCATTGATCCACCTCGTACAAGGTGCGGACGTGGTGGACCTGCGACGCGGGTGTCCGCGTGAAAGAGGCAGCGACGTCCTGTGCTTCTTCGAGCGAGAGCTCGTCGACTACGTCGCCCGAGTCAGCGAAGACCAGGGTGCTGCCGCGCGACCCGAAGCGGTAAGCCGGCCGGTCGAGGAGCGTGACGAGCGTCGCGCGGCCCGGCGTCTCGAGCCCCGCGCGTTCCGCGGCCTCGGCCGGGGTGAGGCGCACGCGCGCGAAGTCCACCGGATCGAGGCGCTCGAGGCGCAGTTCCGGCGTCACCCGCGGCATGCCGCCCCAGTACATCATCGTGATGCCCGTCGCGAACCACATGATGACGAGCAGGCTGAGGACGATGCCGAGGGAGCGGTGCGAGAGGATGACTGCCCGGCGGAAAAGCTTCATTGCGGGCAGTGTACAAGGCCTAAGGCCGAAGGCCCAAGGCCTAAGGGCTGGTCAAGGAATAAGTGGACAGGGATAAGTGGACAGGGATTAGGGAGTAGGGCGAAGGTACGCAGTTTCGCTCAAGTGGAAGGTCGTCTGACGTGGCGATTATTGCCACGTTGCGCGGTCGTCTTCGTAGAAACCTCATAGATCCGGTGTGGCATCGGCTGTGCTCAACCGTTACGCCATGCCGAAAATCGAATCCTTTCGTGATCTCCTGGTC
>JBOGIQ010000326.1:0-6911 GCA_050742535.1 Vicinamibacterales bacterium | reverse complement strand
CGCTCGCGGATCTCGTGCTCGAGCGCGCGTCGGCCGCCCGGGCTCGCGTGGCCGTGCTGCCCTGTTGCCACGATCTGGGCGTCAATGATGCCGGACCACTGGCCGGATGGATGGATGGCCCGCTGGCGGTGGACGTCATGCGCGCCGTGCGGCTGGAGCAATGCGGGTATCGCGTGCGAACGCAGATGATTCCGCCCGCGATCACGCCCAAGAACCGGCTCCTGCTCGGCGCGCCGACTGACGACTGCAAGGGGGAAGGAATCGAGGGACGCTGATCGATCTCGATCGGCGTCCCTCTCTCTCTGTGGTGATTCTTCGAGCTAGTGCCGCATCTGATTCGTGATGTCCTGAGTCTCGTACACCTCGCAATGCGCACGCTCGCCGATGATTCCGTCACCACCGCCGAGACGCAGCGTCCGCGCCGGCACGACCCAGGGTTCGATAAACGACTCGGGATCGTGGATGGTCATTTCGTACAGGATCTCGTTGCCCTTACGCGTGAGCTTCTCGACGATGCGCATGTCGCCGGAATGGAAGAGACCACCGCGTCCCAGCCATGTCGAATCAACGAAGGAAATCGAGTCGAGCACCAGCGTGTCGCCCTCCCAGTTTCCAACCGTGTATCCGAAATACGTCGCCTGTCGTGCCTGGTTGTCGTTGTGTTTACGGCCGTCAATGGGGATATCGCGGAACTCGGTGTTTCCACCTCCGTAATCGGCATACTGGCGATAGAAGAAGAGGATGTCCCGGTCGGTCTGGATGATGCGCGCTGGTGTGCCCTGACGTGGGATGCCCAGCGGCTGACATGTCATGACGGGGTCGTACTTGTTCGTCCACATGTCGAGTTCCTGGATCTTGTCCCAGTATTCGGGTTTGTACAGCGGGCCGTTTGCACCCATCCAATACCGCGAGGGCGAGATCCACGCGTAATCGACGACGAAGTTGTCGTTCGGGACTTTGCAGCGGGTCTGCGTCGGGCCGCATCGGCGGTTACCACCACCCGGCGGGCCCACATTGCCCCCGCCCCAGACACCTGTCAGGTCTGGCTTCCCGTTGGCCAGCCTCGGCGTCACGACATCAGCCGCTTGTGCGGGCGGCGCCGCTTGTCGGAACGCATAGACCCAGTTGGGTGGCTGTAGCGTCGGCTTGATCGCCGCCTTGACGCTGGCGGGCACGGGCATCACCACATACATCTGCCCGGTTTCGGTCAACGTGGTCGTGATGTCGCGGACGACCGTTCCATTCCGGCGCTCGATCATCCGGCCGGCCACAAACGCCTCGGCCGGGTGCAGCGGATTGTTCCAGTCGCGATAGTCGCTGTAGGTGAACTCCGTGGTGTTCGTGCCGTCCTTCACCACGACCTTCTCCGCCATGAACTTGGCGTCGAGTGTTGCGGTCCCCGTTGCCCCGGGCACACCCGGGATCGGGAACGTCACCACGGGCTTTCCGCCTTCCCACACAACGGACGTCTTGCCTGCCGTGGCGACATCCGCAGGCACCTGGGTGCCCGGCCTGACCGAAAAGAGCGGCGCATCCTGGATTCCCGCCATCGCGGACTTGAGCGCGCCCTGCGGACCGGCCCACAGGCGAATCATCCGCTCCCGGGTGGCAGCCGCCATGGGCGTCGCTGTGCCTTTGCCCTTGATCAGCTCTGCACCGGGAATATCTTCGTTCCAGGCATACGCGCCACTGAGGACTTCGATCGTGTTGCAACTCTGGCCATTCGGCCGAGTGCCGGTGATCTGAATCCGCTCACCCGTCGTCTGGTAGTTGATGCTGCTGCGGTACTTCGTCACGTTGCAGGGCTGCCCACCCACCTGCATCGTGCCCTTCCCCTGATATTCGAGCGACGCGATCAGATCGAGTTCCTGATCGCCGCGCAGCATGCCCAGATGCCAGCCCCAGTTATGGAGCACTGAGCGCAAGTCCCGCGCGCCGGCCGCGGGCGTGTACGGTGGAGCCCCACCGCGGCCGCGACCGCCGCCCTGTGCACTGACTGTCAGCGGGGCGCCGAGCGTCAACGCGATTCCCAGCGCGAGAGTGGTACGGATCATTCCCTGTCGAGACGCCATAACTAATCTCCTATCGTCCAGCTCAAGCCACGCCGTCAGTCGGGCGCAAAACCAACTTCCTTCTTGTCTGGCAACACGATCGATCGGAGAAAGCCGATGGTGGCGCCGTTGAGCGCCGGATTGAAGGTGACGGTGATCTCGTCGCCGTTCTTGACCCGGTTCGGGCCCGTGGCGCTGACCCCGGCGTTGGTCAGCACGTTGGCCGACCCCGTCGTCAGCTGCCATACCTTGGCCTCGCCCTGCTTGTCCTTGATGGCGATATGCAGCGCGCCGTGCGGGTTCGTAAACGCAAACTTCTGCACGATGCCCGTCGCCCGCTCGGTCTTGTTCAAGTCGTACACACCGGCAAGGGAGTGATGCGCCTGCAGGGAACCGACCGCTATCGCGCCGAATAGGACAACGGCGGCGAAAGTCCACTTGTTCATGGTGAGCCTCCGAAACATTTCACCGAAATAGGTTATTTCTGCCGTTGAAGTGTACCCCCGGTTTGCTCGGGGATCTACAAAAGGGTTGGGGATGACGCGCGGCAGGATGAAGGCGGGAGGAACCTGGGCACCTCGGCCTGCCGGCCGAGATGCCCAACGGAACGCCGTAACGGCGTTCCTTAGTGTCGCATCTGATTGGTGATGTCGTTCGTTTCGTAGACCTCGCAATGCGCGCGCTCCGCGATCAGGGCGTCGGTGTTGCTGAGCGTCAGCGTACGCGCCGGCATGACCCAGGGTTCGAGAAACGACTCGGGATCGTGGATGGTCGCTTCGTACAGGAGTTCATTGCCCGTACGCGTGAATTTCTCGACGATGCGCATGTCGCCGGAGTGGAAGAGACCGCCGCGTCCCAGCCATGTCGAATCGACGAAGGAAATGGAGTCGATCACCAGCGTGTCGCCCTCCCACTTTCCGACGGAGTACCCGTGATAGGTCGCCTGTCTCGCCTGGTTCGCATCGTGCTGACGGCCGTCCGTCGGGATCATGCGATATTCCCTGTTGCCGCCGCCGTAATCGCTCGTCGTATACATCAAGAGAACGTCGTTTGCCGTGTGGTAGATGCGGCGGGGCGTACCCGACCGCGGAATCCCCATCGGCTGGCAGGTCATGATCGGATCGAACTTGTTCGTCCACATGTCCATCTCTTGGATTTTGTCCCAGTGCTCGGGTCTGTACACGGGGCCGTTCGCGCCCATCCAATACCGCGAGGGTGAGATCCACGCGTAATCAACCACGAAGTTGTCGTTCGGGACCTTGCAGCGGGTCTGCGTCGGACCGCAGCGGCGGTTTCCACCTCCCGGTGGACCGGAAGCGGCCCCCTGCCAGCTGCCCGTCATGTCTGGTTTGCCGTTGGCGAGCCTCGGCGTGACCGCCTGAGACGCAGCCGACGGCGTTGGCGCCGGTGGCGGTGCGAATCCCGACACCCAGGCGGGAGGCTGCAACGTTGGTTTGATCGCCGCTCTGACGCTCTCGGGCACGGGCATCACGACATACATCTGCCCGGTCTCTGTCAGCGTAGTGGTGATATCGCGCACGACCGTCCCGTTCCGCCGTTCAATCATCCGGCCGGCCACGAACGCCTCGGCCGGGTGGAGTGGATTGTTCCAGTCGCGATAGTCGCTGTAGGTGAACTCCGTGGTGTTCGTGCCGTCCTTCACCACGACTTTTTCGGCCATGAACCTGGCGTCGAGCGTCGCGGTTGCTGTGGCCCCGGGAACGCCCGGGATCGCGAACGTCACAACCGGCTTTGTGCCCTCCCACACGACCGACGTCTCGCCTGCCGTCATGACATCAGCCGGCACCTGCGTGCCCGGCCTCACCGCGAAGAGCGGCGGATCCTGGATCCCCGCCAGCGCGGACTTGAGCGCGCCCTGCGGACCGGCCCACAGCCGAATCATCCGCTCGCGGGTGGCGGCCGCCATGGGCGTCGCTCTGCCTTTGCCCTTGAGCAGCTCCGCACCGGGAATGTCTTCGTTCCACGCATACGCGCCACTGAGGACTTCGATCGTGTTGCAACTCTGACCATTCGGCCGAGTGCCAGTGATCTGAATCCGCTCGCCCGACTTGTGGTAGTTGATGCTGCTGCGGTACTTCGTCACGTTGCAGGGCTGCCCACCCACCTGCATGGTGCCTTTACCCTGATAGTCAAGCGACGTAACGATGTCGCGTTCCTGATCGCTGCGCAGCATGCCCAGATGCCAGCCCCAGTTATGGAGCACCGAGCGCAGGTCCCGGGCGCCTGCCGCGGGCGTGTACGGTGGAGGACCGCCGCGACCACGACCGCCGCCCTGGGCGCCGGCTGGCGGAGCGCCTGCGCCCTGTGCAGGGGCGGGACCTGCTCCGCCACCGGCCTGTGCACTCGCAGTCACCGGGGCGGCGAGCGTGAACGCGATTCCCAAAGCGACACTCGTACGGATCATTCCTTGTCGAGACGTCATAACTAGTCTCCTATCGTCCAGCGCAAACCACGCGTCAGTCTGGTGCGAAACCGACTTCCTTCTTGTCTGGCAACACGATCGATCGGAGAAAACCGATGGTGGCGCCGTTGAGCGCCGGGTTGAACGTGACGGTGATCTCGTCGCCGTTCTTGACCCGTTTCGGGCCGGTGGCGGTGACCCCGGCGTTCGTCAGGACGTTGGCCGACCCCGTCGTCAGCTGCCACACCTTGGCCTCGCCCTGCTTGTCCTTGATGGCGATGTGCAGCGCGCCGTGCGGGTTCGTAAACGCAAACTTCTGCACGATGCCGGTCGCTCGCTCGGTCTTGTTCAAGTCGTACACGCCGGCAAGGGAATGATGCGCCAGCGTCGGACCGGCAGCTATCAGCCCCAGTAAGACGACAGCGACGAAAGTCCGCGTGTTCATGGTGAGCCTCCGAAGAATTTGGCCGAACCGAATGGGCTGTGTCTGCACGGAGTGTACCCCCGGTTTCCTTGCAGTTCTACTTTTTGGGAGGGATGACGCGCGCGGCGTCGGGATAAAAACGCTGGATAAACGCGGGATGACCGCCGGATGAACAGTGGGCACCCCGGCTTGCCGGCCGAGATGCCCACTATTTAGCGCTAGCTTGCTAGCCGTAGCCAGCGAGCGAAGCGAGCGGTTTGGCGAAGGCTAGTGTCTACCGGAACGCCTTAACGGCGTTCCTTAGTGCCGCATTTGATTGGTGATGCTTTGCTCTTCGTAGATCTCGCAATGGTTACGCTCTGCAATAAATGCGTTCCCGGTGCCGAGACGCAGAGTACGCGCCGGCATGACCCAGGGTTCAACAAACGACTCGGGGTCGTGGATGGTCATTTCGTGCAGGATGTCATTGCCCGTACGCGTGAACTTCTCGACAATCCGCATGTCCCCGGAGTGGAACAGGCCGCCACGTCCCAGCCATGTCGAATCGACGAAAGAAATCGAGTCGACCACCAGGGTGTCGCCCTCCCACTTTCCGATGCCGTACCCAAGATAGGTGGCCTGTCTCGCCTGGTTCGCATTGTGCTCACCGCCGTTCGTCGGGATCATGCGATATTCCCTGTTTCCGCCGCCGTAATCGCTATACGTATAAAACAGGGTAATGTCGTCTACCGTGTGGAAGATGCGGCGGGGCTCGCCCTGGCGCGGAATCCCCATCGGCTGGCAGGTCATGATCGGATCGAACTTGTTCGTCCACATGTCGAGTTCCTGGACCTTGTCCCAGTGCTCGGGTCTGTACACCGGGCCGTTTAGGTTCATCCAATATCGCGAGGGTGAGATCCACGCATAATCCACCGTAAAGTTGTCGTTAGGGACTTTGCAACGAGTCTGCGTTGGGCCACATCGGCGGTTCGCGGGAAACGGTGGGTTATAAGCTCCAGCACCACCATTGCCAGGGCCTGCAACCGCAGTCCAGCTACCCGTCATGTCTGGTTTTCCGTTGGCAAGCCTCGGCGTTACGGCCTGAGCCGCGGGAGCGGGAGCTGGCGCCGGTGGGCCAGCCAGAGGAACTGGTGGACCAAACGCGGAAACCCAGGCGGGAGGCTGCAGCGTTGGCTTGATCGCCGCCCTGACGCTGGCGGGCACGGGCATCACGACATACATCTGCCCTGTTTCCGTCCACGTGGTCGTGATGTCGCGAACGACCGTACCATTTCGGCGTTCCGTCATCCTGCCGGCGACAAACGCCTCGGCCGGGTGGAGCGGATTGTTCCAGTCCCGATAGTCGCCGTAGACGAACTCGGTGGTGTTCGTTCCATGGCGGACCACAACCCGTTCCGCCATGAACTTCGCGTCGAGGGTTGCCGTCGCCGTTGCCGTGGGGACACCCGGAATCGGGAATGACACAACGGGTTTCCCGCCTTCCCACACGACCGACGTCTTACCTGCCGTTGCGACATCGGCGGGCACCTGGGTGCCTGGCCTGACCGAAAATATCGGGGGATCCTGGATCCCCGCCAGCGCGGACTTGAGCGCACCCTGCGGACTTGCCCAGAGGCGAATCATCCGCTCCTCGGTGGCAGCCGCCATCGGAGTCGCTTTACCTTTTCCCTTGATGAGCTCCGCACCGGGAATATCTTCGTTCCATGCGTACGCTCCATTGAGGACTTCGATGTTGGAATACGTCTGTCCGTTGGGCCGCGCGCATGTGATCTGAGTCCGCTGACCCGAAATCATGTAGTTGGTGCTGATGCGATAGGCCGTCAGCTTGCAGGGCTGCCCGTCCACTTGCATGGTGCCCGTTCCCTTATATTCGAGCGATGCGATCAGATCGATTTCCGCCTCGCCGCGCAGCATGCCGAGATGCCAGCCCCAGTTATGAAGCACCGAGCGCAGGTCCCGGGCGCCTGCCGCGGGTGTGTACGGTGGCGGGCCACCGCGGCCGCGGCCGCCGCCC
>JBOGIQ010000325.1:0-6960 GCA_050742535.1 Vicinamibacterales bacterium | reverse complement strand
CCACGAGGGAAGACGCCGGCGCGGGGGAATCAAGGGCTGTTCCTCGGCGGAACATCGATTCTTCAAGGGGTTTGTGGGACGGGCGGCATCACGTAATGCCGAATCGTGTAATCGCGTAAAAACTGTCCGCTCGTACGTAGTGTCCGCCTTCAGGCGGACCCGCTTCAGTACGGCTTGACGTCGGCTGCATCGACTTCGACGCTGACTCCCTGGCCGATCAGATCCACCGACAGCACCAGCCGCGCCTTCTCGTTCTTGCGCACCAGGCGGCCGATCACGCGCTTGAGGGGTCCGTGGACTACCTCGACCATCATTCCCTCCTGCAGCATGGGAACGGGATCGAAGGCGAGCTCGCTCTCAATCAGACGCTTGATTCCGTCGATTTGGTGCTCGGGGATCGGCGCCGGCTCGCCTTCAACCGAGACGATGCTGACGACGCCGGTGCACTTGAGAACCGCCAGCCGGTTCTGTGGCTCGAATCGGGCGAAACAGTACCCGGGGAACAGTGGCCAATCGATTTTCTTCTTGCGGTCCTTCCACCGGCTCCACTTGGTGATGGTCGGCAGGAAGACCTCGATGTGTTTCTGCTGTAGTTGCTCGCGGACGACTTGTTCGTGGCGCGACCTGGTCCACACCGCGAACCACGGCAAGGACTCCCCGGTGGAATCCTCCGAAAGGGTCATGCTGTGGGGGCCTCAGGAGTGGATGTATGCATTCGCAGAAGTGCCGGGCGCCGGACCACGGGTCTCGGCTGCCCGGACCAGCAGACGATGAATCAGCACCAGTGTAGCGAAGGCGGCGACGAATGCGAGCCACCCATACAGATCGTGCAGGAATCCGGTGGCGGCTTCCCGGCCGTAAAAGTGCGCCGAAACCGCAGTTGCGGCGACGCGCATGCCGTTGGTCAGGATCACGACCGGGACGATCACAGCGAGGACGAACAGTCGCGCCCAGCGGCGGGGGTCGGCCGAATACCCAAAGGCAAGCCCGAGCACTACGAGGGAAATCGTCGTTCGAATGCCGCTGCATTCCTTCGCGACTTCAAGCGTGACGTTCCCCAGCGCGAGCAGATTGCCGTCGCGCAACACTGGAATACCTGCCGTGCGGATCAGCGCTTCGCTGAACACGGACGTGGCGATTTGCAGCGGCGACTCGAGGCGATCGAAGATCGGCGCCGGCAGCGGGATCATCAGCAGCAGGATTGCCAGCGGAAAGGCAACGGCCCGGAACCGCGCCCACCCGAAGACCGCCAGCACCGCGCCACCGACAGCGGCAACCAGCGACACGCGCGTCAGAAACTCGCCTCCGCCGAGCGCGACCACGAGCGCGCTTCCGCCGACGATCACAAGGCCGGCGTGGGCCGGCCGCGGCGGCGGGGCCAGGAATCGATCGCGGCGCTCCCACGCGAGAAACGCCGCGATAGGCGGAATCAGGAAGCCATGTGAATAATTGGTATCGGTGCTCCAGGCGCGAACCAGTTCCTGCACGACCTCCCGGTACACGATGGCAATGCCGGCGACGAATGCACCGAGGAGCATCAGCCGGATGCGAGTCGAGGACGTTCCCGGCCGTGGAGCCATGTCTCGCTGATGCACGGAAGCAAGCCATCTTCCGCTTTGGCTGCCTCGCTGACAAGTAGTTGACGACCAGCCCGTTTCCTCGGAGTTCCGAGGCACATTTGTTGCCGCCTCATCTGCAGTTACAGATTCGATGTCCGGCAATCGAGCGATCTCATCGTGAATTCTCACGACTCGGGCGATTCGCGCCCGAACGACTGGGTTCCCCGGAGGAATGTCGGCGGGGGAGAGGACTTATCCCGCCCGAATCCGTCCTCGGGCGACGAGTCCGCCCGCCGTCTGGCCATTGCCACACGCCGCCTGACGCAAGTGCTCGGGCGGGTTGCAGGATTGCGCAACGTCTCCGCGCTGACCGTGCGCCATGTCGCCCGCTGCGTGCGCAGCCGGTTCGTGGTGTGTGCCGTTCCGGCTGGCCAGAATGAACTGTCCATCGCGGCAACCCACGGCTATCCGCTGGACATGGTGAAGATGCTTCGCATCACCTCCGGAACCGGCGTGATCGGATCGGTGCATGCGAGCGGGACGCCGATGCTGGTGCAGGACATCACCGCTGTGCCGGGATTGCGGCGTCGGCCGAGGTATCGCACGAATTCGTTCATCGCTGTGCCGATTAGTGCAGGTGGGGAAGTGCTGGCTGTCGTCTGCGTGGCCGACCGCCTGGACGATCAGCCGTTCACGCGTGAGGACCTCGCGGCGCTGCGCGCGCTCACGGCGCCGGTCGCACTGGCGCTCTCACGCGAACGGGCACGGCGCGACGCCGAGGATTTTGCCCAGGCGGCCATCATGGACCCGGTCAGCGGCCTGTTCAACCGGCGCTACTTCCACGAGCGGCTCGAGGAAGAACTGGATCGCGCGCGCCGGCACAACACGACGGTCGCGCTGCTGATGATCGACATCGACAATTTCAAGGGCATCAACGATCGCTACGGCCATCTCGCCGGAGACCTGGTGATCCGTGGCGTCGGCGACATCCTCAAGCGCTCGGTGCGCAAGTTCGACCTGTGCACGCGTTTTGGCGGCGAGGAGTTCGCGATCGTCATGCCGGGCAGCGGTCCCGAGAATTCCATTCCCGTCGCCGAGCGTATTCGTCAGCGGATCGAGACCTTCCGGCCGACCGAAAGCGAGCTCGCGGATTTGCGCGTCACCGCCAGCATCGGCATGGCGGTGTCGCGCGGCGCGTCGGCGCGCGAGTTGATCGCTCATGCCGACCAGGCCCTGTACGAGGCGAAGCAATCCGGCAAGAACCGCCTCGTCGAGTGGAAGCCACCCTCCGAGGACGATCGCTTAGGGAACCCGCGAAAGCCACGGTAGCCCCAGAATTTCTGAGGCCCGCGCGGCTGTCGCATGCCGTGCTGCGAACCGCGCAGCCCTTTGCTGACAACGGCTTACCCCGGACCCGCCGCTCCACCGCATGTCTGGTGGTGTTCTTGCTCTGAACGGCTTCCCAGAGAGAACAACTGAGGGGTCTGAGGCATGTCGTTCACGGAACAGCCAGTACTGCTCGGAGAGAGTCCGGTCATCGATGCGCTGCGCGCTGACATTCAGAGCGCGGCGCGCACCCACGCGAAGGTGTTGATTACCGGTGAAACGGGCGTCGGCAAGGAAGTCGTCGCGCGACTGATTCACAACCAGAGCGCGCGCAGCCGGCAGCCGTTCATGGCGGTCAACTGCAGCGGCATTCCCGAGACGCTGCTCGCCTCGGAGCTCTTCGGACACGCGCGCGGCAGCTTTACGGGCGCATATCGCGACAAGGTGGGCCTGATTCGCCAGGCTGACCGCGGCACGCTGTTTCTGGACGAGCTCGGCGAGATGAGCCTGAGCATGCAGGCGACGCTGTTGCGTTTTGCCGAAACGGGGGAGATTCAGACCGTCGGTGCGGACGGTACCGGGGGCCGCGCGGACGTGCGGCTCATCACCGCGACCAATCGCGACCTGCGCGACCAGATTGCCGCCGGCGAGTTCCGCGAGGATCTGTACTATCGATTGAACGTGATTCACATCCGCATCCCGCCGCTGCGCGAACGGGGGCGCGACGTGGTGCTGCTGTTCCGGCATTTCCTCCGCAAGGCAAGTGAAGCGCACCGGCTGCCGCCACCCGACCTCACCACTGACGCCGAGCACCTGATCCTCTCGTATCAGTGGCCGGGCAACGTGCGCGAGTTGCGGAACGTCACCGAGCGAATTGCGCTTCGCGACTCCAACCGTCCGATCGCGCCCGCCGATCTGCCGGCGGAGATTCACGCCGGCGAGCGGGTGACCATCGCCGTGCCGGGGCCCGGTCACGTCGTTGCCGCGCCCGAACCGCACGCACAGGGCATCGCTCAGCATCTGTGGGACAAGCTCATGGCCGGGGGCGATTTCTGGGAAGTCGTGCAGAAGCCGTTCCGGGCGCACGAGGTGACGCGTGCGGAACTGGCGGCGCTGATCGATCGCGGCCTGCAGGAAACGCGCGGCAGCTATCGCGCGCTGGTACGGTTGTTCAATCTGCCGTCCACGGACTACAAGCGCTTTCACGCGTTTCTCTATCAGCAGAATTGCAACCTGCCGGTGGGGCCGTATCGGAGCGGCGACGCGACCGGCAAGTCGCGCCGGACAGACACGAAGTACGCGACGGCGTCGTAGAAGGAGGTACCTCCTCACGATCCGCCCAGCTATAATCGCGCCTGTCGTAAATGCCCCAGGATCAGTCCGGAAAACGCGGCGGCGGGAAGATCGTCGTCGCCGACGACATGCCGCCCCTTCTCGAGACGCTGTGCGAGACGCTCGGCTCCGACGGGTACGACGTGCTGCCGGCATCCGACGGTGAAGTGGCAATGGCGCTCGTCGAGAGCGAGTCGCCAGACCTCGTGCTGACCGATATCAACATGCCGTCGCTGAACGGCATCGAGCTGTGCCGCCGGCTGAAAGAGAATCCGGCGACGCGGCTCATTCCGGTCATGCTGCTCACGGGCTTCGACGGCCGCGCCGAGCGGCTGGCCGGGATCGACGCCGGGGCGGACGACTTCCTCACCAAGCCGGTCAACACCTCCGAGCTGCGGGCGCGCGTCCGGTCGCTCATGCGGTTGAAGCGGTTCACCGACGAATTGGACTCCGCGGAGTCGATCATCCTGAGCCTGGCCCTGACGGTTGAAGCGCGCGACAAGTACACCGGCGGCCACTGCGAGCGGATGGCCGCGTACGCGGCCACGCTCGGCATGCACCTGGGCCTGACGGCCGACGAAGTCGGCGCGTTGAGGCGCGGAGGGTACCTGCACGACATCGGCAAGGTGGCGATTCCCGACTCCGTCCTGCAGAAGGCCGGGCCGCTGACCGAGGACGAGTTCGAGGTCGTGAAGCGGCACACGACCATCGGCGATCGGCTCTGCGGGAATCTTCGGCTGCTGCGGATGGTCCGTCCGATCGTGCGCTGCCATCACGAACGCGCGGACGGCAGCGGTTATCCCGATGGACTCGGCGGCGACGAGATCCCTCTGCTGGCGCAGATCATGGGTGTCGTCGACGTGTATGACGCCCTGACGACGGATCGTCCGTACCGGCCGGCGATGACTCCTGCCGATGCCTGTGCGACGCTCGAGCGCGAAGCCGATCGCGGGTGGCGCCGTCTGGATCTCGTTCGCGAGTTCACGACGTTGTGCCGCGGCGGCGTGCTGCAGCGGCCCGAAACGCTTCAAGCCGCGTCGATTCACGACGCCGCGCTCTTCGAATAGCACGGGCACGAAGAGCGCCGGTTGTCGCGACTGATTCAGACATTTACCGAACAAACCGTCGTGTCCTTCGATCTCTTCGTGGCCTTCGTGTTCGTGATCGCAATGGCGAAGCTGTAACGGCCGATCAAAATTTCACATGAAAGGCCGCGCGTCCGCACGCACTCTGTGCCGTACCCAACCTTGCAGTCGCGCGCGTTGTGTACGCGTGTCGACCGACTCTCCTCGCCATCGCATTTCTGACATTCTGTGGCGCCGCGGCGAATGCCGCTTCGCCTGCACGCTGCGAGGCGACCGCGCCATCCGCTGACTCCGATGCGCAGGCGCTGCGCAGCGCGGACGGAAAGGCCGACCTGAAGGTCGGCCTCTACGACGATCATCGGTACGATCGATATGCGCTGGACGAAATGCTGCGCGGCAGCCACGACGCGGCCCTGCGCTGGGATCGCGTGCCGGAGCTCGTCGTGCTCATGCCGGTGATGCAGTATGAAAAGTCGCAGGGCACGCAGTACCGCGCGACGTCCGAGCGGCTGACCGAGGCGGAGGCGGGGCAGCTCGTCGCCGATCTGACGGCAGCCCTTGCGGTGCTGACCGACAACGCCTTCCCGGGGTTTGCCGCGGTGCGCCAGGAGACGGTTGCTGCTGGCGAGGTTGTGAACGTGATGCGGCCGGGACAGATCGTGGTGGCGAGGTACAACGGCGTGCGCGATCAGCTGGCCACGATCGGATTCGGCGGGAGGTCAACGCGCGGATCGACAATCCGTGCCGGGTCGATCATCCTCGACAGTGAGTTCGATCGCACGAGCGACACGCGCCATCTGCTCCGGATGCACGAGCTCGGTCATGCGCTCGGCTACCACCACGTGCAGTCGCGGGCGTCGATTATGAATCCGAAGATCGGGTCAGAGATGACGAGCTTCGATCGCGCGGCGGCGCGCATCGCCTTTCAGAGCTTCCAGCCCGCGCCGGCCTGCAGCTAGCGACGAAGAACACAACGTTTCGCCGGCTTGTCAGCGCAGGGATCGCGCTATCGCGGACGCGCTCATGATGCGGACGTCCATCAGCTGCCAGCTGCCGTTTCGCTGCGTCCACATCTGCGACACGAACGAGACCGCCTGAGCCATCTGTCCGGCGGCAGCATTGTCCATGCGTTCGGTCATGCGTGCCGTAAACATCACTTCGGTACCGACGGCCTGGAATCTCACCTCGTCCAGCGAGCGGCGCACACCGGTCAATCCCCGCGGCATGCGCTCTTTCTCGGCCCGGTTGTCCGATACGTTCGCTTGCGGCGAGATCGACGCCATCGTCGCGCGATCCTGCCGGTAGTAAGCGTCGAGCCAGCGGGACGCGTCTCTCGTCAGCACATCCTGAAACGATGGCTGCGACGCAGCGGGAGGCGTCAGCGGCGGCCGTTCGACTGACGCCGCCGCAGGTCGGGCCGAAAGAGGAGCGCTGACCGGCGGGTTCACTTGTGGAGCAGGCGCCGGCGGTGGAGCGGCAGCAGTGGGCGGCTGTTCAGTCACGCGTGGCTGTTCGGACACACGCGGCGATGGCAGTGCGGCCACCGTCGCGGACGGAGCCGGCGTCGCGCTGGCCGGGGTCTGACGCTGCGTCGGAGCCTGCGCCACTGGCGCGGGCGGATTCCGCGGAGCCGCGGCCACCGGCGCTGGCGCCGTGCG
>JBOGIQ010000324.1:0-6960 GCA_050742535.1 Vicinamibacterales bacterium | reverse complement strand
CGGCGTGATCGCGGACGTGACCGTGCGACAGGTCTACGAGAACCGGGGAACCCGGCCTATCCACGCCCGTTACGTGTTTCCTGCGTCGACGCGGGCGGCCGTCTACGGGATGACGATGACGGTGGGCCACGTGCGCACGGTGGCTCGAATCAGGGAGCGCGAGCAGGCCGCTCGTGAGTTCGAAGCGGCAAAGCAGGAGGGCAAGAGCGCATCGCTGCTGGAACAGAGCCGGCCCAACGTGTTCACGATGAAGGTCGCGAACGTGCTCCCCGGCGACACGATCCTCGTCGAGCTCAAGTACACGGAGCTGCTCGTGCCGACCGACGGCACGTACGAGTTCGTGTATCCGACGGTCGTCGGTCCGCGATATTCCGAAAAAAGTCAGAGCCAGGCATCGGCGGCCGACCAGTTCGTGAACGCTCCGTATACGCGTCAAGGCGAGGCGCCGAAGAGCGACTTCCACCTTTCCGGCGTGGTATCCGCCGGCATGGTCCTGCGCGAGATCTCATCGCCAACGCATCAGCTGATCGTGCAATCGACGGGCGTCGGCCGGGCGCAGGTGGCGCTTGCCGACTCGGAGCGATTTTCCGGGAATCGCGATTTCATCCTTCGCTACAGCATGGCCGGCACGGAGATCGCCTCCGGACTGCTCCTGTTCGAAGGCAAGGAGGAGAAGTTCTTCCTGCTGATGGCCGAACCGCCGCAGGTCGTGCAACCTGGAGACGCGCCGGCGCGGGAATACATCTTCGTCGTTGATGTGTCCGGGTCGATGAACGGTTTCCCGCTGGACACGGCAACGCAGCTGATGCGCGATCTCGCGGGCATCCTTCGCCCCTCCGACAGCTTCAACGTCGTGGTCTTCGCCGACGGCACGGAGACGTTCTCGCGGACTTCTGTTCCCGCGTCGCCGTCCAATCTGGCGCGGGCGCTGCAGTTCATCGGACGAAAAGAGGGCGGCGGCGGAACACGGCTGCTCGGCGCGCTCACCCGCGCGGTCGCGCTTCCGCGCCAATCAGGCGTGTCGCGAAGCGTGGTGCTGGTGACCGACGGGTATATCGAGGCGGAGCCGGAGGTCTTCGACTACATCCGCGGCCACCTGGACGACGTCAATTTCTTCGCGTTCGGCATCGGCAGCAGCGTGAACAGGTTTCTCATCGAGGGGATCGCCAGGGCCGGACTTGGCGAGCCATTCATTGTCACGGAGCCCGGAGAGGCGACCGCGGCCGCTGCCCGCCTGCGGCGTTATATCGACACCCCCGTGCTCACCGGCATCGACGTGACGTTCCGCGACTTCGACGTCTACGACGTCGAGCCGCAGAAGGTACCCGACCTGTTCGCCAGCCGGCCGGTCGTCGTGTTCGGAAAATGGCGGGGCAGCGCCGCTGGATGGATCGAGATCGCCGGACAAACCGGCGGTGGACATTACCGGCAGTCGGTTCCGGTGTCGTCCGCCGGGACCGATCGCAGCCATGCGGCCCTTCGTCATCTGTGGGCGCGCACGCGCATTGCCGATCTGTCGGACTTCGGCCCCAGCGTCCCGGATGCCGGGCGCGTCGCCGCAATCACCTCACTCGGTCTGACCTACGGCCTGCTCACGCGCTACACGTCCTTTGTCGCCGTGCAGGAGCTCGTGCGCACGGGCGGTGACGCCGAGGATGTCGATCAACCGCTGCCGCTGCCGCAAGGCGTCTCCGATCGTGCTGTCGGCATCACCAACGGTTCCGAACCTGACGTTGTGTGGCTCGCGGCGATCGTCGCGATGCTGCTCGCGTGCGTCAGCCTGCGCGTGCGGCGTCGCATGAACAGGCGCTGTGTAGTGGCGTCATGAAGACACACGCGGTGAAGACACGACTCGCGGCTGCGGCAGGAGCGTTGCTCATCGCCTGGGCACTGAAGCAGCACTACTCGGACGCGCGTGCCGACGATCTGCAGTGGATCCTGACGCCGACGGCGCAGCTGGCCGGTGCCATGACCGGCTCGGTGTTCACGCTGCAGCCGGGCGAAGGGTATCTTTCGCGCGAACGGCTGTTTCTGATCGAGAAGTCGTGCGCGGGCGTCAACTTCATGCTCGCCGCGTTTGGCATGCTGGTGTTCACGTTGTTCCATCGCGTGCGGTCGGTCGTCTCGGGGAGCAGCGTGCTCGGTGTGAGCCTGCTGGCCGGCTTTGCGGCGGCGGTCGTGGTCAACGCTGTGCGGATCGCGATGGCAATGTGGCTGGCGGCTCATCCCGTCGGGCTGTCGATCTCGAGCGCTTCACTTCATCGCCTGGAGGGCATCCTCGTGTACTTCGGCGGCCTGATGCTGCTGTACGAGGCCGCGCAGCGCCTCGATCGCCGTGCCATCCTCTGGAGCGGACGGTGATCGGACCGCCCGTACGCGTCGCCGCCGCACTCCGGCACGCGGCGGTGCCGCTTGCCGCCTATTACGCGGTGACCCTCGCACTGCCGCTCGCCAACGGCGCCGCGTCCGCGGGTGCACGCTTCGCCGTCCACGCGGTGATGGTGCTCGTCGTGCCGCCGGTTGCCATCGTGCTCGGGTGCGGGTTTTACGACTTTGCGCGGGCGTGTCTGCGCGCCGCAATCAATAAGCCTGCACGCCTTCGGCGTCAGACCGGCTGCGCCGCCGACAGCCGGTCGTTGCGCGGCTCGTAGCGCGGCAGGAACAGCAACAGCATCGCCACGGCCACGATGCCGCCGGCGAGCGCGGGAAGCAGCGTGCCGTAGGAACCTGCCACATCGAACGCCCGCCCCATGAGGATCGGACCTATCGCTCCGGCGATCGCATAAGCGGTCCATGTGAGCCCGTAAAGTGCCGAGAAGGCGCGCAGGCCGAAATAGCGCGAGAGGAGGTACGGCGTGACGTCGGCTTCTCCGCCCATGCCGCCGCCGATCAGGGCTGCGGCAAACACGCCGAGCACGATGGAGTCGGCGGTCGCCAGCAGGAACGTGCCGGCGGCGGCCATCGCCGATACTGCGAGGGCGGCGTCCTGGGCAGTCACGCCACGATCGGTCAGCAGTGCGGCAAGGTGGGTAATTGCCCCGTTCTGGGCGATCGAGCTGCCAAACAGGACCGCGACCAGAATCCAGAACACGCGCGAGCGAAGCCCCTCGCTGAGCGTCGCACCCTCGGCTGGCGCTTCCGCATGGTTCGTCTGCGGCCGCTGGCGGACGAAACGAGCGGCCGCCGGTGGCCCGATGAGAAGCACCAGGGCGCCGAGGATCACGCACGCCTGCCGCCATCCGTAGCGCGCGATGTGAATACGCCATCTGTGCCGTTCCGTTCCCGACGATCCCAAGGACGAAGAAGACGGCGTACAGGTGCCAGACGCTGGACGTCAGCAGCGACAGGGAGGCAAAGGCGAGGCCGAAAATGCACACGCACGGCACGATCACGCGCGTCGGGCTGACGCGATCGAGCAGATAGCCGAGCGGCGGAGAACAGACCGCCACTGTCATGGCGGCGATGCCGAAGGCGGCCGATACCGACTCGCGCGACCAGCCGAACTCCTCCGTCCACGGCTTGAGGAAGATGCCGAAGGTGTAGACGAGCAGCGAGGCAAAGCTGACGAATACGCCGGCCGCGGAGGCGGCAGCCACGCGCCAGCCCTCGTAGCGCGGGTTTCCCTCGGCGGCCGTCATGCGCCTAGAAGATCAACTTCGCACCGAACTGCATCAGCCGCGGCGGCGCAGCGGAGAAGATGCGGCCGAAGTTCGGAGAGTTGAGGTCGGCGACCGGCAGCCCGAGGTTGACGTGGTTTGTCACATTAAACGCCTCGGCGCGCAACTGCAGCCGGGTGCCGCGCGGCAGGGCGACGTCCCGCACCAGCGATACGTCCAGATTGCCGTAGCCCGGCGCGCGGACGATGTTCCGCCCGGCGTTGCCGAACTGGCCCGCCTGCGTCTGGATGTTCAGGCGCTCGAACGCCGAGCGGCTCATCCACTCGTCCACGGTGTGCGGACCGCCGTTCGGATCGCCGATGACATTGGGACGGCTGGCCGCAAACCCCGAAATCGGCGGGCTGTTGGCCTGCAGCGAGACGTTCGCCGAATCGGACACGGTGAACGGTGTTCCAGACGTGACGGTACCGATTGCATTGAACTGCCAGCCACCGAGCAGCGCGCGAACGAGCGGCGAGGCAGCGGACGGCGTCGGGAGAATCCAGCTGCCGCTCGCCACGAAGCGGTGCCGCGCGTCGAACAGCGCGGGTCCCCATTCCGCCTCGAGGTCGAACGGGTTCTGCGCGAGATCGTTTTCACCCGCCAGCGGTTTCGCTGCCGCGCCGGAGAGGTTCATCGCCGACAGGTGATCGTTGGTGCGGGAATACCAGTACGACAGGTTGAACCCGACACCGGTTGAATAGCGGCGCGACACGCTCGTCTGCAGCGCCTGATACGACGCACGCGCGATGTTCGTAATCATCGCCACGGTTGAAAAATCACAGGGGCTCCCGTCGGCCGGGCAGTTGGCGTAGATGCGGCGCCGATCGGCGTTCTGCGCCGTCGCGCCCGGACCGTACACCGCGGGGTTGGCCTCGACGTTTCGCGGCAGGCGACGGCCGGCGGCGCCAACGTAGCGTGCCTCGACAACATAGCGGTCGAACAGCGCGCGCTGAACGCCCGCGTTCCAGTGATGGAAGTACGGCGGCTTGTTGTTGACGTCCATCGCGAACACCGTGGAAGGGCGCACAAAACTGTCCGGCAGGATCGGCGGCCGGTTCGCATACGGATTCTGGAAGTTCAGGCCGGCGCCGCTGAACTGGACGAACTGGGCCGCCGGAATGGCACTGATCGCGACCTGCGACGCCGTCCCCGCGCCGTTCTGGAACTGATCGTAGAAGAGGCCATAGCTGGATCGGATTACCCACCTGCCGTCGCCAGCGGGATCCCACGCCGCGCCCACCCTGGGCATGAACGCATCGGCGCTGTGCGCGATCCCCTTGCCGACGCCGGGGTCCCCGGGAAACACCAGACCACGCGGCGCGTCCGGCCGCACCACCGACTGCACACCAGGCACGAACGCGTTGAGGCGATCCTCCGCTTCGGTCAGCGGATTGATCCGCTCGTAGCGCAGGCCGACGTTGAGGGTAACGGTATCGGCCAGACGCCATTCATCCTGCGCATACAGGCCGGCACCCTGCGCAAGCACCTCGCGCGAGAAATCGCCGAAGCCCTGGTAGAAGACCACCGGCGCGCCGAGCAGCACGTTGGCCACCACGTGGTTCGTCGGAAACGTGGACGAGAACACGAAGAACGCGTTCGGCGCGATGCCCTGGAACATGTCGATGTTCGTCCGCAGGTACTCGCCGCCGAACTTGAACAGGTGGGCGCCGCGCGCCCACGTCACGCTGTCCTGCAGTTCGAAGGTGTCCTGCGTCGTGTTGCGCGGGCCGGTAATGGCGCCGCCGATCGGCGTGTACCCGCTGATGTTGAAGAACGGAGGGCCTTGACCGATCTCGTGGACCGGTTCGTAGCCAAAGCCCAGCGCGCTTGGCGGCGTCCGGTTCAGCCGCTGATCGAAGAAGAATTTGTGGCGCAGGTAATTGGCGCGCATGGTGTGGGTCAGCGCCGGCGAGAGGATCCGGGTACCCGACACGGTCAAGGAATGCGTCCCGAAGTCGTCGCGCGTCGGAAAGCCGGGGGCGTCGCTGCCACGCACCGACACGGGGTTGCTGTTGTTGCCGCCGGAATACGAGTACCGGCCAAAGAGCTGATCGCGGTTCGACAGCGCCAGATCGATGCGGGCGCCGGCCTGGTCGTACTCGTTCTGCGAGATGAGGGTCTCGCGGTAAATCGACGGCGAGACGTTGCCGAGCGGATACATGGCGAGCACGTTGCGCGCCACCGGATTGATCGCCCCGGGCGGCAGCCTGTTGCCCTGGAACGGCACGCCGCCGGCGGCGATGTTCAGCAGTGGCCCGGCCATGCCCGAAAAATCACCGTCGCGCTCGGCCTGCGTCGGCACCGTGGCGCTGGTCGTGATGCCTTGCGTGTTGCGGAAACCTTCGTAGTAGCCGAAGAAGAACGTCCGATCGCGCCGCAGCGGGCCACCAAGCGTCGTCCCGAACTGATGCTGCTTGAGCGGCTCGACCTGCGCCGAAAAGAAGTTGCGACCGTCGAACGCGTCGTTCCGCACAAACTCGTACAAACTGCCGCTCAGCCGGTTGGTGCCGGATCGCGTGACGATGCTCGTCGTCGCACCGGCTGTGCCACCGAACTCCGCAGGCGCGCCCTGCGTCAGAATCCGGAACTCCGCGACGACGTCCACGGGGATCTTCAACGCATAACCGCCGTCCATACGGTTGATGTTCTGTGCGCCGTCGAGCAGGTAGAGGTTCTGCTCGGGGCGCATCCCATTGACAGCGTATGACTGCCCCTGACGCAGGCTGCCACCGGCGGTCGCGACGCCGGCTGTCAACGGCGCGACACCGGTCTGCAGCAGGCCGAGCTGCGTGAAGTTCCGGCCATTGAGCGGCAGGTCCACCAGCTCGCGGCCGGTCACGACGCGGCCGAGGGCGGTGGTCGCCGAGTCCACCAGCTGCTCACTGCCCGTCACGGTGACGCGCTCCGCGACAGCCGAAAGTCCCAGCTCGACGTTCAGCCGCACCGTCTGATTGACGCTGACGCTGACCGGCTCCCGCACGGCGGTGGCCAGCTTCGGCGCTTCCACGACGACGCTGTACGGGCCGACGGGCAGGCCGACGACACGGTACTGTCCGTTGCCCGCAGATGTCGTCTCGCGCGTGAGGCCCGTATCGAGCTGGCGGACCGTCACCCGGGCGCTGGCAATCACAGCGCCGGACGGGTCGGTCACCGTCCCTTCGATAGCTCCCGTCGGATCCTGCGCAACGAGTACGGTGGCTGTCGCCATCCAGATCAGCACAGCGCACCAGGCGGCGCATCGGTTCTTCATCGTGTCACTCCGGCGGTTGCGGCGGCGTAGCCGTGCTCGGCGACGAGCAGC
>JBOGIQ010000323.1:0-6963 GCA_050742535.1 Vicinamibacterales bacterium | reverse complement strand
ACATCTGCGCTCAATCAGCAAAGGCGACCGGATCTTCTACTACCACACGGGGAAGGAGAAGGCGATCGTCGCGATCGCGTCGGCGGCGAGTGATGCGTATCCCGACCCGAAGGACGCCACGAAGAAGTCCTACGTCGTGGACGTCGCTCCGGTGAAAAAACTCGCTCGCCCTGTCACCCTCGCCGAGGTCAAAGCCGATCCCGCGTTCGCGGACTTTCCTCTCGTCCGCATGTCTCGCTTGTCCGTGATGCCCGTCACAGACAGGGAGTGGGCGCGGATCGAGAAAATGGCCGGAGACTAGGCGGCGACCTCATTGTCCCGTTGCAACTCGGCAGGCTAGCCTCGCCGCGGACGCCCGGTTCGCGGCGTGGAAAATCCGGCTCTCGGCATGGACTGACGACGACGCCGTCGCCTTGGATGATCCGTACGACAGCCTTCAAATCGTGTCGGTAACGAGCTGCCTCGGACGTCAGTGGCAACAGCAGCGGCGTCGGCGCGGCCGTGCCTGCGAGCCCGATTTACCACCTTCGCAGATCACGCCGCTCACAGGACGCCGCGGCCAGGCTAGCCTGCCGAGTTGCGCCGCAGCCGTGGCGGGCCCGGTGCGGACGAGGCAAGGGCCCGGTGATCAGCGGGGACAAATCCCTTCGAGCGGCGCGATCAGCATCGACCGTAAAACGCGCTGCAGGCTCACCACGAGGGTGCGGTGCGGCACACAGCTCGGTCCAGGTCAGGCTGGCCAGATACCCAGCGCATGCCGCGCGGCAATCTGCGCGCGGCGGCGGCGCTGCGTGAGCTCCTTGAGCGTTTCCTCGAGCGGAAGCGACACCTGCTGCCCGTTCCAGCCGCGCGCGAGCCTGTCTCTTACTGCCTGACGCCGCGTGAGCTCGACTCGAAAACACGAGAAGCATAACGTCCGCGGCCGCTCGAGCGTCGGATCCTCGTCCTCTTCGTTCCGGAATCCGTAGCGCGCTTCCTTGTCCCGGCAGCCCGCACAGAGCGGCCCACGGTTCGGCACAGTGTTGTTCGAACGCGTGTTGTTCGAACGCGTGTTGTTCGAACGCGTGTTGTTCGAACGCGTGTTGTTCGAACGCGTGCTACTCGAACGCTGACGAAGCGCTGCCGTCCACCCGTCGTGCAGCGCGAGTTGCTGACCTTGATCGGCCTGCGGAAGTACCTGTGCCATCGTGTTCATCTCCCTGATACAGCCAATGTATCGAGGGGATGTGACAGACTAGGTCAGGGCGATAAGTGGAAAAGTAGAAAAGTAGAAAAGTGGAAAAGTGGAAAAGTTGGAAAGTGGAAGAAGTGGAAAAGTGCAGGGTGTCCAGGACGATATCGACGCCCTCTTTCAGCTTCCCCTGACTGAATTCACTGCCGCGCGGAATGCTCTGGCAGCGCGAGTGAAGAAGGCTGGCGACGCCGAGGCCGCCGAGCGCGTCAAGGCACTGGCCAAACCTTCGGTCCCGGCCTGGGCCGTCAACCAGCTCTACCTGAAACACCGCATCGTGTTCGACCGTCTGCTGGACGCCGGCGAAAAGTTCCGAAAGGCGCAGACGGCCCAGTTGGGCGGCAAGTCCGCCGATATCCGCGCACCGCTCGAATCCCGCCGCGCCGCCCTGTCCGAGCTGACGACGCGCGCGGCGAAACTTCTCACGGAGGCGGGGAGCGCCGCCGCGCCCGACACGATGCGCCGGGTGACGACCACGCTGGAGGCGCTCTCCACCTACGCCGGTTTGCCCGGAACGCCCGAACCGGGCCGCCTGACAGACGACGTGCAGCCACCGGGATTCGAGGTATTGGCGGCGCTCGTCCCACGCGTGGATCAGTCAGGGCGCGGCACGGGCCCGACACGCATCATCCCGTTCGAGCAGAAGACGCCGCGCAAGGCAACCAGGAAACCCGCCAGCCCGGAGGATGAGAAAGCTCGCGAAGCCGAGCGAAAGGAGCAGCGGGCCGCGGCGAAGGCCGCCGTACAGGATGCCGAACGCACGCTTCGCGACGCGCGCAAGGCAGCGCAGCGGGCCGAAGAGGACTTGAAGAAGGCCGCGGCGAAGTCGAAGGACGCGGACGCGGGCAAACAGCGCGCGGAGCAGCAGCTCGAACGCGCGACTACCGACGCAGACGAGGCGCGGAAGAACGCGCGCGCCGTGGCGGCACAGGCCGAAGAAGCGGCTCAGGAAGTCGAGGACGCCGAACGCGCGCTCGCAAAAGCCCAGCAGGCGGTGAAGGAACTGGACTGATTAGTCGACTTCCTGACCGACACCCATCTCGCCGCTCCAGCGCTCTGCCCCAGCCACATCCAATCCAAATTGATCGAGCACCCGCGAGACGGTGTGTTCGACGATGTCGTCCACGGTGCGCGGCCGGTTGTAGAAGGCGGGCATCGGCGGCAGCACCACCGCCCCCATCCGCGACAGCTTGAGCATGTTTTCGAGATGGATGTCGCTGAGCGGCGCTTCGCGAACGACCAGCACGAGGCGGCGCCGTTCCTTGAGGACGACGTCGGCGGCGCGATGCACGAGGTTTTCGCCAAACCCGTGCGACACGGCCGCAAGCGTCTTGGCGCTGCAGGGAGCAATCACCATCCCGTCGGTGCGGAACGACCCGCTCGAAATCGCGGCGCCCATGTCGCCGGGCGCATAGGCGACGCTCGCCAGCGACTCGACCTGCTCGCGCGAGTAGGGCGTCTCGTGCAAGAGCGTCCGCGCGCCCCAGCGGCTGATGACCAGATGCGTTTCCGCACCAGCCTCGCGCAGGCGCTCGAGGATGCGCACGCCGTAGATCGCGCC
Organism: Vicinamibacterales bacterium; assembly: GCA_050742535.1. GTDB lineage: Bacteria > Acidobacteriota > Vicinamibacteria > Vicinamibacterales > UBA2999 > Gp6-AA40. Next base: position 4,171 of record JBOGIQ010000323.1, on the reverse strand, counting down.
CGTCGCGCCGGTGATCGCAACGATGATCTTCATCTACGAACTACCAACCACTAACCACCAACCAGTATTATCGACCTCGTGTTCAAGCGCCAGCGGACGGGCTCCGTCATCTGCACGTCGTGCGGGGTGCTCGTCGGCGTCGGCGACGAGCGCTGCTACAACTGCAACCGATGGAACCCCGGCCTGTGGGGCTGGGCACCGGCCTTCCGTGCGCTGGGGCAGGACCTCGGCTTCGTCCCCTTCGTCATCGGCGCCTGCATCGTCGTCTACGCGCTGATGCTCCTGTTCTCGCGCGGGAGCATCGAGACCAACAACATGTTCGCGCTGTTCTCGCCGTCCCCGGAGGCGATGTTCGTGTTCGGCGCCAGCGGTGGCTACCCTGTCTTCGAGGCCGATCGGTGGTGGACCGTGTTGAGCGCGGGGTGGCTGCATGCCGGGCCGCTCCACATTTTCTTCAACATGCTCGCGGCACGACAGCTGGCGCCCGCGGTGGCCGATCTGTTCGGCCCGGGGCGGATGGTCATTATCTATGTCGCAGGCGGCGTCGTCGGTTTCACGCTGAGCTCGCTGACCGGGATCTTTATTCCCCGGATCCCGATCATCGGCGGCGTCGGCTTCACGGTCGGCGCCTCGGCGTCGATCGCCGGACTCATCGGCGCCATCCTCGCCTACGGTCATCGAAGCGGCAGCGGCATGGCGCGCAGCTACGCCATGCAGAACGTCGTGATGCTTCTGCTCATGGGAGTGTTCATCCCGTTCGTCAACAACTGGGCCCACTTCGGCGGCTTCGCCGGCGGCTATCTCACGGCGCGGACGCTCGACCCGCTCAAGGCGGAGCGCGTCGACCATCTGGCCATCGCGGTCGTCCTGCTGGCCGTGTCGATCCTGTCTGTCGTCTGGTCGGTCGTACACGCGTTCTATTTCTAGATGACAGGCATCAGCTTCACTCGCAGCATCGTGGTTGTCCTGGCGGCGATGCTGCTCCTGGGATTCATCGATCAGACGCTCGAACAGACGCTGGTGATGTCGCTGGCGAACGCGCCCGTCAAGGATGAAGCATCGTATATCGCGGTCCGTAATCGTCCGCAGGTGCTGGCCGCGCTGCTGATCACGCATGCGATCGCGGCGCTGTTGACGGGATACGTGCTGGCCAAGCTGGCCGGCTCGCACGAGGTTCAGCATGCGGCCGCCACGGCGGCGCTCGTGACGCTGCTGCTGGTGGCGGCATCCGTGGCGCCCAACGTGCTGGTGCCGCCGCTTTGGGTGCGCGTGGCGATGGCGGTGATCACGCCTCCGGCGCTGATTGCCGGAGCGTATATTCGCGGGCAGGCTCGACTCATTCGAACGGAACGGGAGCAATCGTGAGACTGGCATATCAGGGAGAACCGGGCGCCTACAGCGAGGCGGCCGCGCTGCACTTCGGCGGGCCGAACGCGGAAACGCTGCCGTGCAAGAGCTTCGACGAGGTGTTCGAGGCGGTCGTCAGGAAGAAGGCCACGCATGGCGTGGTGCCGCTGGAGAACTCGATCGGCGGGACGATCCATCGCAACTACGACCTCCTGCTCGAGCACGAGCTGTCGATCACCGGCGAAGTCGAGCTCGACGTCGTTCACTGCCTGCAGGCGCTGCCAGGCACGACGCTGAGCGACGTGAAGGTCGTCTACTCCCATCCACAGGCGCTGGCGCAGTGCGAGCGCTATCTGAAGGACCTCGGCGCGACCGTTGAAGCGGTCTACGACACGGCTGGCGGCGCCAAGCTGGTGGCCGAACAGAAGCTCCCCAACGCCGCCGCGCTGGCGTCGCGCCGGGCGGCCGAAGTCTTCGGCCTCGAGGTGCTGCAGGAGGCGGTGCAGGATTTCGAATACAACATCACGCGCTTTGCCATCATCGGCGGAGCATCGCCGGCCGATGGGAACAAGACGACGATTGTCTTCGCGCTGCCGAGCACGCCGGGGGCGCTGTTCAAGGCGCTGAGCGTCTTCGCGCTGCGCGACATCAACCTGACCAAGCTCGAAAGCCGGCCGATTCGCGGCCGCCCGTGGGAGTACCTGTTCTACGTGGAAGTTGAAGCACGCCGCGACGATCTGATATGCGCACGCGCACTGACCCATCTGGCCGAGTTCGCGCGCTGGACGCGGGTGCTCGGAACTTACAAGGGGGCGGAGCGTCGAAGCGGCGCCGAGACGTGAACGTCATCTACGTCGACGACCCGGGAGACAGCCGGCTGTCGGACTTCCGGGCGGTCAGCGATCCGGAGCTGGCGCGTACGCGCAAGCTGTTCATCGCCGAAGGACGCCTCGTCGTCGAGCGGTTACTGAAAAGCACGGCGTTCGAGACATGCGCAGTGCTGGTCACCCCAAGCGCGATGAAGGCGCTCGAAGAGGCGCTGGCCGTCCGCCCCGCTGTTCCTGTCTATATCGTGCCGAAGCACGTCATGGACGACATCGCCGGATTCAATTTCCACCGCGGATGCCTCGCAACCGGCGCACGGCCACGGCGCGCCGAGTGGCGCGCGTGTACCGCCGGCGCGCGGCGGGCCATCGTCCTCGAGCGCGTGGGCGACGCCGATAACGTCGGCGCAATCTTCCGGAGCGCAGCGGCGTTCGGCGGCGACACCGTGCTGCTCGGACCCTCCTGCGCCGATCCGCTGTACCGGAAGGCGATTCGCACGTCGATGGGCGCCGTGCTCACGGTCCCGTTCGCGGACGCCGAGCCATGGCCGGCCACGCTGAGAGATCTCGCGGCCGACGGCTGGGCGCTCGTCGCCCTGACGCCCGCGCACGATGCGATGCCGATCCAGGACTTCTCGTCGGCGACGCGACCGCTGCGCGTCGCTTTCCTCCTCGGCCACGAGGGAGACGGGCTTACCGAAACCGCGATTGCGGCATGTGAGTATCGCGTGCGCATCCCGATTCGCGCGTCGGTTGATTCACTGAACGTGGCCACCGCCGCTGCCATCGCGCTCTACGAGCTGGCCGCGCCGTGAACGGCTGCGACGTCGTCGGGGTTGGTGAGAACTCAGTTGATCTCGTTTATCGCGTGCCCCATTTGCCCGGCAGCGGACAAAAAGTGCGCGTCGGCAGCTGCCGGCGGCTGTTGGGCGGGCAAGTGGCGACGACGCTGGCCACGTGCGCCGCGCTCGGCCTGCGGACGCGTTACGTCGGCGCGTTCGGCAACGACGAACACGGCCGGCTCATTCGCAGCGAGCTGGAGCAGCGCGGCATCGACACCACGTACGCCGCCGTCCGCTACGCGCCTAATCGTCACGCAGTGATCCTTGTCGACGAGCACTCGGGCGAACGCATCGTCGCCTGGCAGCGCGACGCGTCGCTGCAAATCCGCCCTGGCGATCTTTCCGATGACGCCCTCGCAGGAGCACGCGTGCTTCATGTCGACAACGTGGATGAAGACGCGGCGATCGCGGTCGCGCAGATCGCCCGGGCCGCAGGCCTCGCCGTGACGACGGACATCGATGAAGTCCGACCGCGGACAGCGGAACTGCTCGCCACCGCGACGTTCCCGATCCTTGCCGAGCACGTGCCGCAGGCGCTCACCGGGGAGACGGACCCGGAACGCGCGCTGCGGGCGCTCCGCCGGCGGCACGACGGCATGTTGTGCGTCACGCTCGGAGCGCGCGGGTCGATGCTGGTGGCCGGCGACCGGCTGCACCAGGTGCCAGCCTTCCGCGTGGAGGCCGTGGATACCACCGGCGCGGGTGACGTCTTCCGCGGGGCGCTGATTTTTTCGCTTCTGCGCGGCGACTCTCCGGACGCGATGCTGCGCTTCGCGAATGCCGCGGCGGCGGTCAGCTGCACGCGCGAAGGGGCAATCGGCGGCGTCCCGAATCTGCACGAAATCGAGAACGTGGTTAGAGGCAGACACCAGACGCCAGACGCCAGAGGTTCTGATGTCTGACGTCTGACGTCTGATTTCCGACGTCTGGTGATAGCATTCGCGCCGCGAGGAATCGTATGCACCGCACTGTCACCTCAATCGTCGCCGTCATTCTGCTCGTATCAGCCGCCACGGCGGTCGCACAACGGGGTCAGCCGACGCCACCAGCACCGGCGCTGCCGGCGGAATTAGGCACGCAGACGGGTCGCATCAAGGTGACGCAGGTCGCGTCCGGTCTCGTGCATCCGTGGAGCATTGCCTTCGTCGACGCCAGAAC
>JBOGIQ010000322.1:0-6984 GCA_050742535.1 Vicinamibacterales bacterium | reverse complement strand
CGCGAACAGCGCGCCGAATGACAGGGGGCCCGACGGATAGAACAGCGCCAGGATCGCCAGACCGAGCGCATCGTCCGCGATCGCCAGAAGCAGAAGGAACGGGATCGCCGGATGACCTCTGGGAAAAATGGCCCGCGCGACCATCGCCGAAAACGCGATGTCGGTCGCACATGGAATCGCCCATCCGCGCAGCAGCTCGTTTGGTCCGAGCGTGAACGTCAAACCGGCGTAGATTGCAGCGGGCACCGCCATGCCGCCGACCGCCGCCATCAGCGGCGAGGCGGCCTGGCGAACGGACGCCAGCGCACCGCCGGGCAACGTGGCTTCGAAGACCTCCTTGGCGGCGAGGGCGAAGAAGAACGCCATTCCGACGTCGTTGACCCAGAAGTGCAGCGGGTGCGCGACCGCGTCATAGGTCGAGAAGTCCACATTCGCCCAGACGACGGCGGCCGTCGTTCCAGCCAGCAACAGCAGTGAGTTGTCGAAGACGACCTGCGCGATCGTCGGGCGGATGTGGATCATCGCTTCTCGGGTGGCGTGCCGGCGCCGGGACGCATGGCCGCTTCACGGGCCTTGAGCGCGCCAAGCAGGAACAGCATGAGTCCCACCAGCAGGAGAACGTGCACGAGGACGCCGGCGTCGTACACGCCCAGGACACCCGCCAGCCAGGCGATGAGTACGATGAGTGCAATCTTCAGAAGCATGTCGCCTCCCGGGATGCGCTCGTGGACGGGACGGAATTGCGGGAAACCGGCGCAGAACTGCGCCGAGAGATTGTGCCTGACACGGCATCCTCCTGATCTGACGATCACGAGGATGGCGGCCCGACCACCCTGATTCCTGCAGCGAGAATCCGCTGCACCCGGACTTAGTGTACGAGGAGGTCACGACCGGGAACAAGACCAGCTGCGTGAACGCGTTTGAGGCGCGCGGTCGACTGCTCGACAGCGTCCCGATGCCACGTCGCACTCTCATAACGTCTTCCGGATGCGGAGACGAGGTGCAGTCGCCACCGGCCTCGATGCGAGGGCCTGGCCTGCATGAGCGCGATCTCCTTCAGCAGGATTTCCGTTCGGATCCCAGGCAGCAGAGAGTGCAGTCGAAGAATCCGCCCGTCGGTCTCCGCGACGTAGAACCCGCCAAGTGAACTCGTCCAAAGCAGCAGAAGCGGTCCGACGAACAGCAACGTCCCGATCGCACGCGCCGCGGTCCGGCTGGTCGCGCGAGATCGTTGCCGGATTGCTCCCGTGACGCTCCAGCCAAGCAGGCCGAACATCACAACGAAGAGGGCGAGGGCAGTCCAGCTGCCGCTGCGGTTGCCAAATTCGAGCGTCAGGCTGGCCGGGGTGTCGAGCATTTCAACGAGCAGATGTCCACCGCAGAACGAGGAACGGGTTCACGGCTGTTGGCGGATGACTTCGTAGTCGCCGCGCCGTGCGCCCTCGCGAATCACCCATCCCGGCTTCGCGGTGAACGTCCACCCGTTGCCTGCGACGGTCGTATCGTCGCGGCGTACGGGCGCCGGCACACGACGGGCGCCGCCATCACTCTCGACGAGAACGCCCTGTTCCGCCGCAAGCGCTCCCCAATCACCGGAAAAGCGGTACGCGCCGAAGTACACCGTCCCGATGCCCGGAATCACGACCGCACCCCGGGCATCGAAGCTGCCGCTGCCCGCGCCCGGGATACGAAGCATCGGGCCGTCGACGAACTGAAGGCGCAGTTCCGCGACACGTTCGTCACGCTGTTGCCGGCGCCGCTGTTCCAGAGCGCGGAGCTCGACGCCGCCGTATCGGGCAGCAGACCTGGTGACGTCGGTGGCGGTCTGAACGGCGACGGTGCGCATCACGAGCGCGGCGAGATCGTCGCTCCCGCGCACCCGCCGGGTCCATCCGGCAGACGACGCATCGAGCAGCAGGCCATACGCCGGACCGGAGGCGTACGCAAACGTGCGAACGAAGCTTTCCTGTGTCTCCGCTTTGGTCAGCTGGTCGACGGCGCTCGCGAGGGCATCCGCCGCAGATTCGGCGGCCACCACCGTGGCGGTGTACGCCGCCAGTCCTTCGGTGATCTCCTGTGCGCCGATCGCGAGAGCCCGCTGTTCTCCCGATTCGCGCAGCGCGCGGGCGAGCGCGCGCCATTCGAGGCGCATCCAATACCGGCCATCCACGGAATCGAGATGTTCACTGGCCGGTGCCGGCACCAACAGCCCGAGCTGCGGCTGGATCGCGTGGAACAGTTCGTGGAGCATCAGCTCCCTGCGGCCGCGGGGCGTGTCGTCGATCACGAAATCCCAGGCGTACGCACCCCACGTGACACCGCCCCACTGGATCGGTGCGTTGACCAGACCGACAAGCTGCGGGCGGGCGCCTTCTGGTGCGGGCTGGCTGGTAGCGAAGGTCCGCGTCCGCATGTCGCCGATCACCATCGGCGCGCACAGCGACACGCCCCAGAGACGGCCGCCATCGCGCTCGCACAGCACCTGGACTTCGTTGAAGTACTCCTGTGCCCGTTGCTGATCGACCTGTGCCGCCGCCGGCACTGCATGACCCACAAATACGAGCAGGCACGCTGCGGCGCAATACGCGCGGCTTCGCATCATCGGACTTGTCAGCCGGAGTTTATACCGCGCAATACGTCCTCGCGCGCACGCGCAGTGATGGTTGCTGGGACATCCAGCCTCTTCAGCACGAAGATGAATACAGCCGCTTGACTTTTAAACTACGTCTGTAGTTGAATCGATTCCGTCGTCGTTATATGAAACAACCGCGATTCACGCCGCTCGAATTGCAGGTGATGGAAGCGCTCTGGACGAACGGGCCGTCCTCGGTCCGCGAGATCCACGACGCGTTTCCGAAACGGGGCCGTCCCGCCTTCACGACGGTGCAGACGACCGTCTACCGCCTCGAGGCCAAGAACGCCCTGCGCTGCGTGAAACGGATCGGCAAGGCCAACATCTTCGAGGCCGCCGTGTCGCGCGCGTCCGCGGAACACCGCCTGATGGACGACGTCTGGGCCTTCTTCGGCGGCAGCACGCACCGCGTGATGACGCACCTGGTGGAGAGCGGCCGTCTCACCTCCGACGACATCGAGCAGGCCGAAGAGGCACTGCGCGCGGCGGCCCGCTCCAGGAAGGACGAATCCAAATGACAGTGTCCGCGCTGTTCTCCGAGGTTGCTGCACACCTCTGGCAGTCGACGATCGTCGCAGCGCTTGTCGCGGTGGCGGCCTCGACCCTCCTGCGCGACTGTGAGGCGCGCGTCCGGCACGCAGTCCTGCTGGCGGCCTCGCTCAAATTCATGCTGCCGTTCGCCGCACTGACGGCGCTGGGAGCGTCGATCGGATCGCTCGGTCCTGCGTTGGCCCCGATGCCTGAGCCGATACGCGTCGTCCTCGATCAGGCAGACAGCGTGGGCGCACCGATAGCAGTCCCGCTCGCTGGTCAGGGCGCTGCTGCCGCCACCGCGGCCACGATCCCCGTGCTGCCTCTCCTGCTCGCGGCGTGGGCCGCCGGCAGCGCGCTCGTTCTGCTCTCGTGGGCGCGTCAATGGCGGCAGGTGCGGCGATACATTCACGACGCTGCCCCGCTGACGACGATCGACGGCGTGCCGGTCCTTGCGTCGCCGTTGATGCGCGATGACCGGTGCGAGCCGGGGCTCTTCGGCCTGATGCAGCCGGTGGTGCTGATACCGGCAGGCATTGCGGACCATCTGGCGCCGGCCGAACTCGCCGCCGTCCTCGTTCACGAGAGCTGCCATGCACGGCGGCGCGACAACCTCATGGCGGCCGCGCACTCGATCGTCGAGGCGATCTTCTGGTTTCATCCGCTGGTCTGGTGGCTCGGCCGCCGGCTGCGTGAGGAGCGCGAGCGCGCGTGTGATGAAGCGGTCATCGGGCGGGGCGTCAATAGCGAGACCTACGCGCAGGCGATCCTCTCGACCTGCCGCTTCTACGTCGAATCACGGTTCTTCGCCGTTGCCGGAGTCGGCGGCGCCGACCTGCGCCGTCGTGTCGAGGGAATCGTCGCGCGGCAGACCGGCTGGCGTCTCACCCGATGGCAGCGCGCGGCCCTGACGACGACGGCCATCGCCGCGATCGTGACTCCGCTCGCGCTCGGCATGATGACGACGGCGCTGTGGGCGCAGTCGGGCAACAGCTTCGTCGGTCTACAGACGTCGGCGACGCGCAGGTTCGACGTCGCATCGATCAAGGAACATCGTTCCGGTGACAGCGGATGGCGCCTCGGCCCGCCGAACCGCGGCACCGAGTCGATCTATAACCTGCAACTGCGCAACATCGTCGCCTCGTCCTTCCGCATCCAGGACAAGATGGTCTTTGGCCCCGACTGGATGGACTCGGTGCGCTACGACATCGAGGCCAAAGGATCACCGACCGCGAACAGCCCGGAGGTCTGGGAGATGATGCGGTCGCTGCTGGCCGAGCGCTTCCACCTGAAATATCACCTCGAAACGCGCGTCATGCCTGCCTACGTGATCGTCGTCGCCCGCGGCGGCCACAAGCTGGTGAAGGGCGAGGACGGCGAGTGCGCGGCAGCAATCAAGGCCGGACAGGCCAGCTGCGACGCGATTCAGTTCCTGCCGTTTGGCATGGGGATTCGCAACATGCCCGTGGCCGCATTCGCTGCCGGCGTGGCGCGGCGCCTGCAGGATCGCCCCGTCGTCGATCGCACGGGGCTCGAGGGCCGCTACGATGCCCAGGTCTTATGGCGCCCCGACGATGCCACGCCGGAACAGCTCGCGCAAATTCCGGCAGACCGGCGGCCTCCCGACGTCAACATCTTCGAGGCGTTCGAGCAGCAGGCCGGACTGCGACTCGAGGCGCGGCGCGAACCGATCGAGGTACTGGTCGTCGACCACATCCAGCGCGCGGATGAGAACTGAACCTTACGCGGCAAAGAACCGTCTGGCGAAGTCGGGCCAGAGCATCTGCGGCGCGGCGGGCGGCCCCGATGGATTGGCCAGCATCTTCATCAGGAACGGCGCGTACGCGTCGCCGTTCAGCATCACCATCAACCCGGAGCGCCGTTCCGTGGATGCCGCGGCGAAGCAGTAGTATCCGGCGTCCGATCCGGAGTGCGCAAACGTCCGTGGAACGCCGGCATGCTCTTCGAGATTCCACGCCAGCCCTTCCGCGCCGAAACCGGTTTTGACCTGCGGCCGCAGCATCTCGGCGCGGCTGGCCGCGTTGAGGCGAAAGGTATCCGCGGGTTTCGGGTTCAGGAACTCGAGGAGGAACTTCGCGTAGTCGGCCGGCGTCGTCATCAGCATCGCCGCCGATCCGTAGCGGGCAATGCCCTCCGCCGCTTCCGCGCCAGCCGGTGGCGTGACGTATTTTCCGGCGATGCGCTGGCCCTTCTCGTCGTGCGGCTTCGCGATCTGCCGGACCGAGCTCATGTCCCACGTGATGCTGCTGGACGTCATTCCCAGCGGCACCAGGATGTTGTCGAGCATGAACCGTTCGAACGACTTGCCCGTGACCTCCACGACCACCGATTGCAGATAGCTGAAGCCCTCGCCTGAATACTGGTACTGAGACCCCGGCGTGAACTGAATCGGGAGTTCAGGCGTCTGACGCCAGTTCGGAAATCCCGTCGTGTGCGTCAGCACGTGCCGCGCAGTAATGAGCTCGACTCGCGGATCGGCGGTTACGCGTCGAGACGTGTACTTGACGAGCGGCGTATCGAGATTGATGACGCCTCGCTCCGCCAGCTTCATGACGCCATAGGCGAATACCGGCTTGGTGTCGGAGCACGCAGCGAACACGGAGTCGACGTCCACAGGCTCATTGGTGCCCGTGTCCTTGACACCGAACGCGCGCCGCCACGCCAGCCGGCCATCGCGTATGAGCGCGATCGACACCGCGGGCATTGTGGTTTCCTGAAGCCACTTCGGGATGCCGGCCTCCCACCAGGAGACCAGGGAATCGAGGACGGGATCCTTGACGCCCGTGGCTTGCGCCGCGAGGGAATCGCCGCGCAGGACGAACGTCGAAAGGGCGGCCAGACTGCTCTCGACCAGGAAGCCGCGGCGGTGCATGTCCGGCTGCGATTCTAGTCGTTATCTCAGGTCAATCGTCATGGTCGCGGGGGCGGAGCGGTTCCCTGCTTCGTCAACGGCATACACCTCGATCGTGTTCACGACGCCGAGCGTCAGATACATGTTGAACTGCTGCGGGTAGGGGTAGACCGTCGCGCCATCGATACCGTCGCCCCAGAACCCGGGGGGCGTCGTGGGCGGCTGGCTGTCGCTGGCGTTGGCCGCCGGCGTCGTCACGGCGAACGGATCGCTCAACTCCGACCAGTTGCCCGCCGAGTCGCGTGCCACACACGGAACGAGTAGGTCCTGCTGTAGTCGAAGCCGTTCGAGAACGTGGCGATCGTCTGCGATCCGGCGACGGTCATGGTGCGGCCGTTGCTGCACTGGATCACGTAGGAGGAGGGGACCTTGCCCTTGGGCGCATCCCACCTCAGGCCAACCGTCCAGTCGGTCACTCCGGTGACGCGCAGATTGCCTGGCGCCGCCGATTGGGCAAGTGCGGCATTCGGGCTCGCAAGAGCAACAACCCCGAACAGGATCATGCACGCGGCTTGCAACGCGGGTGTTCTCATCGTCACGTCTCCTGTCGGTCGTTATCCCCGCGGCGCCGCACGAGAGGCAATCTCGCAGCCACGTGCGAAGCAGCAAGAGGCAGCGGGAAATCAGCTGGAACGCGCGTCGGCGCTTACCGTGCGCGTAAGCGCATACGTCTGGCGATGCTGCGGACAGATGAGGCAGTTAGGATAACCATCCGTCATGAGCGTCTATGGCAAGCCAGCCTTCCTCGCGTGTGGGCTCGCCGCACTCGTCGCATCCGGCATGCTGCTGTACCTCGGCGACATGCGCGGCGCGGTCGCGGCGGTCATCATCGCGGTGAGCGCCCTCACCTTCTGGCGTGCGCGCAATGGCGATCCGCGGTTTCGGCGGC
>JBOGIQ010000321.1:0-6987 GCA_050742535.1 Vicinamibacterales bacterium | reverse complement strand
CGAAACATCCAGTTACGGTAACGCGTGCCGCCGGTGGTTTCAGTGGCGTGCGTCTTGAACATCGACACGCCTCGTGGCCGCGACGACGAGATGGAAGTTTGTCCTGAAGGTGCTCCTTGCACCGATTGCGTTGCTTCTCCTGCCCATCACGCTGGGAACGCATGCCGCACGCATCATGCTCGCGGTTCCACCGCTCCCCAATCGGCGCAGAGTCGCGGCGACATACGTACGCCTCGTGCTGACGCACCTCGTCGTCTGCCGGCTGCTTCGACGCAACCGCCAGCAGGAGCAGTTCCTGGGCTATCGCGTCCGCTTCTTCGACTACGGCGAGTTCGTGAGCCAGTTCCGCGACTTCTTTCTGGAGCGCTGGTTGTACTTCACGGCCGGCACGCCAAGGCCGCTCATCATCGACTGCGGCGGTCACATCGGCATGCCCGTGCTGTTCTTCAAGTATCTCTACCCGGATGCGGAGGTGTGGAGCTTCGAACCAGACGATCGCGCCTTTGCAATCATGCGCGACAACGTCGAGGCGAACAGCCTGAGCGATGTCCACCTCGTTCGAGCCGCCATCTGCGACCGGGACGGTTCGACGGCGTTCTACGCGCGAAACGATCGCACGTCGTCGGTCGGAAGCAGCATATTCCAGGCACAAGTGGGAGTGCAGGGGCACGAGTCGCGGATGGCCAGCGTTCCGTGTCAGCGTCTGTCGCCGTACGTGAACCGCTCTGTGGCATTCCTCAAGATGAATATCGAGGGGGCTGAGTACGAAGTCATCAACGAGATTGCGTCACGTCTGGGCCACGTCAATGAACTGCTGATCAGCTCGCACGTCAGCTCTCGGGACGACGCGTCGAAGCTGCGGCAGATGCTGGATCGTCTCGACAGAGCGGGCTTCGGATATACCCTCGCGGGCTACAGTGCATCTCCGCTGTGGGCGTCGAAGGGGAAACCCTATTTGAACTACGTGTACGCCTGGCAAGGCGCACGCGAGGCTGCGGCCCCGGTCTGACCGGCGCTCTCCAGCTCCTCGATGTACATCGACAGCCGGCAGCTCGACTCGAAGACCCCGATTGAAACAGACGTGTGCGTGATCGGCGGCGGCGCCGCGGGGATCACGCTGGCGCTGGAGCTGGCGGGGCGGCGGTTGCGCGTGTGCGTGCTCGAGAGCGGTGGGTTCTTCAGGGATCCCCAGACACATGACCTGAACGGCGCCGTCAACGTCGGACGTCCGTATCCTGTGGCGGCGACGCGTCTTCGCTACTTCGGGGGGACGACCAACCACTGGGGTGGGCACTGCGCTCCGATCCGATCGCTGAATTTCGAGGAACGGCCCTGGATCGGCGATGCCGGCTGGCCGATGACGCGCGACGAGCTCGAGCCGTATTACACGCGCGCCCATCGCGTCCTGCGTCTCGGGAAGTACGCCTACGGCCTCGACGACACCGTCCGGAAGATGCGAATGCCGCTTCTCCCGTTCGATTCGAAACGGGTCGAAACGGTTGTCTCGCGTTACAACCCGCTGCGGATGGGCCGCGAGTACAGGCGTGCCGTGGATGAATCGGGGAACGTGACCACGTATCTGTATGCGAACGTCACGTCGATCAACCGGCACCGCGTGTCGAATTACGTGACCGACGTATCCGTAGCGACGCTGAGCGGGCGATCGTTCACCGTTCGCGCGAAATACTTCGTCCTCGCCACAGGCGGCATCGAAAACGCCCGCATCCTGCTCGCTTCGAGCCGTATCCAGGCCGCGGGGCTCGGGAATGGGCATGACCTCGTCGGCCGCTACTTCATGGAGCACATCTGGTACACGAGCGGACTGATCCTGGCTGCCGACCCGAAAGTCGAGCTGCCGGCCTACTCGGGCGTTCGCGCGATCGAGCCCGGCGTCGGCGTCCGATGCCATATCGCGCTTCCCGAAGCCATCGTGCGCCAGCAACAGATTCCGGACTTCCGGGCGGAGGTCCTCGTGCGCCGAAGCGATGCCTTCCATGACTCCGTGCAGTCGGCCGACGCCATTCGCGACGACCTGGCGAAGCTGGATTTCCCGGATCGGTTCGTCAGCCACCTCGCCAACGTCATCAGGAACCCGGCTCCGGTGGTGAAACGTCTCTGGGCCGACCAGCCGCCGCTGCTCTATGTGCTTGCGAACCATGTCGAGCAGATCCCGAACCGCGACAGCCGCATATCGCTCTCGAACACGCGGGATGCGCTGGGGCTCCCGCGCGCCACCGTCGACTGGCGCCTGTCCCCGCTGGATCGGCTCGGCATCGTGAAGGCCCACCGCCTGATCGCCGCGGAAGTCGGCCGCTCGCGTTTCGGGCGCATGCGAATCGAGATACCCGACCACGAGGAGCGGATCCTCGACCAGGCGAGCGCCGGAGCCCACCACATGGGCACCACACGCATGCATCGCGATCCCCGACGCGGCGTGGTCGATCCCGATTGCCGCGTGCACGGGCTCCCGAACCTGTTTGTGGCCGGTTCCTCGGTGTTTCCAAGCGGCGGATACTCGAATCCGACGCTGACCATCGTGGCGCTCGCGATACGAATGGCAGATCGCTTGAAGGAGTTGCTCGAGGCATAGCGGGGCACGACGATGACAAGTTCTTTCACCCGGCGGAAGTTCCTCGAACTGGTGCCGACGATTCTGGCGGCGGCGCCGGTATTCGTCGGCGACCTCTCGCGCGGCGGGGGCGCCGCATGGGCGCGAGCGGACCTCGCGGGCGTGTTCGGATCGCATACGGCCTCGGCAATTGAAATTGGCCGTCGGTACCTGGATGCCTGCGCCGTCGCATGCGACTCGGATCTGCTCGTTGACGCGTGGTTCAGTCAGGTGCCGGGCATACGCGGCGGCCCGGAGACCGGTGCGCGCGACCTGATCGCCTTTTTCCAGGATCGTTTCGTCGACGATTTCGAACGAGGTGACACCGTGACGGTCGACGGCTGGGTCCTGTCGAGGACCGAGGCGCGCCTTTGCGCGCTCTGCGCGCTGTCCTGAAGACGCCACGCCAGGTGTCGTGCTCTTCGGTGGAATTGGGCAATCTGACACGTTTTTTCGCGAGCGGAGTGCTCGTTTGGCGAACGTGCCGCGTGTGAACCGCACAGACGACAAAAGTTAGCTGCCACGACGCCTTTCGCGGTGATCCATCGACTTCAATTCCTGTTAGAACAGCAACTTACGGTAAGGCGCGCGGGTGTTTTCCCAGTGGCGCGCGTCTTGAACCTTCCGCCGTCCTGACAGAGCGGTCGCCCGTGGCGCGATCCGCGCTCCATTCAACCCAGGAGTCGTTTCGTGAACACGCACATGCGGCGGTCACCGGCCGCCGATGCTGACAAGTGGCTGGTGTGTCCGCGGCGGAATCCGGCCGCGCGCGTGTCGTTGGTGTGTTTTGCCAGCGCGGGACATGGTCCCTCGATGTTCCGGAGCTGGTCGCCGCTCCTCCCTGCGGAGATCGAATTGTCCATCGCGCAGCTGCCCGGCCGCGAAGCGCGGTGGAACGAGAAGGCGGCCACGGGCCTCGCGCACGTAATCCCAGGCCTGGTCGAGGCGGTTCGATCACTTCCCGCACGGCCGCTGGTTCTGTTCGGACACAGCCTGGGGGCTTTGGTCGCTTTTGAGGTCGCGAGAGCGCTCCGCTCGGCGACCGGCGCGGAGCCGCAGCACCTCTTCGTGTCGGCACACCGCGCGGCGCAGCTGCCAAACCGCCATTCCCGGATCTCCGAGCTGGGCGACGCGGAGTTCGTCGCTGCCGTGAACGGTCGCCACGGCGGCGTCCCGCCCGACGTGGCCGCGAACCGGGAACTGATGGAGTTGATGCTTCCGAGCCTGAAAGCGGACTACCGGATGTTCGAGGACTACCGGTTCGCGGCCACGTCGCCGCTCGCCTGTCCCGTCACCGCGTTCGGCGGCACAGCCGATGAGTACATCTCGCAGTCCGAGCTGGAGTCGTGGCGCGCACAGACGTCGGGGGCGTTTTCGGTGCGAATGTTCGACGGCGGGCACTTTTTCGTGAACGACCTCAGGTCGCGGGTCGTTGCCACGATCGTCCAGGGACTCGCGGTGTCGGTCTGACGCGGGCCCGCGGATTTGCAGAAGTGAGGCAGATGCTGGCCATCACCGCGCACGCGTCGATGCGCGAGTACGCGACGCGCGTGCCGTCGACTATCGACGGCGCGTGTCTATGGCTGCTCCGACTCGACGTGCCGACGGAACACCTCGCCGCGTACCGCGACGTGCTGTCCGCCGACGAGCGGGCGCGTGCGGATCGGTTCCGGTTCGAGCGCGATCGCCGGCGGTTCGTCGTCTGCCGGGCACTCGTGAGACATCTCGTCGGCGCCGCGGCGGGCGTTGCGTGCGAGCGCGTGGTGTTTACCTACGGACCGTTCGGCAAGCCGCAGCTCGACCTGGCGACTGATGTCCGTTTCAACGTCTCGCACTCCGATGATCAGGCGCTCGTCGCGATCACGCAGGGCGCGGAGGTCGGCGTCGACATCGAGCGGATGAACGCGCTGATCGACATGACGTCGCTGGCCGGTCAGGTGTTTTCGGCGCTGGAGGAGGCGCGGTTTCAGGAGGTGGCTCCAGCGCGCCGCGTTACCGCCTTCTACGCCGGCTGGACGCGCAAGGAGGCCTACATCAAAGCGCGCGGTGACGGCCTGCAGCGCGCGCTGGACAGCTTCGACGTGGAACTGGCGCCCGGCAGACCGGCGCGGCTGATTGACGTTCGCGGCGAGCCCGGCGAAGCGGAGCGATGGCTGATGGCATCGATGGACGTCGTGCCTGGCTATGCCGCCGCGCTGTGTGTCGAGCGTACCGCGGGCATCACCCGAGTGACGGAAAAGGAGCAGTGACGTGGAACAGGACGATCAGAAGGACGACACCATCTATCGCGTCGTGGTGAACCACGAGGAGCAGTATTCGATCTGGCCCGCGCATAAGCCGAACCCACCCGGGTGGCGCAGCGTCGACAAGACGGGGACCAAAGACGAATGCCTCGATCACATCGAGGTGATCTGGACCGACATGCGGCCGCTCAGCCTGCGCAAGCGGATGGAAGCGGACGAGAACGCGAGTTAGGAGTCGAGCTGCGTGGGGCAACAGCCTGTTCGGGAGCCAGATTTCTTCCTGGTCGGCGCGTCGAGGGCGGGTACCACGTCCTTCTGGCGGTACCTCGTCCAGCATCCCGAGATCTACATGCCCCCGGGCTCGATGGCGGAAAAAGAGCCGTGCCATTTCTGCGAGGTCACGCCGAAATGGGCGACGGCCTATCGCGATCGCGACAACTACCTTGGTCTGTTTTCCCAGGCCGGTGACTGCCGGGTCATCGGCGAGGCCTCGACACCGTATCTCGTGGCCCCGGAGGTTCCCGGGCGAATTCGCGCCGCGTATCCGGACGCCAAAATCCTGGTCATCCTCCGCAACCCGGTCGATCGGGCTTTTTCGCTGTACCGGTACCTCTGCCTGATCGGAGCGGAGTGGGTGTCGACGTTCGAGAAGGCGCTGCTGGCGGAGTCGTCGCGGCGGCGCGACCAGCGATTCAAGCACAGCAACCCGTTGTGGTATGCGCTCTACGAGTATTTCCATTCCGGGCTCTACTCCGCGCAGATCGAGCGGTATCTGTCGGCGTTTCCGGAGGAGCAGGTCAAGGTCATCCTCTTCGACGATCTCGAGCGCGACCCGCTGCGCGTCATCCAGGAGGTGTACGGGTTCCTCGGTGTCGATCGGTCGTTTGCACCGAAGGTCATCAGATACAACGGCAGCCAGTTCCCGTTCTCGGTCAAGCTCCAGTACCTGCTCGGTCGGGATCTCGATCGCAGCGCGGCCGGCCGGTACGGGCGGATTCGGGGTCCGCTGTTCAAGGCAAACGCGCGGCTCGGGCGGCTGCGGCCCCGTTCGCTGGATCCGCGCACCCGGCGACGTCTCCGCGACGCGTACCGCGACGATCTCACGCGGTTGTCAGCGCTGATCAACCGGCCTCTCGATGGATGGCTGACAAGCTGTGATTCCTCAGTTTCCTGAAAGCGTCAACGTGATCGCGCAAACCGCAGCGGAGGGAACCGCCGTCAGGATCCCGGCTGTCGAGCAGGCTCTGCTGCGCAGCGATCTGATCACGGACTGTGTGGTGTGTGCGCGGCACACCCGCGACCGTGGGGTCCTGACGGTCGGCTACGTCGTTTCGCGCCCACACGTGCCGTTCTCGTCGGACGAGCTCCGCGCGTTCGCCGTCCGTACCCTGCCGCCTGGACAGGTGCCCGACTGGTTTGTCGAGCTGCGCTCGATTCCACTGACCCCGGGCGGCGATGTGGACCTCCGCCGGCTGCTCGATATCGAAGTCGCCGACGAGCGCGTTCAGCGTGAATGGGAAAAGCACCTGCGGGCGATCGACGGAGTCGAGGATGCCGCGGTTGTGCTCGAGGACGCCGGCAGCCATCGCCGTGTGCTTCACCTGTCAGACCTCGTGCCCGGGTGGTCTAGCGCCGAGCGCGCTGACGACGCGGCAGCAGTCGCCGACGCGCCGAGCGAGTCGGCTGCCAGGCTCGGCGAGCGTCCCACCGCCTTCGCCGACGGAGGTGCTCTCGCGATCCCCGCCGACGCGCCACGCACGTTGACTGCCGGGCTGCTTGCGACGGCGGCGACGCGCGGCTGGCGCTCGATTCGCTTCGTCGATGCCGACGGCAGCGAGGCGACACTCACGTATGCGCAGTTGCTCCACTCAGCGCGCCGGATTCTCGCCGGACTTCGTCGTTCAGGTCTTCGCGCGGGCGACGTCGCTATCCTGCAACTGCCGGATCTTGCCGATCACTTCCCCGTGTTCTGGGCATGCCTGCTTGGCGGTATCAAACCGCTGACCGTAGCTGTTCCTTCGTCGTACGACGCGAACAACGCCGTCGTGCGCAAGCTGGCGAACGCGTGGCGGCTGCTCGAGCGACCGCCGATCGTCGCCGCCACGAGGCTCGTCGCCGCGATCGAGGAGCTCGTAC
>JBOGIQ010000320.1:0-6994 GCA_050742535.1 Vicinamibacterales bacterium | reverse complement strand
TGAAGGCGGACACTACGTGGTTATTGCAGCCCGCCGCGGACGGACGTGATACGGCGGGTGTTGAAGCCAAGCCAGTGCATCCGCCCGGCGTAGCGCGCGTGCTCGACCTTCAGGCACCGATCCATGACGACCGGGATATTCGCGGCTTCCGCGATGCGGGCGCCTTCCTCGTTGATCACGCCGAACTGACACCACAGGCTGCCGGCGCGAATCGCCACCGCATCGGCCGCAATGCCGGGAAGCGCGTCCGGCGCGCGAAACACGTCGACGATGTCGACATGGACGGGCAGATCGAGCAGGCTCGAGTAGCTCTTCTCGCCGAGGATCTCCTCTTCGCGCGGATTCACCGGAATCACGGTGAAGCCATGCCGTCGCAGGTAATAGCCGACGAAGTGACTGGCGCGCAGCTCGTTCTTCGACAGGCCGACGATGGCAACCGTCTTCGCATGGTGAATCACACGCTGAATGGTCAGCGGATCCTGGTAGCGCGCAAGGTCACACGTTGCCGAAGTGCCTGTCAGGCTCATACCGCCACCCCGCTGGCGCTGACCGACGCGGCACGCGCGAAGCCCTGCTCGAGATCCCAGATCAGGTCGTCGATCGATTCGATTCCCACCGAAAGCCGGATGGTCCCCGGACCCACCCCTGCCGCCCGCAGTTCATCGTCATTCAGCTGGCGATGAGTGGTGCTGGCTGGATGAATGATGAGGCTCTTGGCATCACCGACGTTTGCCAGATGTGACCACAAGGTGACCGCGCGAATGAATTCCTGTCCGCCGGTCCGTCCGCCGTGGCACTCGAACGAAAAGATCGAGCCCGCGCCGCGCGGCAGGTACTTGTCGACCAGCGTCCGGTATTTGCTTCCGGCCAGGCCGGGATAGGTCACGCGGGATGCGAGTGCGTGGCCATCGAGGTAGTTCGCTACGTCCAGCGCGTTCCGGACGTGGCGCTCCATCCGCAGCGACAGCGTCTCCAGACCCTGCAGGAACAGGAATGCATTGAACGGGCTCATGGCCGCACCCAGGTCGCGCAGCGTCTCGGCGCGCAGCTTCATCAGATAGCCGTAGGTGCCGAATGTCTCGTGGAATTCCAGACCGTGATAGGCGGGCGATGGCTCGGCAACGATGGGAAAGCGTCCGTTGGACCAGTTGAACCTGCCCGAGTCGACCACGACGCCGCCGATGCTGGTGCCATGTCCGCCAATGAACTTGGTGGCCGAGTGGACGACGATGTCGGCGCCCCACTCGAACGGACGGCAGAGGTGGGGCGTCGCGAACGTGTTGTCGACGATCAACGGGATCTGGTGCGCATGTGCGATGGCCGCGACGGCCTCGATGTCCAGCACGTTGCTCGCGGGATTGCCGATCGTCTCCGCAAAGAACGCCTTCGTGTTGTCGCGAAGAGCGGCCTGCCAGGCAGACAGGTCGTCGGGATTCACCCACGTCAGCCCGACGTTCATCTTCCGCAGCAGGTGCTTGAACTGATTCACCGTGCCGCCGTACAGCGCGGATGAGGCCACGACGTGATCGCCCGGCTGCAGCAACGTGAAAAGGGCGGCGGCCTGGGCCGCGATGCCGCTCGCGAACGCCACGGCGCCGCAGCCGCCTTCCAGGCTCGCCATCCGCTCCTCGAAGACGGCGACCGTCGGGTTCATGATCCGCGAGTAGGTGTTGCCGTACTCCTGCAGGTTGAAATACGCCGCCGCCGACTCCGGGTCCTCGAACACGTAGCTGGTCGTCTGGTAGATCGGCACGGCACGCGCGCCGGTATTCGGGTCGGGCCGCTGGCCCGCATGCACCTGCCGTGTGTCGAATCCGAAGTCGCGTTCCTCTTCAGGGCGATGAGAGTGGTCCATGACCGTCCTACGCGGCGCCGCGTGCAAGAAAGTGCTGAATCATCGGGGTCTGCCGGGCCTCTTCGAGCAGAAAACAATCGTGACCGTAGGGCGCCTCGATGACGTCGAGCTCGACGTCATTGCCGAGCGCGCGGAGCGCCTCGGCGATCTCCTCGGATCCGGACGGGGGATACAGCCAGTCCGAGCTGAACGCGATCAGCAGCGTACGGGCGGACATGCCGCGAAAGGCCTCCACGAGACTGCCCGTCCCATACTGCCGTGCCAAATCGAAGTAGGTCAGCGCGCGCGACGTATACAGGTATGTGTTCGCGTCGAAGCGCTTGACGAACGCGTCCGCCTGATGGCGCAGGTAGTTTTCCACCTGGAACTCGGGCTCGCGCAAGGTGTAGCGGATATCGTCGGCGAATTGCAGCCGCCGGCCAAACTTGTCTTCCAACGACGCCGCCGACAGATACGTGATGTGGCCAACCATCCGGGCGATGCCCATGCCTGCGTCGGGCGTGCGGGCGGTGCCGTAGTAGTCGCCGCCCTGCCACGCCGGGTCGGCCATGATGGCATTCCGGGCAATCGCGTTCCACGCGACGCCCTGCGGCAGGAGCGCGTGCGTGCTGGCAATCGCGACGACGGCATCAACCTGATCGGGATACAGAATCGCCCACTCGAACGCCTGCATGCCGCCAAGCGACCCTCCGGCGACCGCGGCGAGCCGCCGGATGCCCAGCTCGTCGAGAAAAGCGCGCTCGGTCCGCACCATGTCGGCGACCGTAATCACCGGAAAGTCCAGACCGAACGGCTTCCCCGTCGCCGGGTTCACCGACGAGGGTCCGGTTGTCCCACGGCAGCCGCCAAGCAGGTTCGTCGACACCACGAAATAGCGGTCGGTGTCGAACGCCTTCCCCGGACCGATCATGCCGTCCCACCAGCCGAGCCCTTTCGCCGACGTCCGATCGCGGTCCTGGGCGGCAAACCCGTCGCGCGTGCTTTCCACGGGCGGGGTCTTCGAGATTCCTGCCGCGTGCGCGTCGCCGCTCAACGCATGGCAGACCAGGATGACGTTGTCGCGCGCGGGGGAAAGCGTGCCGTATGTTTCATAGGCGACACGAACCGGATACAGCTCGGCCCCACAGTCGAGCTTGAGCGGACGCGGAAGGTCGAGGAACTGTGTTTCGACGATGCCCGCGGATCCCGGCGTGGGCGCCGTGGCCAACCTCGGCATCCGCGCATCATATCGCCGTTGTATGATCCGGGCCTTCCAAGAACCAACGACAAGCAGACTCAGGGAGAGTTCACGATGACTATGACGACGGTGAACAACGGCGTCAACGTGCAGGCGCTGCTGGACGCGCGGGAAGCATTGAAAGGCGCGCCGGAAGCAACACAGTTCACGTGGCGCGCGTCCTGTAAATGGCAGACTGGCACGCACAGCATGACGAACGTCGGCGGCTTCTTCGGCCTTGGCCAGGAGCAGCAGCACAAGACCGAGACGTCGTTCTCGGCGGATCATCCCGAGATCTTCGCCTCCGAAGACAAGGGGATCACGCCTATCGAGTACGTGCTCGTCGGCCTGGCCAGTTGCCTCACCGCCGGCATTGCCGCGGTGGCCCAGAATCGGGGCATCCAGTTGCGCTCGGTCGAGTCGAAGCTCGAAGGCAAGATGGACATCCGCGGAATCCTCGGGATGGACAGCGACGTCCGCAACGGCTACGACGACATCAAGGTCACCTTCAAGATCGACGCCGACGCGTCGAAGAAGGAGATCGAGGCGATCGTCGCGCAGTCGCAGAAACGGTCGGCGGTGTACGACGTGATCGCCAACCCGGTCAACGTCACGGTCGAAGTCGCGTAAGGGCGCGGGACCCATCGAGCGCCTCACCACTGTGGTCATCGGGGCCGGTCATGCCGGCCTCGCCACGAGCCGGTTCCTCACCGACCGGTCGATCGATCACCTCGTGCTCGAGCGCGGCAACGTCGCCAACTCGTGGCGGCGCGAGCGGTGGGATTCTCTTCGGCTGCTCACGCCCAACTTTCAGAGCCGCCTGCCGGGCCTTCGATACGAAGGTCCGGATCCGAATGGATTCATGACGGTCGGCGAAGTGGTCGATTTCATCAGCCGCTTCGCCAGCATCGCCCGTGCTCCCGTCCGCACGCAGACGACGGTCACGTCAGTGACCCGTACGGACGAGGGGTATCACGTTGAGACGAGCAACGGCCCGATCGCCTGCCGCGCGCTGGTCGTGGCCAGCGGCGCGTGCAACCGGCCAAGCGTCCCGGCTCACCAGCGCTCGATTCCCGAGTCCGTCCGCCAGCTCACCCCATTCGATTACCGGAACCCGGAGCAGCTGCCCCAGGGCCGCGCCCTCGTCGTTGGCGCGTCGGCCACCGGCGTGCAACTCGCCGCGGAAATTCAGCGATCGGGCAGGCCGACCACCCTCGCCGTCGGAGAGCATGTCCGCCTTCCGCGTCTGTACCGCGGCCGCGACGTGCTGTGGTGGATGGACGTCTCGGGTGTGTGGAATCAGCGCTACGACACGATCGACGATCTGACGCGGGCCCGGGGGCTCCCCTCTCCGCAGCTCGTCGGCACGCCTGAGCGGACGACGCTCGACCTCAATGCGCTCGCGGCCCTGGGCGTCCAGCTCGTGGGCCGGCTGTCGATGGTGCGCGACGGCCGCGCGCTCTTCTCGGGAGGGCTGCGCAACCTGTTCGCGCTCGCGGATCTCAAGATGGAACGCCTGCTCGACACGTTCGACGACTGGGCGCGCACGGCGCGTCTCGACGCGGATATCGCCGATCCGGAACGCTTCGAGCCGACTCGTCTGCCGGACGCGTCACCACTGCAGATCGATCTGCGGACCGGAGAAGTGACGTCCATCGTGTGGGCGACCGGCTTCCGCCCGGACTACAGCTGGATGCACGTACCGGTGGTGGACGACAAGGGACATCTCAGACACGAAGGCGGAGTGGTCGACTCTCCTGGCATGTACGCCATCGGACTGCCGGTCCTCCGGCGGCGCAAATCAACGTTCATCCACGGGGTCGAAGACGATGCGCGCGAGGTGACGGAGCACCTCGCCGGCTACCTCGCGCGCCGCTGAACTAGAGCTTCTTCGATTTCGTCACCCAATTCGGATTCGTGCAGAGGCTGCAGTCCTTGCCGGTGAACATCTTTCCGGCCTCCTTGTCGCCCTTCAACTGCCACCGAGCCCAGTTCGAGGCAACGTTCGCCCACTCTCCGCCTCCGGGGTGGTCGACGGTTGCAGTATGGCCGGCGTTCTTTCGCGCGCCAGAGAATGTCGGCAGGTTGTTGATCGCCTCGAATGTGGCATCGGACCACGCCATCGCGAAATCGCGCTCGTGACCGTTGATCAGCAGAACGGGACCGCGCAGCTTTGCCACCGTGCCAGCCACATCCTCCCGCGCGCCGGAGTTGAAGACGCCGATCGTGTCCACGCGCGGATCGGCGCCAAGCTCGAGCGACATGAATCCGCCGCACGACTGCCCCATCACGGCAATGCGGTCGAGCGCGATCTTTCCGTTGAGGGGTGAGTTGGCGCGCTTGTTCTCCGTCTCGGCCCACGCGATTGCCGCGCGCAGGTGGTCGGCGGTCGCCCTGGTCACGCCGGGCTGGGCAGCCGTCGCCATCACCACGAACCCGTGCGACGCGATCGTCGTCAGGAACCCGCCGTAGCGGGTGCTGTTGATCGCGCAGCCGCCGTTGCCCCAGGCGATCAACGGCAGCGTGTCCTTGCCAGGGAACGGCGCGAGATCAGCCGGTCGATACACGACGTGGCCCGGAGAGTCGAAGGCGGGGCCCGACTCCACTTTGTAGGGTCCCGGCACCGCGACCGGCGCGCCCTCCAGAGGCAACGCCGTGGCGATCGCCGCCGCGTCGAAACCGCCACGGCCACCGCCGCCCTGCTGGGCGTCGATGACAACCGCGAACGCCAGAGCGAACATCAGTCCAACAATGAATGAGCTTTTCTGCACGGCTTCTGCTCCTCGGTAGTTGGGCGCATTCTACTCCGCCCCAGGGCGCGTCGGACGCACCCGCCGTAAGATCTCTGGGTGGCTAAAGCGCGTTTCACTTCGGTCAGCGACTACATTGCGTCGAAGCCCGAAGACGCCCGCGCGGCGCTCGAGCGGGTGCGCAGGGCCATTCGCAAAGCCGTCCCGACGGCCAAGGAAGAGCTCTCGTACCAGAAGCCGGTGTACCTGCTGAATGACGTGCCGGTCCTGTACTTTGCCGGCTGGACGTCGCACTATTCCCTCTTCCCGGCAACCGACGCGCTCGTCGCGGCGTTCACACGCGAGTTGGCGCCGTATCAGAGCAGCAAGGGGACGATCAAGATCCCAATCTTCGAACCGGTTCCCGAGCGCTTGATCGAGCGGATCGCCAGGTTTCGCGCGCAACAGATTACGAAACGCGATACGCGCAAGGGCAAGAAGGGCCGCGACGCGCAACTCGACCGCGTCCGGCGGATTTGCGCGAAGCTGCCGAGCGTGTCGGAGAGGCTCTCACACGGCACGCCGACGTTCTTCGTCGAAAAGGACAAGGGCGTGTTCGCCATGTTCGCGGACAACCACCATCAGGATGGTCATCTGGCGCTCTGGGTGCCGGTGAAGGACGGACTCCAACCGTTGCTGATCGAAGACGCGCCAGACACGTACTACAAACCGCCGTACGTCGGGTCGAGCGGATGGGTCGGCATCGAACTGAATCAGATCCGCGACGACGCGCTGCAGGAACATCTACGCGAGGCGTGGGAAATAGTCGCCAGGTCACGAAGGAAGCGAAGACCGTCGCGCTGATATCGTCGACAACTTGAGCCAACTCACCGGGCAAGCCAGCTCGCGGCTCCGGTTCGCAACGTGGAAAATCGGGCTCTTCGGCATGGACCGACGGTTACGTCGTCGCCTTGATCCGCGCGACGGCGTGAGCTAGAGCATCTTCCAGATGCGTGTAGCGCGGATTTTGTGGGGCGAGCCTTGTCAGGCTCGCCTCGCGAACCCGAAGGGCTGAGGATCCAACACATCTCGACACGAGGTGCGGCGCGGGGCTGCCGCGCAGCGCGGAAAGCGCTTGGGCGGCGATCCGGGCTGTGATCTACTGGGCGCATGGGTGAGACACCGCCGCTGCTG
>JBOGIQ010000319.1:0-7029 GCA_050742535.1 Vicinamibacterales bacterium | reverse complement strand
CTCTTTGTACGGCTTGCCCGCGACGACGACTTCCGCGACATCCGTAAATGCTCGCGCATCGCGGTCGACGAGCCCTTCGAGGCGGTGGCGCACCTCACGGCGGTGGTCGGCACTCACGGCCGGAAGACCATCAGCGCCGACCGCGACGACCGGCTCGAACACCGACACCGGCTCGAGCACGTGCATCACACACAGCCGTGCGGCCGCCTCCCCGGCCAGCGATTGTGCGAGGGTGATCGCCTGCAGCGACGCCGGCGAGAAGTCCACCGCGCAGAGCACGCGGCTGAACAGCGCGCTGACGGGCGCCACAGCGGGTACCCGGGCCGGCACGGTCAGCATTGGACACGGCGCAGTGCGCAGCAGTTTCTCCGTGACGGATCCAAGCATCAAACGTTCGAAGCCCGACCGGCCGTGCGATCCCATGACCAGCAGATCGGCGGGAAGCTCTTTCGCAAATCGCGCGATCTCTGTGGTGACGCCGCCCTGAACGACTTCGGCGTCCAGCGCCTCGATGCCGCTCGGACGCACGAAGGACTCGAGCTCCGTGCGGAACTGGTCCAGATCTTCAGGACGGAACACCAGCGGCGGATACAGCCCTTCTCCCGACACCGGCAGCATCGACGTGATCGGCGGAACGACGTGCAGCGCCGTCATCCGGGCGCCGTACCAGCGGGCGATGCCGGCCGCGTAGTCGAGCGCGTGCCGCGAGAAGTCCGAGAAGTCGACGGGGCACAGAATGCGTCTGATGGCGACCATGTCACTTTCCTTCCCGCCGCGCCGTCAGCTCCGGCGCGGCAGCTTCGTGAAGATGCGTGTGACGACGCTGTCGATGGTTTCTTCCATTCGCAGCTGGTTGTTCACGGCGGCGGCGAGACCAGACTGCGCGACCCCGCGCCAGACGAGCGCGCCGGTGCGCGCGTCGGTCAGATCGACGAGCAGCGTTCCTTCGTCGTACACCTCCGCGGCGCAGTCACGGCACCGCTCGCTCCCCACCCGCAGATCGCCCACCAAGACCCTCTGCTGCGCCGTCGCGTGATAGTGCACGTACAGATCGGGCTGCAGGCTCGTGTGCTCGTAGCCGCGCCCGAGCAGCTCGCGTTCGACCGCGTCGCGCAGGTAATCATGGAAAAACGCGTTGTTGTCGAGACGCGGGTCCCCTGGAACATTGGTCACGATCCGCTCCCAGGCAAACGTGCGATACGCGGCCACGTCCACGCCGCGCTGGGCGAACGACGTGACCATGATCGGAGCGCACGCCGCGGCAATCGCCGTAGCGGCGATCGTGACACCAGAGACCATCCGTCGGAAGGGTGTCATCGCAGATCCTCCGGCGCCGTTCGGCGCGACTCGGCGGGCACCGTCCGCGGCAGCGTGGCGAAGATTCGACGCACCCCGCTGTCGACCCGCCGCTTGACCTCGACCGGATCGTCGAGCATCTCTTCCAGCCGGTGTTCGGCCCAGCCGCGCCAGACGAGGCGGTGGGTTGATGCATCGACCAGATCGATGACGAGCGTGCCCGCTTCGTAGGTCGTCGCCTCGGCGCGGCAGTCGTCGGCGACGCAGTCCCGGAACCGCCCGGGGTGTGCCGTCACCTCCAGACGTCCGTTGACGGCGGCGTGATAGTGGACGAAGAGATCGGCCCGCTCCGCCGTCGCTCGCACCAGGCCGCGCCGGTTCAACTCCGTGTCGATCGCGCCATGCACGTCGTCCACGAAGAACGGATTGTCGCGGAGCCGTTCGTCGGTCAGCGGCAGCGCGTCGGCGGGCGCCCAGTCATAGGTGCGGAAGCGGCCGAAATCGAGTCCGCGCTCGACGTGCGAGCTGACGGGCATCAACGTGAGGCAGCCCGCCGTACTCATCGCCAGTCCGATCAGTGAAGACGCAATCAGAAGTCGTCGCATGAGCACCTCACTCAGGCGTCTCTGCGAAACAGGTGCCGCGCCGCGTCATAGCGGCGACGAAGTCCGCCGTGCGCGATCTCGGAGAAACCGGAACACGCCCCGGCGCATTCGGTGTCGCGGCGTGCGAAGTAATCCGCAGCAGTGGGGAGGAACGCGCGGACCGGCACCCGCATCGTCTCTTGAATCCTCACACGTGGCCGTCCACACCCATGGCATGAATGGTGCGCATCAGCGGGCGCGGAGGATAACGACGATGCTGGCCTGGATCGCTCTCCAACTTCCACTGGCACTCTCGCCCACTGTTGTACCTCCCTCGTGCCAATTGGAGGTACTCACACCGGCCGCTCTCGAGGAGCGTGTCCTGCGCGGCTTCGACGTCGGTATCAATCAGTACGTCCGGCTGCATCGGCGCCTTGAACGCTCGCTGCCCCCGGAGCATCTCTTCGACGATTCCGAAGACATGTCTCTGATCACAGACGCGCTGCACGCTGCTCTAGTCGACGCCAGGCCGCACGCTCGGGAAGGCTCCATCTTTACCCCGGCGGTCGCCTATGCCTTTTCGGCACGTCTCGAACGCGCGATCGACAGCCTCGGGCGCACACCCGCCGAAGTCTGGATCGCTATGAACCGCGGATACATGTCGGGTGTCCCGGAGATAGCCGTCAACGATCGGTTCCCGGCGATCCGTTACGCGCGCGTGTGGCCGGCGCTGCTCGACGCACTGCCCGCGCTGCCCGACGAACTGCAGTACCGATTCGTCGATCGCGATCTCGTGCTCGTTGACGTCCACGCGGATCTCGTCGTGGACATCCTGAGGGATGCGTTGCCGGTGCCATTCGCCGGCCTGGCGAGCTATTTCGCGGCACCGCGGGATAGTTCGCAGCACGCCGGAGGCCGGCACCTCTAACCGTGTTTTTTCGTTGGATTTCACGCTGTGAACGCCACCGACGCCCTGGCGGTTGACTTGCACAAGGGCGACGCGTCCGGAGGCCGTCATGTTCGACTTAATCACCGGTCAGACACGGCACATCCCATCGAAGCCAGGAATTCCGCTCCTGATCTCGATGGCGACGCAGCTCGCGCTGGCAGGCGCGATCGTCGTCCCGGTGCTGTTCTTCACCGGCGCGCTTCCGGAGGTGCCGACAATGATGGCGTTCGTCGCGGAGGCATCAGCACCGCCACCGCCGCCGCCACCACCACCGCCGCCGGCGGCGAAATCGCCCGGACCGGCGTCAGCGAAGCCGGCGCCCTCTCCAGGCGCCGCACCGGTTGAGCCACCTTCCACCATCCAGCCGGAACAGCCGAACGATGAGGGCGGCATCGGCGTTCCCGGAGGCGTCGAGGGTGGCATACCGGGCGGCGTCCCTGGAGGCATTGTGGGTGGGCTGCCGGGCGATATTCCACCGCCGCCGCCCCCGCCGGCTCCGCCGCCGCCTCGGGCGCCGGTGCGCGTGGGCGGACAGATCCAGGCTCCGGCGCTGGCGCACAAAGTCGACCCGATTTACCCCGACGTCGCTGTCTCCGCGCGCATCCGTGGCGTGGTGATTCTCGAAGCGAACGTCGACAGAGACGGCCGCGTCGTCGACGTCAAGGTACTGCGCACCGCGAATCGCCTGCTCGATCACGCCGCAATCACGGCGGTGAGGCAATGGCAATACAGACCGCTGATTCTCAACGGCTCTCCCGAACCGTTCGTCCTCACCGTCGTGCTGACGTTCAACCTCGTGGAAGACAGCTAGGAAGGAGATCGTCATGTCCGCTACTTCAGTCGCCACGCTGCAGACGATCTGGGATTGCCGCTGGAGCCGTCCCGGCTACCGCCTGATTGGAGTCGAAGACCACCTGCAGCCGGAAAAGCTCTGGGTCTGCGTCCGCACGGGCGACCGTCGCGGCGTAACCGAAGAGGAATGTGAAAACTGTCCGCACTGGGAATGCGTTCCCGGACGCGAGTTCGTACCGGAGTAAACGTCATGAACCTCGAAACCGTCACCCGGGTTGAAACCTTTCTCGCGCGTTTCGTGATGCTGGCCATGGCGGCGGCCATTGCTTACACGGGCTACTCGGTGATCACCAGGCCGCTGGCGATCCCGGTCGCCATCGTGCTCTGGCTGGGCGCCACCGCGATGTTCTTCCTCGGAGTGTGGGGGAAGCTGCCGCCGGCCACCGATCCTCACGAAGGACGCATCCGGCCATGATGGAGCTGCTGCAGGCGCTCGAGGGGTCGGCGTTTTCGACCTGGGTGCGCGAGTCGCCCTCGATCTGGGCCTATCCCACCATCCTGACGCTGCACACCGTCGGCCTTGGCGTGCTCGTCGGGGCGAACTGGATGGTCGATCTGCGCGTGCTCGGGTTCGCTCGGGCGATCCCCGGCAGCGTGCTGTCCAGGGCATTCCCGATGATGTGGGCAGGATTCTGGTTGAACGCCGCGACCGGCGCGTTGCTGTTCGCCGGCGATCCGACAACAAAGGGCACCACAGCGGTCTTCATGGGGAAGCTGGTCCTCGTGGCCGTTGGCGTTGTGTTGATGATTGCGCTGAAGCGGAAACTGCACGGCCGGGATATCGATGCCGGTACCGCAATCCCGGGTGTGAAGGCGCTCGCCGTCACGTCGCTGGTCCTCTGGGTTGCGGCGATCGCCGCCGGCCGCTGGATGGCCTATGTCTAGGAGACGACTGCCGTGAACGAAGCACTTGTCGTGTGGCTGAAGAGCACGTGGATCTCCCACGCGATGACGACGTCGCAGTGGGCGTGGCCGATCGCGGAAACCTTCCACTTCGTCGGCCTGGCGCTCCTCATCGGCGGCGCCGGTCTGATCGACCTGCGCCTGATGGGTTTTCTCAAATCGATATCCGTTTCGGCGGTAATGCAGGTCAGACAGTGGGCGGCACTCGGCATCGGGATCAACGTCGTGACCGGTCTGCTGTTCTTCGTGGGCGCGCCCGATCAATACATCAACAACCCGGCGTGGTACGGCAAGCTGCTGTTTCTCCTGGTAGCTATCGTCAACGTGGTGATCTTCGAGACGACCCAGGGTGACCGGATGTTGAGGCTGCCAGCGGGCGAGAAGACGCCGGTGTCCTTCAAGGTCGCGGGCGCGGTGTCAATGGGATCGTGGTTCCTGGTGCTCTATTTCGGCCGAATGCTGCCGTTTCTCGGCAACGCGTTCTGAGTTGCAAGGCCGGGAGGTGACGGAGGCAACGGTTTCACCGGAGCAACGAAGCAACGAAGACGAACGGAGGGAGACCGTTTCCTCCGTATCTCTCCGTTTACTCAGCGAGCCGGCGTCGACGCGCTTCCCAGCACTGTCGAAGATGAGGCGGACATCGAATCGTAGTACGACACGAACCGTTTCGGCTCGGGGGCAGCGTAGCCGCGCAGGTTGTCGGCCCACCTGAACGCGATCGGCTGGTACCGCAGCTCAGCCTCGACCAGGTACGGACCGGAGCCTGTCACAGCGACGTTGTAGCGAACACGGTCACCGGCGTCGGTGAAATCTCCGTCGCGCAACGCCTCCCCGTGGACCGCAATGTCCGCCGAGGCCGTGGCCTTGTCGAATCCGCGCGGCAGCAGGCGGTTGTCCTTCACGTACTGTGTCGCGGTCAGAAGTCCGGTCGTCACCGCTCCGTCACGTCCCGCGATGACCGCCTCGTAGATCTGCACCTGGTCGCTCCCCCGAATCTCTTCGAAATGCGGTTCGAGCCGTCGCGCGTCGGCATCGTTGTCGTTGCCGGCGATCCGTCCCGCCGTGTCCACCGCGCCGGACTCGAATACAACTGCACCAGAGCCATCACGGACGGTCAGATGCACCCAGGCGCGACGTGACGGATATCCGGTCGGCAGCTTGTGCCCGGTGAGATTGCGAACGGCGACGTCCGCCTCGAGCCGGGCGCCGATGACAGCCGCGCGCGTGATGGCGATGTCGGCGGTGTCCGACTGAAGCTGGCGCAATGTGGCTGCCGCGGCCGCGTCGAGTTCGGCCGATGGCGCGGTCACACCCAGCTGCGAACGGAAGCGATTCAACATTCGGAGCATGAAGAAATTGCCACCGAGGAATGTATGGCGCGCCAGCCGCTCGCGCGGCTCGCCGAGCACCGACGCAATCGGGACCGATTCGACGTTCGGCATATGGCACGACTGACAGCTTCGGCCGCCTTCACCGTCGCGGGCAAATGCGCTGTGGCGCCACTCGAGATACGGCATCTGCTCGGGCAGCGAGCCGATGACCTCTCCTGCCGGACCGAACGCTTCGGTGTACAGCGTGTGGCAGGTCGCGCATACTTCCGACTGCCGCATGTGCTCAGATTTCGACGGCACCGCATCGGTCGCCGAATGCATGGTCCGCTTCACGCCGGCCTCGACATCGTACGGTCCGAACATCGGCAAGCCGTCCGCGGTCCGGCGGCCCAGCACAAACCCGCCGACGAAGCTCTCGCGCGTGCCGAGGCGATCGGGGCCGATCTGATGGCACAGCGTGCACGACACGCCGTCGGCGGCGAGCTGGTGTTCTTCAGAAGTGCCGCCCGAGCCGGGAGCGATCGCGAATACTCGCCCTTTCCCGCCAGCCGCATGCGCCGCCGTGCGCGCCATCGGCATGTGACAGGTTGCGCACTCGTCCTGGATGGCGTCGGCATGTGACGTATGGTCGAGGGTCTCGCGCCGCACCGAGGCCTGCCAGTACGGATCGCGCGCGGAGTTGGCCATCATCGACGCCCGCCACGCGACCCCGATCGAGACATCCTCGCCGCCGCGCGTCGTCATGCCGTTGTGGCAGGCCAGACAGTTCTCCGAGGTCGCGAACTCGACACCCTGGTGCGCCGTTGCCGGCGGCCCGCCCTGCGCCGTGACGCGCGGCTGCCCGGCAATTGCCGTCGCCCAGACGGCAGCGGCCGCGATGAGCACGTGGTGGCGCCTCATCGCCAGCCGTCCCTGAGCCCGCCGTCGAACCAGTCCCACAGCACGTAGGTCAACACCTGCGTGTGACGCGCCCCGCGTTCGTTCAGCGGAATGCGCACGCCGCCGCTGACGAGGATGTGCTGGCGTTTGCTGAGCGATACCTGAAGCTGCGGAACGAGATCCCATTCGAAAGGGCGGCCGCGTTCGAGCTCGCGCAGCGCGATCAGCTCGACGA
>JBOGIQ010000318.1:0-7054 GCA_050742535.1 Vicinamibacterales bacterium | reverse complement strand
TCGAGCACGCCGCCGGACCCGAGGGTGCGCTGTACGTCGGGTCGCCAGAAACCGTAGCCGCCAAGATTGCCGCCACCGTGAAGACGCTGGGCCTCACGCGATTCGACCTGAAGTACAGCAACGGCACACTCCCGCACGATCTGCAGATGAAGAGCATCGAGCTGTATGGGACGAAGGTGGTGCCAAGGGTGCGGGAGGTGCTGGCTGAGGAAGGCGTAAGGGCGAAGGCCTAAGGGCGAAGGGCTGGTCTAGGGATCAGGGAGCAGGGAGCAGGGATCAGGGATCAGGGATCGGGGATCAGAATGGGCGTGGATAGGCAGGGTCTTCGCGAAGTGATCAAAGCGGTCGAAGCCGACGACCTTGAGCGGGCGCGTCGTTTCCTTGCCGATTCAACGGTGCGACACGTCGTCAATGACACAATCGGTCCGTTCGATTCTCCGGCGATCAATCACGTGAAAAGCCGCGAGATGCTCGACGTATTGCTCGAGGCGGGCGCCGATATCAACGCGCGGAGCACGTGGTGGGCCGGTGGTTTCGGGTTGCTGGACCTCGCGGCGCCGGACATTGCTGCATACGCAATCGAACGTGGTGCGACCGTCGATGCGCACGCCGCCGCCCGCCTCGGGCTTGTGGATGTGTTGGAGCGTCTGCTCGCCGCTGATCGTTCGCTCGTTCATGCGCCCGGCGGCGATGGCCAGACTCCGCTGCACATGGCTTCGACTGTCGAAGCGGCGGACATGTTGATTGGCGCCGGCGCCGACCTGGACGCGCGCGATGTCGATCACGAGTCCACGCCGGCACAATACATGGTCCGCGACCGGCAGGAGGTCGCGCGGCATCTCGTTTCGCGCGGCTGTCGCACCGACCTGCTGATGACCGCGGCGCTCGGCGATGTTGACCGTACCCGGCGGCATCTCGATAACGATGCCGCATGCATCGAGATGCGAGTGAACGATCGCTGGTTTCCGAAGACGAACCCCCACGCTGGCGGCACCATCTACAACTGGACGCTGGATTCGCACGCCTCGGCACACCAAGTGGCGAAGAGGTTTGGCCATACGGACGTCCTCCAGCTGCTCTTCGAGCGTACGGCACCAGTAGCGAAAGTGGCCGAGGCCTGCCTGATCGAAGATGAAGCGGCCGCACGCGGCTTCCGCGCCGCAGTGCCTTCGCTGGCCGAGGCGCTGTCAGCCGATCAGCGACGGTTGATTGCGCACGCTGCCCGGAACAACCAGACGCGCGCCGTCGCGCTGATGCTCGAGAGCGGCTGGCCGGTTGACGCCCGCGGGCAGCACGAGGGGACACCGCTGCACTGGGCCGGGTTCCACGGCAACCTGGAGATGGCGCGCGAGATCCTTCGGTTCAACCCGCCGCTCGAAGCGACGGATCGGGATTTCAAGGCGACTCCACTCGGGTGGACCATCTACGGTTCCGAGAACGGGTGGTACGTCAGCAGCGGTAAACACGCCGAGACGGTCGAACTGCTGCTGCGCGCGGGTGCCATTCGTCCGCCGGCGGCCGGCGGCAACCCCGCAGTTCGAGAGGTGCTTCAGCGAAAGAGCTAAGGAAGCCCCATTTCACCTCGCGCGGTGTCAAAGATGCCGATGCGAGCTCGTACCTGGTGCGGTAGCGCCGCGATTGCGCTGTCGATTGCGACGACCGTCCAATGGCCTGCGGACGCCCGGCAGCCGCCGGTTCAGGCGGTGCCGCCGCCGGCTGCAGGCGGGAGAGGGCCGAACCCGATTCCCGGCCTTGCCGGCCTGGTCGAAACGCCCACAACCGGACCGGATGCACCACGTTTCGAAGTCGTGTCGGTGAAGCGGAATCAGCTCGGCGCCGGCGGTGGCAACCCGTCCGGCTCACGGTCGCTTGCCGGAGGTGCGGTACGGACCACGAACGCCACGCTTCGGATGCTGGTTCGGACGGCGTACAGGCTGGGGCTCACGGACGAGATCGTCGGCGGCCCGCCGTGGATCGACACCTACGGCTTCGACGTCGACGCACGGCCCGCGAAACCGGTAACGCTGGCCGAGTCGGCGTATATGATGCGCACGCTACTGGCGGACCGCTTCAAGCTCGTGGCGCGAAAAGAATCGCGCGAGGGGCCGGTGTACGCGTTGGTGCTCGCCCGTCGCGACGGCGCGCTCGGTCCGCAGATCAAGCGGCCGGCAGGTGAGTGCGTGATGACAGTCCCCGCCTTCGCGCGGGGCGATGCCAACGCCTCGACTCAGGCGAAGCTGAGCGCGTGGCCGCCGCCAGGCCGGCCGGGGCGGCGATGCGGCGTGGGACCAGATGGCGACACGATGAAGGCCGGTTCCGTGACGATGACGACGCTCGTCACCCTGCTGACGCCGCTGATGGATCGCCCCGTCGTCGACAAGACCGGGCTGACGGGGATGTTCGACTTCGATTTGCGCTACGACGGATCGGCCACGTCGTTTCTGGGGCGCGGCCGCGCCACCGCGGTTTCACCTGACGTGCCGTCCGATCCCGCGCGGGCTCCATCAGTCTTTACCGCGCTCCAGGAGCAGCTTGGCCTGAGGCTCGACCCGCAGCGCGGCGCCGTGGACGTCCTCGCCGTGGTCTCGGCCGAACTTCCCACAGAAAACTGACCCCTGACGTCTGACGTCTGACGTCTGACGTCTGATCCCTTATCCTTACATACCGAATGCGGATCCTCTTCTCGATGCGTCATCCGGGAGTGCTGCGCAATTTCGCATCCACCCTCGAGGCGCTCGCCGCGCGGAACCACCAGATTCACCTCGTGTTCGGTCAGCTCGATGCCGAGCGCGACGACCGGCTGCTCGACGACCTCACGCGTGCGCACCCCACGATCACGTGCGACGAGGTGCGCCGGAAGACGTCGTGGCGGCTGTGGCTCGGCGTCGGCCGTGTCGCCCGCACCACCGTCGATTACTTCCGCTACCTCACGCCCGAGTACGACAGCATCGTCAGTCTGAAGGAACGGGCGCGGGCCAAGGTCATCGCGCCTGTCCGCTGGTTCATCGAGCGCCCTTTCTGGCGGCGCCCGGCCGCGCACCGGCGCCTCACGCGCGTGCTCCTCGCCATCGAGCGCGCGGTTCCGATCGATCGCGCGGTCTTCGAGCTGGTCAAGCGGGAACGTCCCGACGTGCTGCTCGTCGCGCCGCTCGTCGATATCGGCTCCGATCAGGTCGACTATGTGAAGGCGGCCCGCCGCCTCGGCATCCGGTCGGCGCTGCCGGTCCTCAGCTGGGACAACCTCACGAACAAAGGCCTGATCAGGCTGCAGCCGCAGCAGGTCTTCGTGTGGAACGACGCGCAGAAGACCGAAGCGGTCACGATGCACGGCACGGATCCCGCGGACATCACGGTGACCGGGGCGATGGTCTACGACCAGTGGTTCGCCCGCAGGCCGAGCACGACGCGCGACGAGTTCTGCGCGCGTGTCGGACTTGATCCCGCCAACGTCGTCCTGCTGTATCTGTGCTCGTCGCCATTCATCGCGCCCGACGAGGTGAACTTCATCGAGCAGTGGATCGCCGCCATCCGCCGTGCGCCGGATCCGCGTGTGCGCGGTGCGGGGCTGCTCATCCGGCCACACCCGGAGAACCTGCAGCCGTGGCTGCGGTTCGGCGAGATCCAGCTCGAGAACGTCGCCGTCTGGCCAAAGGGCGGCGTCAGCCCGGTCGACGCCGACTCGCGAAACGACTTTTTCGATTCGATGTATCACGCCGCCGGCGCCGTGGGCATCAACACGAGCGCCCAGATCGAATGCGGCATCGTCGGCCGCCCGGTGTTCACGATTCGAACCGCCGACTACCAGCGGACGCAGGAGGGCACCCTCCATTTCAGACACCTGACGACCGAGGGCGGCGGGTTGCTGAACCTCGCGGACGACTTCGAGACACATGTGCGGCAGATAGGCGAGGCGCTCGACGACCCCGCCGGCACCAGGCGGCGCATCGAGGGGTTCGTCAAGGCGTTCACGCGCCCGCATGGCCTGACCGTTGAAGCCACGCCGCGGATGGTCGAGGCGATCGAACAGCTTGGCGGCGGGCCGGCGCCCGCCCCCGAGTTGCCGCCCTTGTACGTCTATCCGCTGCGCGTAGTGCTGTTCCCGGTGGCGCTGATGCTGGCGCTCGTTCGGCGCGTCAGCCGTGTGACGCGCAAGCGTGAGCGGCAGCTGAGGCCGGTGACCGTCACCGGTACGCTCGTGCAGATGACGCTCTCCGTGTTCGACTGGCTCCTCGGCGTCAAGTCGATCAGAGAGTTCGTGAAGAACCGCATCCTTCCGCGGGCGGTGGCGCGGCTCTCGGCCGTCGATGCGCCGAGCGAGGAGGCTGTTGCAGTCGCCGGAATGCTGCAGAAGGTCGCGCGCAGCGAGAAACCGGTGATCGTCGGGCCGTGGGTGAGCGAAGTCGGATTCGAGCTGCTGTACTGGATTCCGTTTCTCAACTGGGTGAAAGCGAATTACCCGATCCATGCCGAGCGGATGGTCGTGGTGTCGCGGGGCGGCGCCGGCGCCTGGTACCGCCATATCGGCGCGCGGTACATCGACCTGTTCGACTACTACACGCCCGAGGAGTTCCGTCAGCAGAGCGAACAGCGCATCACGGATGGGAAGCTCAAGCCGCGGACCATTTCGGAGTTCGATCGCGACATCCTGAAGCTCGTTCAACAGACGCTGCACATCCGCGACGGCGAGCTGCTGCACCCGATGCATATGTACCGGCTCTTCCACGACTTCTGGCAGCGCCGCGGATCGGTGAGCGTGGTCGAGGATTTCGCCAGTTTCGCGCCGCTGCCGTCGCTGGATGCGGGCGAGGTGGCGTCCCGGCTGCCTGACGACTATGTGGCGATCCGGTTCTATTTCAACGACGCCTTCCCGGATACGGAGGCGAACCGGAGTTTTGTCGAGGATCTCGTCAACGCGCTTGCCGAGACAACCGACGTGGTGGTCCTGAATCCGGCGGAGCAGCTGGACGATCATCAGGATCTGCCCATCGCCCGGCGCGGCCGGGTGCACAGCGCGGCGTCGCTGATGTCGCCGCGGACGAACCTGGACGTCCAATCGCAGATCATCGCCCGCGCCCGTGCCTTCCTTGGCACGCACGGCGGGCTGTCGTACCTGCCGCCGCTCTACGGGGTGAAGTCGCTGTCCTTCTATTCCAACCCCGGCTCGTTCTCCCCGCAGCATCTCGAGCTGGCGCGCCGCGTCTTCACGCGCCTGCAGCCCGGCTCGTACGTCGCGCTGCACGTGGACGATCTCGCTACGCTGCAAACGACGCTGGGGGAGCGTTACGAGGCCATTGCGGGAATAGCGCGTCGTCTGTGACTGGTGGCCGAGCGCGCGGAGGTTGCGGAGGGAACGGTTTCACAGGAGAAACGAAGAAACGGAGACGAACGGAGGGGGCCGTTCGATTGGTCGGCGCGCGCAGCGCGCCGACAGCCGCGACGTAAGAAGGCGCAGATACAAGCCGCCGATCGCGCCTGTGCGGTTTGTATCTGCGCCCTCTTACATCGCGGCAGGCCGCCTGTGGCGGCCAATCGAACGGCCGCAGCTCTTTTCGTGATCTTCGTAGCTTCGTGTCCTTCGTGGTTTAAGAGGCTCCGTTCGCCTTCGTTCCTCCGTTGCTCCTGTGAAACCGTTCCCTCCGTCCCCTCCGTGACCTCCCGCGGTAGACTGGCAACGGATGGTTGATTCGAAGCGGTTGTACCCGCACCGGCTCGCGAAGTCGGCGTTCATGGCGGCGAGCAACATCATCGGTCGCACGTGGCGGCATACGAGCAAGAACCTGACCCGCGCGCGCCGGCACGTTCTGCACCGGGCGCGCTACAGCGGCGCCGGGCGTGCGATGCTGGCGGTCACCGAGGCGGTCACCTCGCCGCGGGACGCGATCCAGCGCCGGAATGCGGCCGCGGCGTACAACCGGGCGCACGCCGACATGCGCCTCGATCGGCGCGACGGCTACGCCATGCTGGCGCCCGGCTCCATCGCCAACACCGACGAGATCATCGCGCTGTCGCTGAACCTGTTCGAGGAGAAACAGCGCCAGCTCGAGGCCGCCGCCGGATCGAGCCACTCGAAGAAGTGGGCGTTCCTGCGCAGCATCCTGACGAACCAGGATCTGGCGCGGAACCCGAAGCTGGTGGACTTCGCGTTGTCGGACTCGCTGCTCGGGCTCGTCACCAATTACCTGGGCACGATCCCGCACCTGAACCGCATCGATTTGCTCTACTCCGTCAACCATGGCGGGGAAGAAGCCATCTCCAGCCAGATTTATCACCTCGATCCGGAGGGAACGCGGCAGGCCAAGCTGTTCATGAACCTGCGCGACGTCGGGCCCGACGAGGGACCGTTCACCTTCATCCCCGCCGCCGAGACGACGCGGATTGTGGGCGCGATCAAGAAGCGCCGCCTCGAGGACACCCAGATGGCGGCGGGCCGATATTCCGACGACGAGCTGGAGGCAGTTGGGGGGCTGGAGAAGGCGATCAGCGTCGACGGGCCGAAAGGGAGCGCGGCGCTCGTGGATACGTCACGCTGTCTGCATTTCGGCAGCCGCGTGCGGCCCGGCACCTACCGCTTGTGCCTCTACATTCAATACTGCACGTCGCGCGAGCACGGGAACATGTTCGACGCCTCCCGCCACGCCAACGATCCGGTCAGGTACCTCGCGCTGGTCAACAGCGCCCGCTCACCGCAGAGCGCTGTGGCCGCCCCGCATCAGATGGGATAACTGGCGCAGGGTCCACGCGTATCCCTCGAGGTGTGCGAGCGCCGACTCGACGACCCCGGCGATCGAGACGCGAGAAAGTCCCCAGACGCTGGATGGCCGCGTCCGTCCTGGCACAGCCATCGAACGTGCGACGACCTGCGCGGCAAAACCTGACGGCGGCTCCCAGACCTCGCGCGCCATCACGCGATCGATCCAGTCCTGCTGTTCCTCAGATCCCATGCGGTTCCCTCAGCTGGCGAGCAATCTCGTCTCTCAGCATACGCTTGCCGCGAAAGATCAACGTCTTGACCGTTCCGAGCGGCACGTTCAGCATGCGCGCGATGGTGGGGTAG
>JBOGIQ010000317.1:0-7078 GCA_050742535.1 Vicinamibacterales bacterium | reverse complement strand
CAGCTGACCGACGGCGCGAAGTTCGAGGGGCCGGCCGGGCTGCGGCAGGCACTGCTGCGTTACTCGCCGCAGTTCGTCAACAACCTGAGCGAGAAGCTGTTCGTGTATGCGCTGGGGCGCAGCGTCGATTATCGCGACATGCCGCAGATTCGCGCGGTCGTCCGAAACGCCGCCGGCACCAACTACCGCATGTCATCGTTGATCCTGGGAATCGTCAAGAGCCCGGCGTTCACGATGAACCTCAATGAGGAAGGGTTCTGAGCATGTATCTGACCAAGAAACATCTTCCGAGACGCACCTTCCTTCGCGGCGCAGGCGTCACGCTGGCGCTGCCGTTCCTCGAGTCGATGGTGCCGGCCCTGAGCGCCCTCGGCCAGTCGCCCGCCAGTCCGAAAACGCGGCTGGCCACGATCTTTTCGCCGCACGGCTGGTCGCCGACCTACTGGATGGATCGCGATCTGAGCATTCCAGCGACGCCCGGCCGCAACGTCGGCCTCGGCTTCATTCACCAGCCGCTCGCGCCGTGGCAGGACCGGCTGACGATTGTCAGCGGCCTCGATGCCACCTCGTCGATGCCGCCTCCGGGCAGCAGCGGCGGCGATCACTCGCGCGCCTCGGCGACATTCACCGGAACGAGCCCGAAGAAGACCGCCGGCGCCGACATTTACGGGGGCGTGAGCCTCGATCAGATCGTGGCGAGGAAGTACGGCCAGGATACGCTGCTCCCCTCGATTCAGCTCGCGATCGAAGATCCGGGCGCCAACACCGGCGTCTGCGGCTGGGGCTACAGCTGTGCGTACTCGAACTCGGTGTCCTGGGCGGCGCCGAACAAGCCGCTGCCGCACGAGATCAACCCGCAGCTTGTGTTTGAGCGCCTCTACGGCGATGGCACAAGCGCGGCGGAGCGGCAGGCGCGCCGCGCGGCCAGCGACAGCATCCTCGACGCGGTGACGTCAAAGGTGAGCCGTCTGCAGTCACGTCTGCCGGCGAGCGACCGGTCGCGGCTGAACGACTACCTCGAGGCCGTACGCGAGAT
This sequence comes from Vicinamibacterales bacterium, assembly GCA_050742535.1. Classification (GTDB taxonomy): domain Bacteria; phylum Acidobacteriota; class Vicinamibacteria; order Vicinamibacterales; family UBA2999; genus Gp6-AA40. The sequence goes on along the minus strand of JBOGIQ010000317.1, from coordinate 6,042 downwards.
GGAGCGCCGCCTGCAGATCGCCGCGAAGGTCTCCGGCGAGTCGCCGAATATCGACGTGCCGTTCGGCGTGCCCGAGTCGTTCGACGAGCACATCAAGCTGCACTTCGACCTGCAGGTGCTTGCGTTCCAGGGCGACATCACGCGCGTCTCTTCGCTGATGGTCGCGCGTGACGTCAGCCTGCGCTCGTATCCGGAGTGCGGTGTGCGGACCGCCAACCATCCGGCGTCGCACCACGGTGAGGATCCGAGGCGGCGCGAGGACTGGGCGAAGATCAACCTGTACCACATGAAGTGCTTCGCCTACTTCCTCAAGAAGATGGCGGAGACCCCGGATGGTGAGGGCACGCTGCTCGATCACTCGCTCATCGTGTGGGGCAGCAACATGGGCAACGCCAATCAACACAGCCACGTTGGTGCCGGCTACCTGTTCGCTGGCGGCGCCTCAGGGAAGCATCGGCCACAGAAGCTGAACATCCATGAATCGGGCCCGACGTCGAATCTGCTGCTCAGCGCAGCGCAGATGATGGGCGTGGAAGTGGAGAGCATCGGCGACAGCACGCGCGCGGTGGAGGTGTAGGGATGCGGACCACGAGAACGGTTGGGATCGTCCTGGCTGGCCTGCTGCTGTCGGCAGCGAGCCATGCGGGCACCAGCGACGTGGCGGACGCCGCCATGAAAGGCGACCGGGCGGCGGTCCGCGCGCTCCTCACGAAAAAAGCCGACGTGAACGCGCCGCAGACGGACGGCGCCACGGCGCTGCATTGGGCCGTGTACCACGAGGACGTCGCACTGGTCGACGACCTGCTTCGCGCGGGCGCGAAGGCCAGCACGGCGAACCGCGAGGGTGCAACGCCGTTTTACCTGGCGTTGATCGCCGGAAACGCCGTGCTCATGGACACGCTCATGAAGCAGGGTGTCGACGTCAACGCCACGATTCTGCGCCACGGCGAAACGCCGTTGATGTTCGCCGCGCGCACGGGGCGGCCGGAGGCCGTCAAGCTACTGCTCGAGGCCGGCGCCAACGTGAACGCCAAGGAGACAATGCGCCAGACCGACGCGCTCATGTGGGCCGCGGAGCAGGGACACGCAGAAGCGATCCGGCTGCTGGTGGCCGCCGGCGCCGACGTCAACGCCCAGTCGACAGTCGAGCAGGCCAAGCGGCGCCGCGGCGTCGTCTACAAGCAGGGGGAGAACCACCACACCGGCGGCGTCACAGCACTGATCCTCGCCGCACGCCAGGGGAATCTGGATGCCGTCAAGGCGCTCGCCGAGAGCGAAGCCGATCTCGACAAGCCGTCGGGCGACGGCTCAACGGCACTGCTGGTCGCGATTCAGAACGGTCACTACAACGTGGCCAGCTATCTCGTCGAGAAAGGCGCCGACATCAACAAGGCCAACGAGAAGGGCTGGACGCCGCTGTATCTCGCGGTGAAGCACCGCAACCTCGAGACGGGGACGATTCCGGTTCCGAACCAGAATCAGGCGTTTGATTTCATCAAGCGGCTGCTCGATCGCAACGTCGATGTCAACGCCCGCATCGGGTTCAACACGGAGATTCGCAACGGTCAGCGAGCGACGTGGTTCGAGGAAGACGGCGCGACGGCGTTCATGCGCGCGGCGCTGTGCGGCGATCTCGAGGTGATGCGCCTGCTGCTGGCGAAGGGCGCCGATCCAAAGATCCCGACAGCGGACAGGACGACGACACTGATGGCGGCGGCTGGTGTCGGCTATACCGAAGGATTCATCCAGTACCGCTCGAAAGAGGACTCCATCGCCGCCGTGAAGCTCCTGCTGGAGCTGGGTATCGACGTGAACGCCCAGAACGAGGGCGGCCTGACGGCACTGCACGGCGCCGCGCACAGGGCGGCACTCGACGAGATCACGCTGCTGGTCGAGCGCGGCGGCAATCTCACGCTCGAATCGAAGCCGGCCGCGAAGTTCGGGAACTCACCGTTCGGTCTGATGCCACTCGACTGGGCGATGGGCGTTCCGATTGGCGTCCAGTCCGCCATCTATCATGCCGACGCCGTGGAGCTCATCACCAAGCTGATGAACGAGCGGAACATCGCGATCCCCGATCGCTACCGGCAGGTTGGCGGAAATGCGGCCATCGCATTAAAGAAGTAGTCGTCTGCTGCTCACTCGAATCGGGCTCATCACGTTCCTCGCGTCGGCGTCGCTTGCGGCACAGGCGACGCCGAAAGCTGGTCCCACCGCCCTCGATGGCGTGTACACCTCCGCGCAGGCGCGGCGCGGTCAGCAGCAGTTCGAGCAGCACTGTGTCAGCTGCCACCGGCAGGACCTCGGAGGAATCTCCGGTCCTGCGCTCAAGGGCGACCGCTTCCTCGATCAGTGGCGGGAGTTTCCGATTTCCGTGTTGCTCAACGACATAGCGTCGCAAATGCCGCTGGGCAACCCCGCAACACTACCGCGGACGACCTACGTCGATATCGCTGCCTACGTGATCGAGGCGAACGGGCTTCCGGCGGGAGCGAGCGAGTTGACCGAGGAAGTTGCGGTGCGGGTGCTGTTCGTCGGCCCGGGAGGTCCCAGGCCGCTGCCGACGAGTTCTCCCGCCGTCATTGCAGGCTGCATGACGAAGGAGGCGGGCCTCGGCTGGTTCATCACCAGCGCGAGCGAACCGGCGCGCACGCTGAATCCGTACGAGCTCACCGCTGCGGAGTTGAAGACTGCCGGCGAGACGCCGCTTGGCGGCGGCGTTTTCAGGCTGCTGAACCTCGACGCGCTGCCCGGATCGACAGAGGCGGCCGATCGGGTGGTTGGCCAAACGGTCGTGGCGAAAGGGATCCTCGTCAGAGCTGAGAAGGGAAATCGCCTTAACGTTGCCGCGCTGACCGCGGTCGCCGGCACGTGTCAGCCATGACCCGTTTGGTCTTTGCGATCAGCGGGGTGATCCTCGCGGCTGCATCCGCCGTCGCACAACAGGCGACCGTGCTCGACGGTGTATTCACGGCTGCGCAGGCGGAGCGTGGCGCGGTCGTTTTCAACGATAAGTGTGCCTCCTGTCATGACGGCCCCGACGTCGACGGTCCGCCGCTCACCGGCGCTCCTTTCATCGACCGCTGGCGTGAGGACACGGTGGCGAGTGTGTTCGAGTTCATCAAGACTGAGATGCCGCAGCGGGCGCCTGGCTCCCTCTCCGACTCGCAATACCTGGACATCGTCGCCCACCTGTTACGGGAGAGCCGCTATCCCGCAGGTACTCAGGAACTGACGAGGGATCGGGTCGCCCGCACGCTGCTCGTCGGGCCGAACGGACCGCAGCCGCTGCCGTCGGGTGCGCTTCTCGGCGTGGTCGGCTGCCTCATGCAGGATTCTTCGCGGCAGTGGGTCGTTGCGCGGGCCGCTGCCGCCGCACGGGTCCGGGTCGGAGACGCCATTACGGATGCGGAAGCGACGACCGCTGCGGCGATCGCGCGCGGCACGCTGACGTTCACTCTGCAGAATGTTGGCGAAGGAGGCACCGCGTTGCCGCCCGAAGGGCAGAAGGTACTGGTTAAGGGTGCGCTCAGCCACCGTGCCGGCGCCAGCCGAATTCACGTGACGGCCGCGAAAAGCGTCGCTCCGACGTGCGACTAATCGGCGTCCCAACAGCCCGCATCTGGTTGGATCGCCCATGCCCACCCATTAAAGCCTACCGGCCTGCGGCCGGCCGCGCACGAGTGGCCCGCGCACAAATTGCTACAACCACGGTGGCGTTCCGGGGTGATTAGAATGACCGTCCTCCCGATGCGCCTGACGCCGGACAACCCGCTCGCCGCCCGAGGCGGAACTATCACCGCTTGGCTGGCGATACTTGTCCTCGCCGCCGTCCTGGCAATGACGTGGTTTGGGTATCGGGCCGCGAACGAATGGCAGTCGAACGCCGCTCAGCTGATTAAGCGGCGCCAGCAGCAGATCGCGGCGTCGCTGACGATCAACCTGGCTCGTGACATGCGCGGCGTCCAGGCCACGGTCATCGACCGGCGCGAGTGGAGAACCGACGAGCTCGGGTCGCCAGAGCTCCTGACGGAGGTACTCCGGCCGGTCTTCCGCCGCTACGCGTATCCCGAAGTGTTCTTCGCATCGCGCTCGCCCGAGGAGCTGAACTTCCTTGCCCGCGAGTCCCGTCTGCCGTTATGGGCGGCTCCTGGACGCGAGTCGGCGGGCATTCGGTCGTTTGAGAACGCCGAGGTCGCGGAGCTCATACGGTCCCGCGCGGTGGACGACGCCGGCAGCGGCCGCCAGTACTCGATCTTCCGGCTGGACATCCGTGGCACTGAGTACCAAGTGGTCGCGCGGCTCTTGCGCGGTGGCTCGGATGCGGATTCCCCGATGGCCGTCCTCGGGTTCCTCGTCAACATGAACTGGGCCCGAGGGCACTACTTCATTCCGATGCTCGACTCGGTAATGGCGGGGACCGGCGTGCCGGTCGAGAGCCAGGTCGTGGATCCCACGGGCGTTGAGTTCGCGCTCCTCGATGAACAGGGCAAGCCCATCGGCGGCCGCGAGCTGATTGGTGACGATCGGCAACCGGCGACGCGGCGCCTCATTGCATATTTTTTCGATCCGGCGATGGCGAACACAGAGGCTGTGCACGATCTCCAGCACTGGCAGTGGGGCTTGCAAGTCAGCGCCGCCGGAGATCCCACGCTCGCGATCGCCCTCAGCGGCGCGCGGCGGACGATGCTCGTGCTGGCCGCCAGCGCGCTGGCTCTCGGGATCGGCTTGGTGATTATCGTTCGCGCGACGCGCGCGGCGGCGGCAGTGGCATCGATGCGTTCCGAGTTCGTGTCGACCGTGACGCACGAGCTGAAGACACCGATGTCGGTCATCCAGAGCATCGGCGAGACCATGGCGCGCGGCCGCGTGAGCTCTCCCGAGCAGCAGCGCGAATACGCCCAACTGCTCGTGCAGGAGACCTACCGGTTGCGGCATCTCATCGACAATCTGCTCGCCTACGCACGTGTCACGGAAGTTGCGGACGCTTTTACCTTCGAGCCGCTGCAGCCCGAGGAGGTCGTGGAGGAAGTCGTACACGGCTTTCGAAAGCTTCTACGCGAGCGCGGCATCGAGGTGACGGTGACGGTGTCCACGCCGCCGCTGCCGCCAGTGCAGGCCGATCGCACGTCGATCGTATTTGCACTGGATAACCTCCTTGACAACGCGATGCGCCACGCGGGCGGTAAGCAGATCGAGCTCGAAGCCCGCGTTCGGGGTAACGCGGTCGAGTTCGTCGTCTCCGACCAGGGCCGCGGCATTCCCGACGATGAGTTGAAACGCGTGCAGCAGCCTTTCGTGCGCGGAGGGGCAGCCAGCCGCGGCAGTGGTCTCGGCCTCGCGATCGTTCGCCGCATCGCCGCCGCCCATCGCGGCCAGTTCCATCTCGAGAGCCGGGTCAACACCGGCACGACCGCGACACTCGCGATCCCCGTGGCGGCGGCATGAGCATCGACCAGAAGCGCATCCTCATCGTCGAAGACGACGAAGGGATTGCGCGGGTGCTGGCAGACAATCTCAGAATCGACGGCTTCAACGTGCGATGGGCGCGGACAGCGCACGACGCGCTGGTGGAGTCGCAGTCGTTTCGACCGGATCTCGTCCTGCTCGACATCATGCTTGCCGGGCAACCGAATGGCTTCGAGATGTGTGGAGTGCTGCGCCACGGCGGCCGCTGTGGCGTGATCATTGTCTCGGCGCGCAGCCAGCGCGAGGACAAGCTGCGAGGACTGGGCGTCGGTGCCGACGACTACGTTACCAAGCCATTCGACATGGAGGAGCTGGCGGCGCGAATTAACGCCGTGCTGCGTCGGACCGTGCTGGTGGTTTCGCGTATTCAGCTCGGCAACATCGAGGTCGATTTCGAGGCGCACACCGCGAGGCGCGGGGGCACGCCAATCCACCTCACACATCGTGAGTTCGAGATCCTGCGATATCTGGCGGAGCGTCGGGACCGTGTCGTCCACCGCGACGAGCTGCTACGCGAAGTCTGGGGCATTGTTGATGGGTCCACGACTCGTTCTGTCGACTTTGCGATTTCAC
>JBOGIQ010000316.1:0-7098 GCA_050742535.1 Vicinamibacterales bacterium | reverse complement strand
GGCTACGCAAAAACCGCGGAGCTCGCCAAGGCGTCGGTGCAATCCGGGCGATCGATCCGTGAGCTGGTGCTTGAACAAGGCTTGATGGATCCACGACAGCTCGATCGCGTGCTGTCCGCTGAAGGCATGACGCAGCCCGGCATCGTCGGCGAAGGGTCGAAGCCATGACCGCGAGAACGATAGCCGTCATCGCCGCTCTGCTGTGCTCGGTCGGCGTGTCCGCCCAGCAGACAACGTCGCCCCGCCTCTTCCCGCCGACGGATCTCAGCCTGCTGGAAACACCCGATCGTGCCGCATGGCAGAAACCTGAACTGGTCATGGACGCGCTGCGGATCGCCGAGAGGGCAACGGTCGCTGATGTCGGAGCGGGGTCGGGCTTCTTCACGGTGCGGCTGGCGCGACGTGTCGGCCCGAACGGCGTCGTCTACGCTGAGGACATTCAGCCGCCGATGCTGGAGTCGATCAAGAGGCGGGTCAGTCGTGAAGGATTGAACAACGTGGTGACGCGGCTCGGCACTGCCACGAACACCAACCTTCCGAAGGGCGCCCTCGATGCCGTGCTGGTTGTCGATGTCTACAACCAGGACGTCGGAGACGAGGCCAGCCGCATCCGGCTGTTGCGGCACCTTGCCGATACCATCAAGCCGCAGGGACGCATCGGCATCGTGAACTACAGACCAGGCGAAGGCGGACCTGGCCCCGAACCGAAGGTCAGGCTGGATCGGGCGGTGGTTGAAGCGGAAGTCCGGGCCGCGGGGTTGCGCGTACTCGACCGCGTCACACTGCCTTTCCAGTACCTGCTGGTGGTTGGCAAGTAGAGCGATACAATCGCCTCATGAACGCAGCTTACTCGGCCACTCTGGTGAACGCCGTCGCCACTCGCGCTGACCGCGCGGAGGCGAATGCCATCCGCATCGCGTCCGTGTTGTTCATCACCGTGCTCACCGCGGCTGCGGCGCAGATCAGTTTCCCGCTGCCGTTCACGCAGGTGCCGTTCACGTTCCAGCCGATGGTCGTGCTGGTCGGTGGTCTCGTGCTCGGCTCGCGGCTCGGGTTTGCCAGCCAGGTGCTGTATCTCATGGCCGGCATCGCCGGACTGCCGGTCTTCGCCGCTTCCGTGACGCTGCCACCTGGAGCTCTCCGCCTGCTTGGACCGACCGGCGGCTATCTCATGGCCTACCCGCTGGCGGCATTCGTTGTTGGCTACCTTGCCGAGCGTGGCTGGGCCCGCCGCTACGTCGCGTCGGTGGCCGCCATGCTCGTGGGACTCGGCATCATTTACGTGGCGGGAACGATCTGGCTCGCGTATTTTGCGCGGATGGTTTCTGGCAGCGCGGCCGTCGGACTGACCGCCGCCCTCGCGTCGGGGGTATATCCATTCGTCCTCGCCGATCTGGCCAAGCTCGCGGCCGCCGCCGGCATCACGCCCGGACTCTGGCGACTGATCGGCACGCGGTAGCCCATGCGCACGGCGCTGACAATCGCGGGCAGCGATTCAGGCGCCGGCGCGGGGATCCAGGCAGACCTCAAGACGTTCGCCGCCCATGGCGTCTACGGCACCACCGCCATCACCGCAGTAACCGCGCAGAACACCCGCGGCGTTGTGTCGTTTACCGAAGTGACGCCGGAACTCATCCGCCAGCAGATCGAGGCGGTAATGGTCGATCTCGGCACCGACGCCGCAAAAACGGGAATGCTCGCATCGGCGAGCGCGGTCGAAACGGTTGCCCGGGCGATCTCGGACTTCGACGTTCCGTTCGTCGTCGTCGATCCCGTCATGATTGCGAAGAGCGGAGACCGCCTTTCCGCGAACGACGCGGTCGAAGCGATGAAAACGTCGCTTCTCCCGAAAGCTTTCGTTGTCACGCCAAACATCCCTGAAGCCGAAGCGCTGGCGGGCATCGCCATCGCGGCGGACGAGGACCGGCGCGAGGCGGCGAGGCGAATCCGGGCGCTCGGGCCGTCGCTCGTCGTCATCAAAGGCGGGCATCTCTCCAGCGACGACATCGTCGATTTGCTGTACGACGGTCGCGAGTTCATGGAATTCCGTCATCCCCGGGTCGCCAGCCGTCACACGCACGGGACGGGCTGCACCTTTGCAGCCGCCGTTGCCGCTCATCTCGCCTGCGGGCGTTCGGTCCGTGAGGCGATTCCGCTGATTCAGGAGTACATCGCCGGCGCGATCCGCAGCGCACCCGAGATTGGCGAGGGCAGCGGGCCGATGAATCACTTCTGGAAGCGCTAAACTGGCGGTATGGCGGCGGTTGCGGTCACGTCCGCGCCCCTCGACCTGCACGCCCTGATCGACGAAGTCGGCGGGGCGAGCACGGCCGACGGTGCGGTGACGTCGTTCATCGGGTTGGTACGCGAGCAGAATCAGGGACGACGAGTTTCGTTCCTCGAGTACGAGGCGTACGAGCCGCTGGCGATCCGCGCGCTGCAGTTGATTACGGAAGAGGCCCGGGCCAGCTGGGCCGACACCCGGATTGGCGTGCACCACCGGATCGGGCGGCTCGAGCTCGGTGAAGCCAGCATCATCATCGTCGCCGCCTCGCCGCACCGGGCGCACGCCTTCGCCGCGTGCCGGTACACGATCGAACGGGTGAAGCAGATCGTTCCGATCTGGAAGCACGAACATTTCGAGGGCGGTGACGTGTGGCTCGAAGGCGCCACCGCCGATCCCGACGATGAGGCGGCGCGCCAGGCGGCGCGCCGGATCGCATGCGCGTAACAGTGCGCCTCTTCGCACGCCTGCGCGACCTGGCGGGATCCGGCGAGCTCGTACGTGAGGTCGACACGCCGGCGACCGTCGAAACGGTCTGGCGATCGCTTGTCGATGAAATGCCTGATCTCCGTCAATACGAACGGACGATGTCAGTCGCCGTCAACGCCGATTACGCGAAGATGTCGGCAAAAGTGGCCGACGGTGACGAGGTGGCGTTCCTGCCGCCTGTGTCCGGGGGATAATCGAGCAGGAGCATGTTCGACAAGCTGTCCACGGTCGAATCGCGCTACGACGAGCTGATGCACCGCCTCGGCACAGGCGAAGTGCAGTCGGATCCGGTCGCGTTCCGGAAAGCCGCGAAGGCGCTGTCCGACATGGAGCCGCTCGTTCAGAAATACCGCGAATACAAGGCAGTCGATCAGGACATCGCCGGCTCCGAGGAACTCCTGCGCGGTTCAGATGCCGAGATGCGGGCGCTCGCCGAAGAGGAACTCAAGACGCTCTACGTCAGACGCGACGCGCTTCTCGAGGAAATCAAGATTCTGCTGATCCCGAAGGATCCCAACGACGAAAAGAACGTGCTGCTTGAAATTCGCGCCGGCACCGGCGGCGAGGAAGCGGCGCTCTTCGCCGGCGAGCTGTACCGCATGTATCACCGCTACGCCGAGCGTCAGGGATGGAAGCTCGACGTCATGTCTCTCAGCGAGAGTGACACGGGTGGACTGAAAGAAGCGATCGCCTCGATTGAGGGCCGCGGCGTTTACAGCCGGCTGAAGTACGAGAGCGGCGTCCACCGCGTGCAGCGCGTGCCGGCGACCGAAGCGTCCGGGCGAGTCCACACGTCGACGGCCACCGTCGCCGTGCTGCCGGAAGCCGAGGACGTCGACATCCAGATCAACGAAAAGGACCTGCGCATCGACACGTTCTGCTCCAGCGGTCCAGGCGGGCAGAGTGTGAACACCACCTACTCCGCCGTCCGGCTGACGCATATTCCAACGGGCGTGGTCGTCTCGCAGCAGGACGAAAAATCGCAGATCAAGAACCGTGCGAAGGCGATGAAGGTGCTCCGCGCGCGCCTGTACGAAATGGAGATGCAGAAGCAGCAGGACGCGATCGCGAAGGAGCGCCGCGGGCAGGTCGGGACCGGAGAACGATCGGAAAAGATCCGGACCTATAACTTCCCGCAGAGCCGCATCACCGACCATCGCATCAACTTCACCACCCACCAGCTGCACGACGTGCTGGCCGGCGAGCTGGGCGAGTTGATCGATCAGGTCACCTCCTACTACAACGCCGAGAAGCTGAAACAGGTCACGACGTCGGTATCCTGACGACACCGTGAGGCTGCACGAACGGCTTGCCGCGGCGCGTGAGCAACTGGTGCGCGCGGGGATTCAGCCAGCCGAGGCGGCGATCGACGTCGAACTCTACGCGCGAACGATTCTGAAGTGGGACCGCGCGCGTCTGCTTCTTCATCATCAATCCGACGTCCCGCAGACCCTTGAACCGCAATTCTCCGACTGGCTCGCACGGCGCGAGCGCTTCGAACCATCGGCCTACATCGTTGGCGAGCGCGAATTCTGGGGGCTCGATTTTTACGTGACGCCCGCGGTGCTCGTCCCACGGCCGGAAACGGAGCTCGTCGTCGAGGAAGCGGTCGCGATCGCTCGCGCCGTAGGTCAGTCACTGCGCATCGCGGATATCGGCACCGGAAGCGGCTGCATCGCGGTCTCCGTCGCGCACGACGTCCAGCGCTGCACCGTGATTGCCACCGACGTCTCGAGCGGGGCGCTGGCGGTCGCACGGCGGAACTCGGAACGCCACGCGGTTGACGGCCGCATTCACTTCGTCTGCACGCCGTACCTCGATGGCGTCCACCCTGCATTCGATGTGATCACGGCCAATCCGCCCTACGTGCGGACCATCGACAAACGGGGACTCTCGCCCGACGTGCTGCAGGAGCCCCACGTCGCGCTCTTCGGCGGCGCCTCGGGTCTCGAGCACATCGACGCGGTGCTGACAACCGCGTCACAGGCGCTCCGTCCAGGCGGCTGGCTCGTCATGGAATTTGGTTTCGGGCAGGAAGACGAGGTGCGCGAGCTGGCGTCCAGACGGCCGAACCTGTTCGTGGACCGGACGCGCGCGGATCTGCAAGGCCTGGCGCGTACCGCTATCATTCAACGCCGATGAGCGACTGCCTCTTCTGCAAAATCATCGCGGGCGAAATTCCCGGCCACCTCGTCCATGACGACCGCGACGTCGTCGCCTTCACGGACATCAATCCGCAGGCGCCCCTTCACGTGCTGATCGTGCCGCGGCGGCACATTGCCACGCTGAACGACCTGACGCCTGGCGACGATGGCCTGATCGGTGTGATGTTCCGGCGAGCAGCGGCACTCGCGAAACAGAACGGCTACGCGGACCGCGGCTACCGAACTGTCCTGAACTGCAATCGGGACGCGGGCCAGACCGTGTTTCACATACATCTTCATTTGCTGGCCGGACGCGGACTTGGCTGGCCGCCTGGTTGAGACCATCCGGTTTCCGTGGCGCGAACCCTTCGGGCCCTTCGGGTTCGCGAGGCGAGCCGGACAGGCTCGCCCCACGATCGGAAGACGCGCTAGAAGAGCAACGGCGGCAGTTCGGCCATTGTGCGAATGACCGGCACGCCTGCGACGGTCTCGGGCAGACCCTCGCCTCGATGAACGAGCACTCCGCGCATCCCGACGCTGAGAGCCCCTTCGATGTCGTGCGGCAGGCTGTCGCCCACCATCACCGACTCTTCAGGCCGGACTCCCGCGAGCTGCAACGCCGCCTGAAAAATGCTCGGATGCGGCTTCAGATACCCGTGCTCGGATGAAGAGACCGCCGCGCTGATTAATCCCTCCAGCTCGAAATGCTGTTCGAAGGACGCCAGCGACCGGTGTGAATTCGAGATCAGTCCAATCTTGATGTCACGCCTCGCCAGCTCACGCAGCACCGGGGCGACGTCGTCGTAGAGATGAAAGTGATGACAGGCCGCCCACTCGTCGTATATCTCGCGGGCACACGCGTCCAGCGCCGGCCCGGCCCCTCCCATCTCCTCGATAATGCGCCGTGTATAGCGCACGAAGATTTCGCCGTCGTAGACGTGCTCCTGCTGCGCGTCGAGGATGACCGAGGCGGCACGGACGGCATGACCGAAGCGCGCGGGCTCCACGGCGATGCCGTGGGTGGCGCAGAAGCGCTGGTACCCCTCGCCCTGAAACGTCGGACCCGGGTAGATGAGCGTGAAATCGACGTCGAAGAAAACCGCGGCTGGGGAAACTGCCGCTCGCTCGCGGGCCGTCACTGCAGCGCGCCGGAGTACGGGCCGGCGACGACGACGGTCGCGCGCGAGGGATCGAGCACGGCGCGCGCCGCCTCGTGCACCTGATCGCGGCTCACCTTGGCCAGCAGATCGGGCAGCCGCACGTCGTAATCGAGACCGAGACCGAACAGTTCCGCGGTCTGAAGGAACGTCGCGATGCCGACGTTCGTCTCGAGGGTTCGCGGCATTGATCCAATCAGATACTGCTTCGATTCGGCCAGCTCCCTGTCGGCCGGGCCATCGGCCGCAAACCGCGACAGCTCGAGATCGATTGAGGTGACCGCGCGCTGGACATTCGCCGGGCTGACGCCGACGCGAACCACCAGCGGACCGGCCGCAACGCTCGCGTCGAAGGAGCTGAACGTGTAGTACGCCATCCCCTGACGCTCGCGGATGCTGTCGCCAAGACGACCCCCCAGCGCGTACTGCCCGAGAATGTTGTTCATGACCCAGTACGCGTAATAACGCGGATCGCCGCGGCGGATCGTCACGAACCCGTAGGCGACGTCCGCCTGGGCCTTGTTCATCATCGGCAGAACCGTCGTACGGCGTTCCGAGGCGGGCTCGACGTCCACGAAACTCAGGGCAGCCGGGGCGTCCGCCTGCCATTCCCCAAATACCGACGCGGTCGCCGCCACGGCCCGCTCGGCTTCAACGTCGCCGACAAGCGCAAGCGAGAGCGCCTGGGGAGCGAAGCGGGCCCGATGGAACCGCCGGAGATCGTCAATCGTGATCCGCTCGACCGTCTCCAGCGTTCCACGTATCGGCCGCCCGTACGCGTGCGCGTCTCCGTACAACGCCCGCATCATCGTTTCCATGGCGACGGTCGCCGGGTTGTCCTGGTCCTGACGGAGCAGCGTGACGATCTCGCCGCGGCGCGTCTCGACGTCGCCCGCCGGAAAGGCCGGCCGGATCGCAATATCGCCCACAAGCGCCAGAATCCGCTCGAAGTCTTCCGCCAGGCACGTGCAGACCAGCCACATCGCGTGACGGTTCACGGCAACCGTGAGTGAGACGCCGCTAC
>JBOGIQ010000315.1:0-7098 GCA_050742535.1 Vicinamibacterales bacterium | reverse complement strand
CCTTGGCCTCGCCCTGCTTGTCCTTGATGGCGATATGCAGCGCGCCGTGCGGGTTCGTAAACGCAAACTTCTGCACGATGCCCGTCGCCCGCTCGGTCTTGTTCAAGTCGTACACACCGGCAAGGGAATGATGCGCCTGCAGGGCACCGACCGCCATCGCGCCGAATAAGACGACACCTGCCAGAAATCGCTTAGTCATTTCTGCTCCCGAAAAAGTCGACCACTCCTGCCCCCACCTGCCCCCCCTGGCACGACGTGGATTGCGGGATGGCCTCGTCCGACGACGCCGATGATGGCTCTGCGGCTCGTCCGTGTCAACGACCCGCCGCCCGACTCCTGGTGGTGTACGAACTGCCGTACGTCTGCGTGGGGGAGAATCGACCGGCGCCGCGTACATGCCGGCATGTTAGGCTCGGGCGCACGAAAGGGACCACCCATGGTCGAGCTAGCGGCGTTGGCCTTGGTCAGCTTCTATGCAGTCGAAGCGCCCCGCACGCAGACAATTGGCGATCGAGGCGCCAGGTTCGAAGTGGCCTCGGTCAAGCCCAGTAGACCGGGATCGGCGGGGTCTGCAGTCAGCGGATCGGGTGGGCCATCGATCAGCGTCAGGGGCAACCGCCTGATCGCCGTCAACGCCACTCTCCACGACACCATTCGTTACGCGTACGCACTCGAGCCGTATCAGCCGCTGGAGGGTGGACCACGATGGCTGACGGATCGATTCGACATTTCGGCCGTCATTCCCGAAGGTGCGACGGCCGCCGATGCGCCGCGGATGATGCTGAGAGCGCTGCTCGCCGAACGCTTCAATCTTGCAGTGCGCTGGACCGAACGGGAGCAATCCGTTTATGCGCTGATCGCCGCCCGCCGCGACAAGCGCCCGGGATCCGGGTTGAAGCCATCGACCATGGACTGTGAGGCCTGGAGGGCAAAGCGGCGTCAAGAGTCCGAGGCGCGCAGTAATCCCCCGAGACCGGGTGAGGACTACCTGCTATCTGGACGACCCACGTGCGACATGGTCATCCAGCCCTTCCGCGCGAGGATCCAGGCGGCGGCTCGCACGATGGCCGACTTCGCGGCTGTGTTGTCGCGGATGCCTGCCGTCGCGGCGCCCGTGATCGACCGCACCGGTTTTCGCGGCGCCTACGATTTCGAGCTGACGTTTGCAGCCGGCCAGCCGGGTAGGTCGCCGGATCCGGGGACGGCTGGGTCGAAGGATCTTCCATCGCTGTTCGTTGCGCTCGACGAACAGCTCGGATTGCGCCTCGAGCGGATGCGGGGGCCAGTGCGGGTTCTCCTTGTCGAACACCTGGAGCCGCTGGCAAAGGACTAGGAGAAGGGCACATCCTAGCCGGCGGGCCAGGACGTGTCCAGCCCGCCTGCGCAGGCGCTTTGTCAGCGCGCGATGTTCACCGCCTGCGTGTCATGACACCCAACAGTCCGGGCAGGAGTAATGGCACGCAAAGTGGTCGTAGCACGCCTGATCGCCGGAATCCCAGAAGATGATGCAGTCGTGCGGATCGCCGGCGTCGCATGTGTCACACCAGGTCATGATCCAGCAGTCCCCGTCGCAGACCTCCGCGCAGTCGTTCGTCGCCTTGACCAGTCCGCTGGACATTCCTCCGGCCATGACGGCTCCGACTGCGAATCGCAGCGCCGTACTCTTCTCTAGTAATCTCGTCATACCTTCCTCCCGTTTCAGAATGCGTGCGCGGCGCGCCCGGGACGTCAGGTCACCCAGCACGACGGGCACGAATGCTGGCAGACGAAGCTGTCGTAGCACGACTGATCGTTGGGGTCCCAGAAAATGATGCAGTCGTTCGGGTCGCCTTCATCGCAGGTGCTACAGACGGTCGCGATATAGCAGTCCCCGTCGCAGTGCTCGAGGCAAGCCCCTCCTGACGCGTTCAGCAGTCCCGCCGACATTCCTCCGGCCATCACCGCTCCGATTCCCAATCGCAGCAGCGCACTGTTCTCTACTACTCTCGTCATACGTCTTCTCCTTCGTCATCGGCCGACGATTTTCCCGACCAGCGCCCGAATGTCCGCCAGCGCTCCTCCGCCTGACAACTGACCGACGACATGGATCGTTCCAGTCGCATCGCGCGCACCCACCACGAACGCCGGCGTCGCGATGACCCGGAACTGGTGGGCGAGCGCCGCCTGGTCGGCGACGCGCACCAACGCCCTGCCGGACGCCACACACGCCCGCAGACCGTCCCCGCCGTCGAGTCGCGCGCCCTCGGCAGCCGCGAGGTCCCATACCAGCCGGTCGTCGAGCACGCTTTGCTTCAGGAAATACGCGTCGTGCACCGGCCAGAACAGACCTTGCTCCGCGGCGCACTCGGCAACTTCCGCGGCGACCAGCGAATGCCGCCGTAGATACGGAAGCGGGTCGTGCATGTACGCAATCTGCAACTGCCCGGTTCGCACGTACTCGTCGCGCAGAACCGGCAGGGCAGTGGCCATGAACGCCGCACAATACCGGCATTTGAAGTCGGCGAACACGACGAGCACGGCGGGCGCGTCCGCGCTGCCGATCGCCTGACCGGACTCGATCGAGAGCGTCGCCTCCGCGCGTCTCCCTCCGCCTCCGCCTCCGGCCATCGCGGTTGCCGGCCGTTCCACGCCCGAGGCTGAAACCACGGCCGTCACGGCGACGAGCAGATACGCGGTGGCGGAAAAGTGTGGACGAGTCATCCGTTCCCGATTCCTCAACGCCCGCCGGTCGACGTCAGTCGGAGATCGTGTTGCCGCCGCTCCGCTTCGAGCGTCAGGATCGCCCGCAGGGCGGACTCGGTCGTGGGCACGCGCACGCCGTTGACGACGTAGGACGGTGCGCCGGTGACGCCCAGTTGCTTCCCGATCGAGATGTCGCGGGCGACGGCCCGCGTGACTTCCTCGTACGCGGATCGAAATCCTGCGAGGACGCCAAGCTGTTCGAGCCGGCTGTGGATCAGCCGCAGATCGAGTACTGTCGAGCGCGCATACAGCCACTGCTCGAAGCGCGCCGACTCCTCGTCTCCACGCGTATCCCGGACGTAGCGGACGGCATAGGCCGCCTCGCACGCGGCGTGACTGACGATCGTCATCCCCCTGATGCCTGAATTGCACGCCGGGTCGAGCGGAAACGCCCGCGATGTGAAGTGCACGTCGAGCCCTCGCTCCTGGAAGCGGTGCACCAGCGCAATCCGATCGAGGACGGTGTTGCGAAACGGCTGCCAGCCGTAGCTGGTGAACGCCACCACCTGCACGGAGTTGTCGAGCGATAGCGCCCGTTTCGTCTCGCCGGTCACGCGCCCTTGCCGGCTCTCGTACCAGCGGCGAACGTTGCGCTCCGTAGACACGGCGTCGGGCACGCGGGTCATGGTGACGCGGATGACCGACGCGGTGACGGCGATGCAGGCCAACGCCATCGCCACCGACACTCTGACGGCGTCCGACTGGACGAGCGCGCGGAGTCCGATCGCGGGAAAGGCTTCGTCCCGCCGTGAAACGGCGGCACCCAGGAACACGACGATGGCCGCCAGGCCGCTGACGAAGATTGCCGTCGGCAGCACGCGCCTCGTAAACAGCCACACGCACGTCCCGATGACGATGGCGGCACTCATCCATGTGAGGGTGGGAACGGCCGGTGTGACGCTGGCGAATCGGCTGCGGTAGACGCGGGCGATGCTGATGAACCAGGCCGCGACGAAGAACTGGAGAGGCACTTCCCACAGCGTGTTGTTCGTGTCCCACAGCGTGCGGATCTCGAACAACGTCGGAGGCAGGCGGCCGAGGGACTCTGCGATTGCCGCCACGGTGGCCGCGGCGGCGGCGATCGCACCCACGACGGCGGCACCGGCGATCCATGTCCTCTTCATGTGCGCCCTCACGAGGCCACAGGGAATGTGCCTACAACCCGTGGACTGCGAACGCACTATACGCCCGGTCGAAACGCAGCAACTGCCGTACGTCGCAAGCACTCCCCTTCCACTTCGGAGTCACGATGCGACCTTTTGTACGAGCTCCGGCCCTCGACAACGAAGGATCCCCGCCGCGTGCAGCCGGATGCGACAGGCGTCGCCCAGGGACGGTGCACAGCCCCGTTTCTCCTAAGCGTCCTATTTGCCGACTAAGTGCGGCGCGTCTCGTTCATTGTCATTGCAGTGGTAGTCGAGGAGATCGGTGTCCAGCACGAACGCGCCGATGATGGCTCTGGCGCCCGTTTGTCTCAACGACACCGTGCAAAGAGAACGAAACGCGGCCCCGATCGCGTCGCCTCAGGACTTCGCTAGCGACAGAGCGTAGGACCGGGTGAATTCGAACACCCCGGTGGGCGTGTTGCATCCCTGCGTTTCCGAGCCCGTTGCCGAGACCGAGGAACCGGACACGGTGCCCGTAATCGTTCCACCCGCCAGCCTGGTGCAAACAGCGTCCAGCGGCAGCGGCGGGCCGGTACTCAGCGCACCAGCCTCGCTGACCGTCCCCGATACGGCGCCGGAACCCTGCCGGCACCCCTCGCCCACTTCAAACGAACCGGAGAACGAACCACCCGTCTGGCTCGTGATTGACCAGGTGTAGGAACAAATGTTCACGCCACCATTGATGTTCAGCGTTCCCGACCATGACCCGATCATGTTTGCAAACTGGACCGACGGCCCGGACGGCGACGAACTGTCGTCGCAGGCCAGTGTCATTGGGAGAAGACCCAAAAGGCAGAACCACAGGTTGTACCCGCGGGTGGCAATCTTCATCGCCGAAGGCCTCCGAACGATTACTGTCGAAGGAGCGGATGGGCCGAACGATTGTGGCACAACTTGCGATTGTTAATGTATATTGTACATATACATTAGACAATGGCCAGCCCACTCCGCGTATCGCTGAACCTCGAGTCCCCCGTTCCTGCCTACCGGCAGATCGCCGACGATGTGCGCCGGCATCTGGTGGACGGGCAGCTCAAGCCGGGCGACCTGCTGCCGCCGATTCGCCAGCTGGCCCTTGATCTCGGCGTGCACTTCAACACGGTGGCCCTCGCCTACCGGCTGCTCGCCGACGAAGGCTGGCTCGAGCTGAAACGCCGCCGCGGGGCGACCGTCATCGCGCGGAACGCGCCGCGGACAGTCGATCAGCGCCAGGTTGATGGCCTGCTGCGGCAGCTGGAACAGATTGCCGCGCAACTGCGCAGCGCCGGCATGAGCTCACGCCAGATCTCGTCAGCGCTGCGCCGCCTCGCGGAGGGAGGGTCACTATGACGTTCGCCTTCGGGGTCCTGATGATCATCGTGATGGCGACCGCGCTCGTCTTTCATTTCATGCCTCGCTTCAGCCGGCCGGACATCCTGTTCGGGGTGACGGTATCCGAGGCCTTCGTGGCGGGCGCCGGCCGCACGCTCGTCTCCCGCTACCGGACGACGGTCTGGATCGGAACGGCGGCAGCGCTCGCGATCGGCCTGTGGCTTCAAGCGCCGGACGAATCCAGATGGGGGATGCTGATGACGGGTGTCATGGGCGGCTACAGTGTGTTCGCTCATGTCACGTGGCAGTGGGCGCGGCAGAAGGCGCGCGCGCACGCGGTCCCACCCTCTGACGTCCGCGTCGCCTCACTCGTCACGCGCGACACGTCGCTGCCGGGTGGAGCGGTGTTCGCCGCCGGACCGTTTACGATTCTGCTGGCCACGGCGTTGTTCGTGTACACGTACCGGGGCGACGTGCCGGATGAGCCCGACACGGCCAACCCGTTCGGGCAGCTCGCGTTGGGCGCCATCCTGGTGGCCATGGGGCTGACGATGGCCGTGACATTGGCGCGGCGGTCGCGACAGATCGCGGTCGACGGCCCGGCCGCGGCAGCGGAGCAGCGGTTTCGGCGCGTCAACGCTCTCGGCCTTGTTCTGGGCGGTTACGCCGCTGCGATTCTGACCTCCATCTGGGCGATCGGATCGATACCGGCGTTCGGCGGCACCCTGAGCGGGTGGGCGTGGTTCGTGCCGGTGCCGCTGATGCTGATCAATTTCGGCGTCGCCGTGTGGGTGCTCCGCGTCGGCCAGGGCGGTCACCGCGCGGTCGCACCGGCTGCGCGGCGGGAGGTTCGCGGAGACGCCACACCCGACCGCGCGTGGATATTCGGCCTGTATTACGTCAACCCGCACGACCCGGCCATGTGGGTCGAGAACCGTTTCGGCTTTGGCTACACACTGAACATGGGCAACTGGCGCGCGTGGGTGCTGATCATCGCCATGATGCTGTTTCCGATGGTTGCCGGCCGACTGTTGTTCTAGGAGGGCGCTACGGCGGCCACCTCATCTACGGAGCGGCGAAGCGAGTCTTGTCCAGCTTGCCGTCGTCTGCCGGCTCCACCTAAATTGGGCGCGGAGATATTCGATGCGTTCAAAACGTTGGTGGGTGTTAGGCCTGATCCTCCTTGCACCACGCACAGTCGACGCCGCTTTCCTTTACACGCTCGAGTGGACCCAGACGTCGGAGGGGCCGTTGTCGTTCGCGATCCTGCGACAGACACTCAGCGAAACACCCTTCGGCGGTAACTGGCCGGCCGGAGCGCCGGCTGACGGCAGTTTTATTCCGATCTCCATTCCACCTGACTGCCAGATTTCAGTACTTGTCGAACCGCATTTCGATCTCTTTTCAGGCAAGTTTCTAAATAACGAGGCAGAGGTTCTTGGTTTTTGCTTTAATCCGATGAGGCTATACGGCGTCGGCGGGATCTTCGAAGAACGATTCGACCACGTCGGCACGTACGTCGGGGTCTCTGGAAGCCCCACCCTCACCATTGCGGAAGTCCCTGAGCCCGCCACATGGCTCCTGAGCGGACTAGGGCTCGCTTTGCTTCGTCTCAAACGCGCACGCCGCTGAAGCTGCGCACGAAGCCACACAGCGCTGACCTCGCGACGGGACATTTCTTCCGGCGACGGCCCTCGCGGCCGTTCACGATCGGCCCAAAGATCGTGTGGTTCTTCATCACGCCCGTGGCACGTGCCTTGTTTCCACCGGTAGTTCCCGCGTCGACCGTCCCACGTCTACGACTGACTGAACATCCTCGGCAATAAAGGTTGAGGTAACCGAGCGTCATGACAGGCGGAGTCGACGATGTCACGTTGTG
>JBOGIQ010000314.1:0-7123 GCA_050742535.1 Vicinamibacterales bacterium | reverse complement strand
CTCGTAGACCGTCTTGTCGAACGGCAGATCGAGGCCGAGCGCCGCGCTTTGCGCCGCCCGATCCGGGCCCAGTGCAGCCCCGGGGGAATCCACGGCCAAATCATCGAGGAGGAAGAGCTCGTCCGCCGCAAACGTCAGCGGATGCTCGGTGAACAGGTCGGTCTGGAATGCCGGGCGCGGCTCGCGAGAGGCCTTGACTTCCGCCCAGACCGCGTTGCTCGAAAAGTCGTGGGCGTGCTGCCGCAGATCGTCGCCTTGCGAGAGCGACAGGTTGGTATAGGGATCGTCGAGCAGCGCGAGCGGCGACGTGCTGGCGGTAATCGCGGCGAACTCCGGCCGGCTCAGAAGCCACGGGCCGAACTCGTGTTTGCGCGCGAGCGCCTGAACGGCATGGTGGAGATAGATGACATGCTCCGGTTCATACGGGGCGTTCAGCCAGTCGATAAGCGCCGTCAGGCTGTCGATCGGCTGCGTATCGAGGTAGGCCATCAATTCCGTGCCCGGCTGGTCGGGGCTCCCGGTCATGTAGACCAGTTTTTCCGTGGCGCGTTCCGCGGCGCGGTCCTCGTCCGAATAGTGTTCGAAGATCGCGAACGTATGCGCCTGCGCGCCCTCACGTGTGTGCGGGTGCAGCAGCTTGATGAGGTATTCGCGCTGGTCGGCCTGATTCGTGAGGAGCCAGTCGATTCTGCCCGGACCATGGGGCCGGCCGGGCGCCACCCGCTTGATGGTGGTCGCGGGTGTGACGACAACGTCGAAGAGATCAGTCAGCGCTGCGAGAAGACCCTGAGGCAGCGTCACTTCCGTGTCGCCGATTGCGTTGAGAGTGGTCTGTAGTGCCTGAAACTCCGGGGACACCGTCGGCTCCACATGACCGGCGAGCTCGGCGAGGTGTCCCTGCCACTCCTTGTTCTGGTAGTCGTCGAAAAAGAGCTGCAGAGGAACGGACTCGAGATTGGCTTTCACGATCGGCCGTGCCTCGACGACGAGCACCGCCGGGGTGATGTGATGACGTGTCAGTTGATACTCGATCGCATACTTCGTCGGCTTCTGCGGCGCTGGATTCGGGTGGGTGAACAGATCGACTATCGCCCAGCGCGCGCCTGCCTCCAGAACCTTTACCGGCCTGGCCTGGGCAAGTTTCGTCGCGGTGAGCGACACGCCAGCGGCGTCGAGCTTCGTCGCCAGCACATCGCTGGTCAGCCCCTTGTCGAGTGATTCGACGATGCCATCCATTCCGACACTCGTGATCTCCAGCGGTGCGGTGAAGCCGGAGCGATCCGCCAGGAATTGCACCACCGCGTCCCCGCGTCCCGGGGTGTGGATATGGCCAGGTATGAAGCCCTGTTTGACCCAGTGCTGGTGCACATCGAGACGGTTGGCGAACCGCGCGCCCGGACCGACAGGCGTTTTGCCGAAGAACTGGTAAATCCGCGGACAGTAGACGTTCGCGCGACCACCGAAGAAGGCGTAGAGCGCGTAAAGACCCCCGCGGGACTGGCCGAAATTGCACGCCCGAACGGTGACCCAGGAATCGTCCGTGATGGCGCCAATCATCGTCTTGCGATTGTTGGCGAACGACTGGAACTGGCTCAGCTCGTTCTTGAGATCCAGCAGCGATTTCGCCATCAGGTTCTTGTACTTCTTGTGTTGCGTCGCCGTGACGCCGTTCACGACGTTCAGCAGCAGTCCGTGCGGTGTTCCGTGGGAGACGATGACGATCTCGCGGATATGCGTCACCCCGGCGTTTCTGACGTCGTTCGCCAGGACCGCCACGAGTGCTTCGAGGCTTCCGACCTGATGGTCGCGATGGTCCTTGTAGTGACGCTTGAAGAAGGCGCGGGCGCCTTCCCCGTAGTCGTCCTTCTTCCCGGGAACGAAATCAAAAACGTAGTCGCGCGTACCGGTCTTCTTTGCCAGCGGGTATTCCCGCCGGTTCTTGAATACGGTTTCGCCAAGCGAAGGAGGCATGAGCGTCGCGCGATGAACCGGGTGGGCGACTACTCTAGTCGCGCGTCCCGATCAAAACAATGGGCACTGCAGGAAATGTTCGAAGGAGAATCTATGGCCGGGCTTGTCCGTGAGCGTCAGTGCTTCCTCCATGCCGACTGACTGAGAACAGCCCGAACCCAGCGCGTAAGCTACAGTTAGTACTCATGCATAGCGATAACGTCGATCCCCTGAAGTCCCTCGCACTTCTCGCACAGCAGCACGACCGGTTCAACATGCAGACGGTCATCAGCCGGCTGCCGGACCAGATCGATACGGCACTGGCCCAGGCGTTACCGAGCCTGCCAACGGGTCATTTCAACAAGGCCGTCGTCTCGGGATTGGGCGGCTCCGCGCTGCCGGCAGACGTCCTCAACGATGCGTTCGCCGACGAGATGTCTTCACCAGTACGCGTGTGGAGACAGTACGGCGTGCCGAGCGGTATGGACGACTCGACACTGCTGATCGTCAGCTCGTTTTCCGGTACGACGGAGGAGACGGTATCGAGCCTTCCGCAAGCCGCGCGAAACGTCGTGGTGATTACCGCCGGTGCCGACAGCCCGCTGGCCAGGATTGCCGCGGAGAGAGGTTATTCGCTGGTCCTCATTTCCACAGCCGGTGAGCCGAAAGGCTTCCAGCCGCGCTCGGCGTTCGGCTACATCGTGACCTATCTCGCGCGAATCCTCCACGGAACCGGACTGATGACAGATCCAACCCCGACTCTTCGACGGCTGGCGGTGTCGCTGCGCGGTCAGAACGTCCGCTCGCGCGCGGAAGGAGTCGCCTCCTGGCTTGCCGATCGCATCCCCATCGTCTACACGGACGAGTCGCATTATCTGTCGGTCGCCCGCGTCGCAAAGATCAAGTTCAACGAAAACGGGAAGCGTGCCTCCTTCTTCAACGCGTTTCCCGAGTTGAATCACAACGAGATGATCGGGTTCATGGCGCCGCTGGGGAAGTTCGCTGTTCTGTACCTTCACGACCCGACCAGCCACCCGCGCATCCGCGAGCGGTACGAAGTCGTGAAGAAGGTGTTCGCCAGCGAGGGGCTGCATCACGTCAGCTTCATGGAATGGGAAATGCCTGGTGACTCGCGCGCCGAGCGGGTGTTCTCGGCAGTCATGTTTGCGGACTGGTGTTCCTACACGACGGCACTACTCGACGGATTCGACCCGACGCCGGTTGCGCTGGTGGAGAACTTCAAACAACTGCTCACCTCGACGTATGGCTCGGTCGATGGACGCGTGACACATCGCTGACACAGTGACCGTCACCGACAGCGCGGGGATGGCGGGCGGCTTCCAGGCGCACATCGACCTTCTCCAGTTCTTCCTGGGCCGTCGCGATGAAGCCGTCGAGAAAATCCAGGGGGTCCTGAACGCCCAGCGGAAGCCGGGCGATTACCTGCGGGATGCCCCACTCCTGTCTCGTCTCTTCGAGGACTGCTTCTTCACACTCACCGGTGTGACCCCTGGCCAGTCGCGCCTGAGAGGACAACTGGAAGAAGCGCACTGGGCAAGCGGCTTCAGGCCCCGTGAGATTCCGGGCCTGCATAACGGCCTGGTCGATCCGGCGGAGATGATGATCCGCGGCTTTCATCTGTGGGAGCAGACGCGCTGGCCAGGTCGCAATGGTCGCGTCCGCTACGCGCACACGCTGTTCAACGTGTATGTCATCCGGCACCTCGAGCTGTTGAGCATGCGCCTGTGGGATGCCGGATCGAGTAGTGCCGGCGATCGCCTCGCCCAGGTTCAAAACGTACTCGACGAGCTGTGGAAGAACAGGACCGCCGATCAGCCGGTGCTCGTGCGGGATGCACGATGGCTGATCCAGATGGCGCAGAGTCCCGCGACCGATGACCTGGGGGCGTATTTCGAGGTCGCCAAAAAAATCGCGGCTCTTCCGGAAGAGGATCGGATCGAAATCCACAAGGCGGGTGTTCGAATGACGGCCGGGCACCTGCGTTCACAAATTCGCTACCACGCCTTGAAAAAGGGGGTTTCTGTCGATGACGACAGCGTGGTGCTGAACACCCGTAACTCCAATGCCCTCGATTTTGCCCTGCTGATTCAGGAGCTCGTGCCGCTGCTCGAAGCGTATGAAAACGCCTGGCACGGTGACGATGGCCAGAAGAGGCTCGAGTTGGCAGATGCGATTTGTCAGGGCATTTCGCCCGATCCGGAGCTGATTCTCAATCGCGTCGAGCTGGTGGGTGCGTACAGCATGATCGAGCATCTCTTCATCACGACCGATCGCGATGGCCACGCGGCATATACGCCGATGGGGACGCGGCACGTACAGCTGCTTCAGGAGTACGAAGCGCGAATCGGCCGCGTGGCGAAGCGGTTGTACGAGGATTGCCCCAGCTTCCGCCCTGTTGCCGGC
Organism: Vicinamibacterales bacterium; assembly: GCA_050742535.1. GTDB lineage: Bacteria > Acidobacteriota > Vicinamibacteria > Vicinamibacterales > UBA2999 > Gp6-AA40. The sequence goes on along the minus strand of JBOGIQ010000314.1, from coordinate 2,749 downwards.
ACGTATTCGCCATATGGAGTCTTGTACGGGTTTTCAACCGATCTCATCGAACACATGGCGCTCAAAACGATACAGCCCGATGCGGTGAGACACTTCGCGCTGGAGGACGTCTTTGCCGGCGAGGACGCCGACGCCGGCAAGCTCGCGTGGGTGAGCGGCTGGCGGAAGTTGCCCCACCTCACACGCGAAGTCGAAAAGCTGTTCGACTATCCCCAGCAGTTCGCCGAAGACGTTTTCAATCGGATCGAGCAGGCGCTCCGGAAACGCGCGTCCGCCGACGCCGACGCTCCGATCCAGTCCGGGCGGTTATTCATCATGTCCGAGGACGCCGCGACAGCATCGCCGATTCCTGACCTGCCGGTCCGCTACATCAAATCGTCGGACAAGGAGCAGGCACAGATCCTGAGCGATCGGCAAGAGGGGAGGTGCGTGGTCAGTTACCAGACAACCGGCGGATGGGTTGCGATCACGAAGAGCATCCTCACTGAAGTCCTGGGCGCGGGGCGCGATGTGAAGGTTGTTGGATTGCCATCTACGGCCGCGGAAGTGTTGAAACTGATGTCTCCCAATCTGGTGGTCCTTCCCGAGCCCGTCTGACCGCTCACGCCTCCCGTCGCACATCGAACGACGCGAACCATTGCCCGGTTCCCTTGGGAGTGACGGGATCGTAGTACAACGTGCGCAGCTGCAGGCGTCCGGCACGCCCGAGCCGGGGGCCCGCGGTCAACGTGTGGAACATCTCTCCTCCGATCAGCTGGTGCGTCACCGTCAGGTACAGGCGGCTGAGCGAGCCGTCTCGCAGGACGGTCTCCAGCATCTGCGGACCGGCCAGAAGATATAGACGCGCGTAGCCCCGCTCGCCGAGTGTGCGGATCATGGGCGCGCCCTCGACCGACGTCCCTGGACCGGCGAACACGACTTCGCATCCGCGTTCTCGCCAGAACCGGACGCGGTGCGCCGTTCGCCGTGATGATGTGCACCGCCTGCCCGTGCTGTTCCAGCGAGGGTGGAAGAGGGAAGTCGAGCGTCCGGCTCACGATCGCGATGGCCGGCTGGCCCGTGAGGCCATGCGCGCGGCGCCACGCGCCAATGTCCAACGCCGCCTTGGCAACACCGACCTGCAGGATGTCCTGGAACTTGCGTGCGGCAAGCGCGCGCAGATATCCACCATGCGTAACCATGCAGTCGGCTTGCGCCTGAAGCTCCTGGAACAGCCGCCAGTCGTGACCGCTGGTCAGGTCCTCCAGGACGTAGGATTCGCCGGTGTCCGCCTCGACGACCGCGATTCGGCCGTCCAGGCTGGAGACGAAATTGGCGTAGACGAAAGGCTGCGACGGCGTGCCGAGGCGGTGCAGCTCATGCGCGAGATACGTCCCGTCCAATGCGCGTGTCGTGCCTGGGTGTGGGTAGAGCTCCTGAATCGGCGCAGACATCCCGTTTTCGCGTGCACGACGCGATCCTATTCCGCGAATGCCTGCGCGATTCTCGAGGCAACCCCATTCGTGTCCGTGTAGGAGATGTTCGACAGGACGGCCACGACGATCCCCTGTTCGGGGAAGGTCATCAGCGATGCCGCCATCCCGCCGAGCACGTCGCCGTCGTGGCCCACGGCACGTGTGTGCGTGCCTGCCAGCGACACGGCCTCGAGGTCCCAACCGAGGCCGTACCCCGTCTCCTGTCCTGATGACAGCCGCTGTGACGTCTGGAGCAACTGCACCGTTGCCGGCCGCAGCAGCGTGCCCGCGTTGACAGCGCGGCCGAACCGCACGAGGTCGGACGGCGTGGACAGGAAGACGCTGGCGCCCGCGTAGCAGGAGTAGTCGAGCGGACGCATCAGGTGAAGGCCGTAATGAGGATCGGCGGCGAAGCGCGGAAAGTAGGACGTCACCCGATCCGGAATCGGCGCGATCATCGAGTCGGCGATCGTGCCGTCCATGCCCAGCGGCTCGAAGATCTGCTTTCGGACGAACGACAGGAAGGCCTCGCCCGCCGCGGCCTCCACGGCAGCGCTGACGACGATCCAGCCGTAACTCGAATACTCATACCGGCTGCCCGGCTCGAACAGCAGCGGATGATCGGCGAAGGACAGCAGCGCGTCGGCCGGCCGCCGGCAGTGTTCAGCGAGCAGCGGCCCTTCGTCGCCGCCGTCGTTGCGGACGCCTGATAGATGCCCCATCAGCTGACGCAGAGTCACGGGCCACTCTTTCTTCGGGAACCCGCGCACGTAGCGCTGAATCTCGTCGTCCAGCTTCAGCTGACCCTTCTCCAGCAGCAGGCCGACCGCGGCTGATGTGAGAGCCACCGACGCGGTGCCGATCCGGAACCGCATGTCCGGAGAGACGGGCAGCTGCTTCTCCAGATCCGCCCAGCCGAAGCCCTCGGCCCACACGATCTCGCCGCCGGCACCGACCGCGACCGACAGTCCGGGAAGGTTCTGCTCGGTGAGAGCCGACCGTGCCATCTGTCGTCCCCGGGTGACCGCGGCGGTCCACTGCTGCGCCGGTGTGCCACGCGCAACGGACGGCGCGTCCTGTGGATTTGGATGGTGAGGCTTCGAGGTGACGCTGATGTATCCCCACATCCCCAGGATCCCGGTGATCAGCAGCCCAACGGCCACGGCGCACACGGCGAGCCAGGTTTCCGTTCGACGTCTCGGCATCGAAACACTTTACCATGCAAAGTTGTTTGTGCATGGCCACAGCGGGTTTTGCGTGGCGCGAACCCTTCGGGCTGATCATTGATCACATCC
>JBOGIQ010000313.1:0-7240 GCA_050742535.1 Vicinamibacterales bacterium | reverse complement strand
CCGGTAACAACGCCGGCAATAACGGTGGCCGCGGCGGCGGCCGCGGCGGTGGTCGCGGCGGTGGTGGCCGCGGCGGTGACGACGTGAACAACGATGACGACGATGCCGCAGTAGCCGCAGGCATCGGACGCCGTGGCGGCGGCGCAGCGGACGGCGGTCAGATTACGCCGCTCGTCTACGCGGCGCGCGCCAACAATCTCGAGTCGGTCAAGGTGTTGCTGGACAACGGCGCCGACATCAACCAGACCACCGGCTACGGCTGGAGTCCGCTCCTGACGGCGACCCAGAACCGTTACTACAAGCTGGCGGCGTATCTGCTGGACCGCGGCGCGAACGTCAACCTCACGAACACCGGAGGGTGGAGCCCGCTGTATCTCGCCACCGACAACCGCAACATCGAAAACGGCGACTATCCGGTGCGCAAACCGGACATGGAGCACCTCGAGTTCATCAAGCTCCTCATCGACAAGGGTGCCAACGTCAATCATCGGGTGAGGGACAGCAGCGAGACGCGGACGGTCTTCACGAACCAGTGGCTCAGCGAGGAGGGCGCGACGGCGTTCCTTCGCGCCTCGCAGTCCGGCGACCTCGAGTTGATGAAGCTCCTGCTCGAAAAGGGCGCCGATCCGAAGATCAACACGATCCTTGGAGTGACCCCGTTGCACGTTGCGGCAGGTATCGGTTGGGTAGAAGGCATCACCACCGAGTGGTCGCAGAAGGCGACATTCGAAGCGGTCAAGATGCTGATCGATCTGGGTCTCGACGTGAACGCCCAGGCCGACACCGGTCGCGTCGCTCTGCACGGCGCCGCGCACAAGGGCCGTGCTGACGTCATCCAGATCCTCGCCGACCATGGCGCCAAGCTCGACGTGCGCGATTACGGCAACACCGACAATCGCGGCGGCAAGCTCGCGGTTCACACCTGGCAGGCAGTTGACTACGCCGACGGCCTGGTTCGCGTGGGCGTGCAGTCCGCCATCGCGCATCCCGAGGCGGGGGCACTGCTGCGGAAGCTGATGTCGGCGCAGGGGTTGCCCGTGCCGCCAATGGGCCGGACGCTCGAGTCGATCTGCATTACCGAGGCCTGCGAATAAGTCGAAAGGCCGACCTGAAGGTCGGCCTCTACCAACTACCAACTACCAACTACAAAGGCCGACCCTTCGGGGTCGGCCTTTTCGCTATGATCCGGTGATGAAACGGATCCTGCTGCTGACGGCGATGGTCTGCGCGGCGCCCGCGTCTGCCCACCATTCCTTCGGCGTGTACTTCGACGCCGACAAGCCCGTGAAACTCTCCGGCGTCGTCACCAGGGTGGACTGGCGGAATCCGCACACGCATCTGTATCTCGACGTCAAGGACGAGAGCGGCAAGGTCGTCAACTGGACGCTCGAGGGATATCCGCCGAACGTACTGGCGCGGACGGGCTGGAAGAAAGACGTGACGGTCAAGCCAGGCGACACGATTTCGGTGTTCGGCTGGCGCGCGCGCGACGGTTCGCCGTCGGCGCATCTGCGCGAGGCGATGCTCGCCGATGGCAAGCGCCTGTTCTTCGGTCCGCCCGCGGGAACCGGCGAGGGCGCGGCCGTGGCGGGGAAGTAGGGCCGTGAAGCGCGCCGTTCTGTTCGCCCTCGTCGTCGTATCGACGTCCCTGATGCCACGTAGTGTCCGCCTTCAGGCGGACCTGGAAACCCGCCTTCAGGCGGACCCGCAGCGCCAGAAGGTCCAACCCACGCCGCGTCTCAGCGACGGCAAGCCGGATCTGACCGGCGTCTACCAGGCCAGCAACCGGCGCGGGCCCGAGTGGGACGCCCAGGTGCCGGGCGACGTGCCGGGCCAGCCCGCGCAGAGTCCGCAGCCGAGCGCCGGCGTCAACGTCGCGCAGCGCGAACGGATTCCGTTCCGGCCCGAAGCCTTGCAGCGCGCCCAGGCGATCCTCAACCGGCGATCCGTGGACGATCCGGCGGCGCACTGCCTGCCGCAGGCGTCGCCGCGCATGACGCCTGTCAGTCTGTTTCCGATCGAGTTCGTGCACACGCCGAAGAAGCTGGTCATCCTCTACGAATACTTCTGGTCGTTCCGGACCATCCCGATCGGCGCATCGCATCCCGACGACGCCGAGCCCAGCTTCCTCGGCGACTCCGTCGCGCGCTGGGACAAGGACACGCTGGTGGTTGACGTCACGAACTTCAAGGCCGGCGGCTGGCTTGGCAACGGGTTCGTGCACAGCGACGCGCTGCACCTGGTCGAGCGCTACACGCGCGTCGATCGCGGCCGGCTCGATTACGAGGTGCTGATCGAGGATCCGAAGGTGCTGACGAAGCCGTTCACGCAGCGCAATACGCTGATGCTGCGCGAGGGGGCGCGTCTGCGCGAGTACTCCTGTCTGGAGAACAATCTCGATCCGAAGTTGTACGAGAAGCTGCTCGTCGATCCGGCAACGTTTCTGCGGAAGCCAGGCAACTAGTTGGGTAGGATAGTGGCGCGGAGCCGACCGCCGCGGGGTTGACCTGAGGGAGTACGGCAGTACGTGTCTTCTTGTGGCGCGATGAGTCGAATATACGTGGCCTGGTCAGCGCGCAGGCGTGTGCCGCACCCGCGTCAGGCGCAGCGCGAGGAGGTCATGATGAAACTCTTACGATCGGTTGTCAGCGTCAGTTCCCGGGTCAAGGGACTCGTGGTGATTTGTCTGTTCGTCGTGCAGCCACAGCCCGCTCGTGCAGATGGTTGCGAAAGCTGGTCTGAGCCCGATCAGTCCTTTTGCGACGAACACGGCGAGGTCGAGTGCGGACCAATGTGTGCGTTCGACGGGTGGGACGACGTCAGTGGCGTTTGCACCTGCGGCCCCCCCTCTTGATGTCCACTCGTATTGCCGTCGGCAGTGGTGGAGGCGCGATGGCGTTGCGTTTCTGGTCGGTCACCTCGCTGGTCCTGGCGATTACGGCCACGCACGCCCAATCGCCGCCGGCCGCGCCGGCCTTCGAGGTGGCTTCAGTACGGCGGAACACGAGCGGGACGTCTCGCGGTACCGCCCGCATTCCCGATTCCGGGCAGGTGACCATCACCAATGCGCCGCTCCGCGTGCTCATTACGCACGCGTACCAAGTCGGCGGTTTTTCGCTCGTCGTCGCTGCAAACCATCCGCTCCTGGAGCGAGACCTTCTGGCCGCGCCGAAGTTCGACGTGCAGGCGAAGCCGCCTGACGATGCCCCGCCGGGCACGCAGCGGCTCATGCTGCAGAAACTCCTGATGGATCGGTTCAAGCTTCGCGCTCACCGGGAAACGCGAATGACGCCGATGTATGCACTGACGGTGATGCGCAAAGGCCGGCTCGGGCCGGACCTGTCGCCGACGCAGCAGAGCTGCGCCGCGTGGCGGACGGCGATCAGAAGCAATCCCACTCTTCCTCAGCCCCGCCACCGCAACGGCACACCGCTCTGCTACACCGGCGATCTGCCGCGCCAACCCGGCGTCACCGTGCTGCGGGACGCCGGGCCCGCAGCCGAGATCGCCCGCCAGATTCAGGGCTTTGTCGACCGACCTCTGTTCGACGAGACCGGCCTCACCGGCAACGTTGAGTGGACGCTGGTATTCGCGAATGCACCAAACGCGACTCATCCCTCGATTCTCACGGCTGTCGAAGAGCAACTGGGACTGAAGCTCGAGCCGCGGACCGCTCCCTACGAGGTGCTGGTGATCGATTCAGTTGATTGGCCGACGCCCGACTGACTTCGAACTATCCAACTACCAACTACCAACTACCAACTAGTCAGGCACCGCTACGGGCTCGTCCTCCGGCTCCAGGTTCGTCATCTCCGCCTGCAGCATCTGCTCGCCGGCGGCGCCGGGGACACCACGAGAGAAGCTGATCGCCGGCAGGAACAGCGTGGCGATCAGGCCCGCCGCCGATACGACCGCGCCGCCGAGGAACACGCGGTGAAGTGCTGCGGCAAACTGCGCGCGCACTGGCGCGGACAGCGCCGCGTCGTTGACCGCCAGCGCATCCGCCCCGCCGGGGAGATTGATACCGCTGACGCCGCGGGCGAGGATGGCGCCCATTGCGGCCACGCCGATCGCCGCGCCGACGCTGCGCGAGAACTGGTTGAGCGCCGTGGCGATTCCCAGACGCGAGCGATCGACGCCGTGCTGAACCGCTAACAGCAGCGACAGCATCTGCGTTCCCATGCCGGCGCCGATCACGGTGCAGCTGGTGATCAGGACCCACCCGGCCGAGTCGCTGTCCACCAGCGTCAGGCCGAAGAACCCGATCGTCATCAGCACGCTGCCGGCAATCGACACCGTCCGGTAGCCGAGCAGCACCGTCGCCCGCGCGCCGACGATCGACATGACGACCCAGCCGAGAAACAGCGGCGTGATCGCCTGACCCGCTTCCGTGGCCGTTCCGCCGCGGACGGCCTGGACGAACAGCGGGATGAACGCGATGGCGCCAAACAGCGCGACGCCGACGAGGAAGACCACCGCGAGCGATCGGGCGATCACCGGGACGTGAAACAGATCCAGCGGAAGGATCGGTTCGGGCGCCTGCCGCTCGACGGCCAGAAACGCGCCCAGGAAGACGACGGTGGCGGCGACCCACACCCACGCGCCGCCCGGCGTCTCGTCGCCGAGCGCGATGAGCAGCGTACTGATGCCGGTGAACAACAGCGCGGCGCCCATCCAGTCGACCTGCACGGACGCGACGCGGCGCGAGGGCGGATAGGCGGACGCGATGACGGAGGCGCAGAGCAGTCCGAACGGTAGGTTCAGAAAGAAGACCCAGCGCCAGTTCAAATAGTCGGTGACGTATCCGCCGACCAGCGGTCCGGCAATCGAGGCCACGCCCCAGACGCCGCTGAAGAGCGCCTGTGTGCGCGGCCGCTCCGCGAGCGTATACAGCTCGCCGACGATCGTCATGCTGAGCGGGATGATGCAGCCGGCGCCGAGGCCCTGAATCGCCCGCGACAGGATCAGCTCGACCATCGTCCTCGACGCGCCCGACAGCAGTGAACCGACGAGGAAGATCGCAACGCCGATCAGGTACATCCTGCGGCGGCCGTACAAGTCCGAGAGGCGTCCCCAGATTGGAACGCAGGCGGTTGACGTCAGCAGGTAGGCGGAGAAGACCCAGCTGTAGTGTTCCAGGCCGCCGAGCGTGGACACGACCGTCGGCATTGCCGTGCTGACGACCGTTGCTTCGAGCGCGCCGAGCGACATTCCCAGCAGCAGCCCGGAAGTAATCCATCGTCGTCGCTTCAGGCTGATTGCCAGGTTCCCCGACGCGTCACGCATCCGATCAGGGTACCACGTGCCCTTTCAGTTCGGAGGGCACATGGCAACGTTCAATCGGTTGCCGTGCTTTTTGCGAAATGCGCGCGCACCTACTGTTTCGTGAGCGCGACGTTCAGCGTTCGGACCTGTCCATTGCCGATCGGAATGTCCGTCCGGTAGTTCCGGTAGCCGTCCTTGCGAATCTCGACGTGATGCGTTCCCGCACCGAGCTGGATGACCAGCCGCTCGCCCTCGAGTGATCCCTGCCACACCTCTCCGTCGATCAGCACCTGCGCGTCGGCCGGCTGAACACGGAGCGACAGCGATCCAAAGCCCTCCGCGACCGCCGGACCGCCCTGCCGCCCTCGTCCGCCGCCGGCTCCGCGTCCGGCACCCGCACCTCGGGCCTCGGGTGGGCCAACCGGTCCACCGTTATCGTACCGTGGTCCTCCGGCGCGGCCCGGCAACGGAGCGGTCTGCGGCCGTGGCGGTGCAGCTTCGCCCGGACCGAGTGGTTCCATCGTGTGCCTGATGTTGAACGACTTGCCCGGCTGCAGATAGAACCGCTGCGAGAACGGCCGGTGTCCTTCGAGGTAAATGACGATCTCGTGCTCGCCCGGCTCGATGTTCAGCCGCTGGAAGACGCCGTCGAAGTCGTCAGCCGTTCCGGCGAAGTACCCGTCGACGAAGACCTCGGATTGTCGGGGCGACACCTGCACCCGCACCGATCCGCTCGCGTCGTACCGGCGCGGTCCGTAGATCGGGTACTGGTAGTAGTACGGATACGCGCCGTAACCGAAGTATCCAGGTCCCCACGGGTCGTACCACAGCGACGCGCGATAGAACGTCGGATAGTAGTAGCCGCCGATGAACACCGTCGGCCGCGATACGACAACGGGGCGGACGCCAACCACCGTGCGCGGACGTGCGACGCGAACCTGGGCATCGGCGGGAGCCGGAAGAATCGTGATCGACGCGATCACAGAGGCGGCGGCGACAAAGACGGGAGCTCGCACTGAGGGACCTCCAATAGAATCCTAATGCAGCGGAAGCAACGGACGTACCTCTGCGACGTGACAAGTGGCAAGTTTCAAGTCGGCAAGTAAGTGATTAAGTTTCAAGTGGTTACCTGGATGCTTCGAGCCACTCGTCAACTTACTAGCCACTTGTGACGTGTCACTTGTCCACTTGCTGGGACGGTAGGCGGACCTCGAAAACGGCACCGTTGTCGTTCCGCGCGCCGATCGTTCCCCCGTGTAGCTCCACGATCGCCTTGACGATGGAGAGCCCCAGGCCGCTGCCGCCGGCGGCCTTTCGCGACAAGTCGGCTTTGTAGAACCGGTCGAAGATCAGCGGCAGGTGTTCTGACGGAATGCCGGGGCCGCTGTCGTGGACCGTGAGGACCACGTCGTCGCCGTGACGGTTCGCGGTCAGACGGACGTGGCCCGCGTCTGGTGTGTGCCGAAGAGCGTTCGCCGCCAGATTCTGCAGCGCCTGCTCCAACCGATCTGCGTCTCCGACGATCGATCGCGCAGCCGCATCGACGTGCGTGGTCAACGCGATCCGCCGATTCGTCGTCTCGCGCTCGTGTCGCGCGGCGACGCGATTGAAGAGCTGCTCGACGTTCGCGCGTTCGCGTCGCAGCGTCATGCCGCCTTCGAGTCGGGCCAGGTCGAGCAGGTCGCCGATGATCTGCTCGAGTCTGTGCGTCTCGTCGGTGACGATGCTCATATAGCGCTGCCGGGTCGCCGGATCGAGCTGGACCTCAGGCATCGTGAGCGTTTCGACGTAGCCGCGCATCGCCGTCAATGGCGTCATCAGCTCGTGCGAGACATCCGCCATCAGCTGCCGGCGGGTACGATCGGACACCTCCAGCGCTCGCGCCCGCGCGGCCAGTTCATCGGCCATCTGATTGAAGGACCGCGCCAGCGCCGTCACCTCGTCGCCACCCTGTTCGGGGGCACGCGCCGAGAGG
>JBOGIQ010000312.1:0-7314 GCA_050742535.1 Vicinamibacterales bacterium | reverse complement strand
CCCGAGCTCCAGTGCGGCGGCGGTGATCTTCCATTTGTTCCGCCGCAGCGCGTCGTGGACGATTTCACGTTCCGCGTTTTCCCGCGCCTCTTTCAGCGTCTGCATCGGCACGCCGTCGAGCGCTTCCGTCAGCTCGAGGTCGGCGGCGGTGATGCGTTTTCCTTCGGCCATGATCACCGCGCGCTGGACCCGGTTCTGCAGCTCGCGGACGTTGCCGGACCAGAGGTGCATGTTGAAGGCACGCAGCGCATCCGGCGAAAACGTCAGGCTCAGCTTGCCGTGCTCTTTGCCATAGCGGCCGAGGAAGTCTCGCGCGATCAAATTGATGTCATCGCCACGCTCGCGCAGCGGCGGGACCGTGATCACGACAACGGCGAGACGAAAATACAGATCCTCCCGGAAGGTCCCGCTTCTCACCGATTCCTTCAGGTTGACGTTCGTCGCCGCAATCACGCGCGCGTCGCTGTGGATCTCCTGACGTCCGCCCACGCGCTGAAAGCGCTTTTCCTGAAGAAAACGCAGCAATTTGACCTGCACGGCAGCCGGGAGATCCCCGATTTCGTCGAGGAACAGCGTGCCCCCGGCGGCGGATTCGATGTGGCCTTTCCGCATCGTATGCGCGCCCGTGAACGCCCCTTTTTCGTGACCGAACAGTTCGCTTTCGAGCAGCGTCTCCGGAATTGCGCTGCAGTTGATGGCGGCGAACGGCCCGTTCCGCTGCGGGCTGCAGCGGTGCATGGCGTGCGCCACCATTTCCTTTCCGCTGCCACTCTCGCCGAGGATGAGCACCGGCGCGGTCGTCGGTGCGACCTTGCGCACGAGACTGAACACAACCTGCATCTGCGGGCTCGCCCCAAGCATGCCTTCGAACGTCTCCGCGCGCTGTCCCTGCTGCATCGCGCGGTATTCCTGTTCCAATTCGGCGACGTACACCGAGCGCTGCAGGACGAGCTTCAGTTCTTCCATATCGACGGGCTTGCACAGGAAGTCATATGCCCCCGCGCCAACGGCACGGAGGGCATTCTGTTTCTCCGCCTGGCCGGACACGATGATGACTTTGGCCAGCGGATCGATCGCGAGGAGGGCCGAGAGGGTTTTCAACCCTTCGTCGGGGTCGTTGGGACGGGGGGGCAGCCCCAGGTCCAGCAGCGACACTGCGGGGCGGCTGTCGCTGAATGCCGCGAGTGCGCCCGCCTGGTCCTCGGCCATTACGACTTCGTAGTCCGAGGCAAGCGCCCACTTCATCTGGGTTCGAATGTCCTCGTCGTCCTCGACAATGAGGAGTGTGGGCTTCGTCATGACGCGTCCTTGGCAGGAAAGCTGACCAGAAACGTCGTTCCCTTTCCGACTTCGCTTTCGACGTGGATACCGCCGCCATGCGCCTGGACGATGGCGCGGCACTGGAACAGCCCGATGCCAAGCCCCTTTTTCTTGGTGGTCTGGAACGGGCGAAATAATGACTGCTTCACGAAGGTGTCGCTCATGCCGCATCCGTTGTCCACCACCGACAACAGCACGCGCTGGCCCTGGCTGTGCGTGCGAACGTAAATCATGCCGTCGCGTCCGACGGCGTCTCGCGCGTTGAGCACCAGGTTCGTGACTACACTCTGAATCTGATCACGGTCGGCGACGATCCGCGGCAGCGGTCGAAGCTCCTTCGTCACCGTGATGTCCGCCATATCAGTGACCTTGTCGAGGGCCTCGTCGACGAGCTGATTGAGGTCCGCGTCGATGCGAGCCGTCTCGGGCGCCTGCCGCAGTGCGCTCAATCGCGCGATCATGTCGTCGATGCGCTGCGCGGTGTTGCCAATCGTCCGCAGGGCGTCCTTGCGGAATGCCGGATCGTCGAAGTGCACCGGGAGATTCTTGAGGGTCAGATTGAGCGAGGCGGCAGCGTTCTTCAGATCGTGCACGAAGAACGTGGACATCAAACGGAAGGCATCGAGCTCCCGCGACCGTGCGACCTCGTTCGCCAGCCGAAGATTCATGAGAATCGACGTGATGTGATCGCCGATGCATCGCAGCAGTTCGAGATCCTCGATGGTGTATAGCGCGGCGTTGACGCGGTCGGCCAGTACGAGGGCGCCGACCACACGCTCGCCGGCGCGCAGCGGAACGCAGATGCGGTTGCCGCCCGCCGGAAACGTCGTCGCGTTCACGCGCCGGAACTCCTCGGCCCACGGCTCCCGTGCGTGATCCAGGTCCAGCGGTGAACGCACGTCCTGCAGCCCTGCCAGGACATCGCGCGACGACTCATCCGCGCCGGCGGTTCTTCGCGCCGTGGACGCCGCGACGGCGAGACCGCCCGTCCCATCGTCTTCCAGCCAGACGGTGACGGACAGCACGTCGAACGTTTCGGAGACCAGCTTGGCAGCGGCGGCGCACACCCCGGTTTGATCCGCGACCGTGCTCAACCGCTTCGCAAACAGCGTCCAGATTCGAACCGAGTCGTGCTGCGCCTTGCTGAAATGACGGACGCCGAAGGCGTGCACGCGCTGACGGGCGCGGTCCGACAGCAGCAGGACTGCCAGGCCGGCCATGCCGAGAATGACAACGACTGCCTGGAACTGGAAGATCTCGGCACCGCCGAAGCGCGCGACCACCTGCGCCAGAACGCCGACGATCAGCAGGTAGGCGCCGACGACGACGACGGTCAGGGACGAGCGCAGAACCGCCAGCGACGGATACACGTCGATTTCCGCCAGTCCGGTGCGGGCGTAGGCGACTGCGAGAAACATGCACCCGATGAGCAGGGCGCTCGACTCGAGGCTCCAGAACGCGACGTCCGGAGCGGAGAAGAGGATCGCCTGGCTGCGCACGTACAGCCGGGCGCCGAATACGACGGCGAGGCCGACGACGACGAGCTTGATTTGCCAGCGCATCGTCCCCACCGTTGCCCGGAACGTCTGTTCGAGATTGACGAGGATGAGCACCAGCGCCGCGAGGAGGACGAGGTTCACCACCATCGTCTGCGGTGCTGGCCGCAGCCACCATAAGTCGGTCGGCGCTCCCGAACTGCGCTGGACGAAAAAAGCCGTCAGGACGGCCAGCGGGAACACGCCAAGCACCGCCAGCATGGGTTTCCAACGGGTCAGGAACTCGGCGTAATTGCTTCGCGAGTAGGTCAGCGCGAACGCGAGCCACAAGACCGGAGTGAACGATTCGGCCAGAAACGCCGGCGTCAACCAGGCGACGACATCGCCGCTCTGGGCGGCGCGCAGGCTGAACCCCATGAACAGGCTGTCGAGGCCGAGCGCCGTCATTCCAGCGGCAAACAGCCATCCGGCGACCGTTGGCCGCCGGCGCACGAGGCTCACAGCGGCGAGGAGCAGGCTCGCCGAGCCGGCCGCGAACGGCAGAAGGAAGAACAGATTCACGCTACGCGATCGCGGCGCCGCAGCCACGTCAACAGAAGGAACAGCGGCCCGAGCGACAGGACGAAGAAGATCGGCCCGCCGCGGTGGTGAATGAAGCTGTCGATCATGTGCGGTCCGACGTGCACGCACAGCAGTCCGATCGTGAGGATGCGAAAGCCATTGCGCACGATTCCCAGCGGCATGACGAACGCCACCAGCACGAGCCGGCGCCATGGACTCTTCAGGAACATGTGCGATGCAACCAGGCTGGTGATGAACAGCACCCAGCTCGATCGGATGCCGCTGCACTCGCGCGCCACCTCCACCACAATCGTTGGCAGCGCGAAGATCGTCCCTTCGCGAAGCAGGGGCGTGCCGGTCGCCCGGAACATCCAGGCGGCGACGTCCGCCGATGCCTGCACCGACGCGCGCTCGAGCCACTCAACGGCGGCGTCGGGCAGTGGCACGATGAAGATCAGCAGCGCGATCGGAAAGGCGGCGGCGGACATCCACTTCGCGCCGAGGAAAAGAAAGCCGCCCCCGGCGACCAACGCGGCGTACGCGAAGGTCATCACCGCGATCCTGTCTGTGGCGCTGAGCTCCGGCGAGGCGATTCCCCAGCTGCCGGCGGCAATGGCGACGCTGCTCATCGCGAGCGTCCCGAGAATCGAACTGCGGCCGGGCGCCGGCAGCGTGCCGCGCTGGATGAACAGCAGGTACGCGGTCACCAGCGGAATGAGAGGAATGTGCGAGTGCAGCTCGTTTTCACGCGCGAGCGAGAGCAGCGCCGTCAACGGCCGCACGAACACCAGCGTCGCAGTGGCAATCCACACTGCCCATCCGCTGATGCGAACCCGTTCCGGGTGCGGGAGGGACCGCCATGCCGCCCATGCGTTCGTGCCTGCGCTGATGATCGAACCAGCCACGATCAGCCTCGCATCGAATCCGCCGCCCGCCGCGCGAGCTGCTGTAGCATCAGTGGTGGCCGATGCGGGATTTCTCCCACCTGCGGCACTTGAGCCGTCATGTCGTGTATCGCAGCGAGCATCTTCGGACGACGTGGCGATTTCGTCTCGGGCTGGCCGCAGCGATCGTCCTGGCCGCCTGGCTGACGAGCGGATGGTGGACCGTCGCAGTGGCGAGCAGTCTGGTCTGTGAGGCGAACGCTGCACCCAGTGATGCCATTCTCATCGAAAACTTCGACCCCGATTACCTGCTGTTCGAGCGCGCGACGGCGCTGAAGCAACAGGGACTCGCGCCGCGGGTTCTCGTCCCGGTCCGTGCGGCCGCCCCGTCCGAACCGAATCTCGTCGGCCTCGGCACCGCACACGTCATGGCAAACGTCGCGCACCTCGACGGCGTCGACATCGTGCCCTTCCATGAAGTGGAACCGATTTCGCTGAACGCGGCACGCGACATCCTGCGGTTTCTGCAGCAGGAACAGATCCAGTCCGTCATCGTCGTCGCGCCGAATTTCCGCAGCCGGCGTTCCGCCCTGATTTACGCTGCCACGCTCGGCCGGGCCGGCATTACCGTGACCTGCGAACCGGTGCAGGGGGTGGCCGGCGTCACGTCGTGGACGACGAGTCTTCATGGCATCCAGAACGTGGTCGAACAATGGATCAAACTGCATTACTACCGGCTGTATGTGCTGCCGTTCCGCCTCGAGACGGCGGCATGACGGTCAGACATCGCGCACGCCTGCTTCATCGAGCTGTCTGACAATGGCGCTGGTCGAGAGATCGGGAATCCTTTTCACCAGATGCAGCTTCCCTCCGTTGTGCACGACCACATCGCGCTCGACGCACTGTTCCCCGTACTCCGCGCCATTGACGTGCACATCGGGATGTAGTTCAGCCAGAAAGGCGATCGGGTCGGCCTCGTCGAAGATGTGCACGTAGTCCACCATCCGGAGGGCCAGCAGCATCTCCGCCCGCTGGCGTTCCGGCACGATCGGCCGCGATGGACCTTTGTACGACCGTACGGATGCGTCGCTGTTCAACCCGACAATCAGCACGTCGCCCTGCTGCCGCGCCTCGTTGAGGATGTAGAGGTGGCCACCGTGAAGCACGTCGAACGAGCCGTTGATCGTGACGAGACGCCTGCCCTTGGCGCGAAGCGTCGCGGCGAGCGCGCGCAGCGACTGGCGGGGGAGGAGGCGCCGCGCCTCATGGTCGCCGAGCAGCTCGTCGGCGGTCAGCGTCGCCGTGCCGAACTTGCCGACGACCACGCTGGCAGCCTTGTTCGCGAGTGCGACGGCGGAGGCATGATCGGCGCCTGAGGCCAGGCTCAGCGCCAGCGTCGCCACGACCGTATCGCCCGCACCGCTGACGTCGAAGACCTCGCGCGCCAGCGTCGGTATCGCGAACTGCTCGTCGCCGGTCCGGCTGCAGAACGAGATGCCGCCTGCGCCCAGCGTGAGCACGACGTTCGAGCCGAGTGCCGCCGCCAGCTGGCGGGCGACGACGCGGGCGCCCTCCGCCGAGACCTCTGCGTCCGGCAGCCCGAGCAGGCCGCGCGATTCGCGCCAGTTCGGCGTGATGTAGTCGCACCCGCGGTAATGGTCGCGATGCTGGGGCCGCGGATCGACGACCACCTGCCGGCGTGCCTTGTGCGCGCGATCGATCACCTGCTCGGCGAGCCGCTGCGAGAAGAATCCCTTCGCGTAATCCGACAACACCACGATGTCGGCCGCATCGATGAGCGCGTCAAATGCCGCGAGCACGGCAGCTTCAGTGGACGCACCGATGGGCTGGGGGTCTTCGTAATCGAGCCGCACGATCTGCTGGTGCTGCCCGACGACGCGCGTCTTGCGGAGCGTGGGCAGACCACTATCGACGGGCCGCAGATCCACACCGGTATCGCGCGCACACGCCGCCAGCGTGGCGCCCGCCTGATCCTGGCCGAGGAGCGCGACGAGCGTCGTCTTGCCGCCGAGGGCGGCGACGTTCGCCGCGGTATTCGCGGCCCCGCCCAGCACCTGACGCGCACTATGGACACGGACCACCGGCACCGGGGCCTCAGGGGAGATCCGGCTGCAATCGCCGGAGAGGTACTCGTCGAGGATCGCGTCGCCGAGCACGAGGACGCGCCGGTGGCCGAAGTTCGAGACGAGCGGCAGCAGCCGATCGGATTCCGTTGGACTCATGACGGGCAGGATGGGTCGGTCATTTGACGGCGGGCGCGGACGCCTCGAGCCGCTTCATCACCGCGTCGCAGACGTCGTCGAGCCGGATGGCGGTCGTTGCCGCTTCGTCGAATCCCCGCTTGTAGAAGAACCGTTCCAGCAGCGGGGAGACGATCTTGGTCTGCACGCCGTAGTCGTGGATCTCCCAGGGGCTCGTGCAGTTGAAGAGCGTGACGCAGGGCGTGCCCGTTCCGAGCGCAAGGTGCATCGGCAAGCTGTCGCCGCTGACGAGGCAGCGATGGTTCGCGACGTCGCCGAGGTGTTCGAGCAGCGTGGCCCGCCGTGGCAGGACGTTGACCACGAGACCGGCATGTTCGAGCGCCGCCGTCAGCTGGTCGTAGTACGCCCACCCTTTCATCGGCCAGACCGGACCGGCCACCGGCGCGACGGCGACGTCGCCGCGAAGGGGCGTCGAGGCGGGCCGGGGCAGCACATACGGTTCTCCGCGAAACGGAAAGCCCAGACCTTCGAAGACCAGCTCCTGGTAGGAGCGTCGATTCAACAGCTTCAGCTCGTCGGCGCGATGCCGGCCATGAACGCTGATCAGGCTCAGATCGAACCACGCGTGCGCATCGTCGGAGTAGGTGACTGTGTCGCCGTCGAGGAGCGCACCAAACACGCGGCCGCTGCTGACCTCCGCCGTGAATCGGGCGACGGGCGCGTCGTCTTCCAGGTTGATGAGCAGGTCGTACTCACGATCCAGGGCCTGCTCGCGATCGGACCACGTCAGGCAGCGAACGTGATCGAGCGGCCGCAGGAGCTCTGCGCCCG
>JBOGIQ010000311.1:0-7318 GCA_050742535.1 Vicinamibacterales bacterium | reverse complement strand
GCTGCTGGTGGAATCGGTACTCGGACAGCAGCCGGCCGCACCGGCAGCAGGCGCACCTGCCGCGCAGGGCGGACAAGCTGGCGGGCAGGGGGGTGGACGCCAAGGTCAGGGCGGAGCCCAGGCAGGTCAGGGCGGAGCCCAGGCAGGCCAGGGTGAGGGTCGGCAGGGCGGAGGCCAGGGCCGTCAGGGTGGCGGACGCGGCCGCGCGGCCGGCGCTCCGGCTGCGCCAGCGCCGCGGAACGCGGAAGGCCGCGTGATCTTCAGCAGCGGCGATCCGAAGACACCGCTTCTGTGGACGGCAAGCCTCGGCATCAGGGATACGCCGCTGCCGCGCGATCAGGTGCCCTTCCAGCCGTGGGCGAAGGCACTCTTCGACGACCGTGAAAAGCACGAGCTCGAGCCGCACGCGCGCTGCAAGGCGTCCGGGATGACGCGTCAGTTCCTCACGCCATACGGCACCGAGTTCGTCGAGATGACCGAGCTGAAGCGCATCTACATCTTCGATGTCGGTGGGCCGCATACGTTCCGCACCATTTACATGGACGGCCGTTCGCACCCGAAGAACCTCACGCCCAGCTACTACGGCCATTCCATCGGCTGGTGGGAAGGCGACACGCTCGTCGTCGACTCGGTCGGGTTCAACGAGAGCTTCTGGTGGGATCGCCGCGGGCTTCCGCACACCGAGAAACTGCACTTCGTCGAGCGCTTCACGCGCACCGACGCGCAGAACATGCGCTACGACTTCACGGTCGATGACCCGAATGCGTACACGAAGCCGTACAGCGGCACGCTGGGCATCCGCGCCTCGACCGGCACCGAACTGTTCGAGTACGTCTGCCAGCAGGCGAATTACGCGCACGAGCTGATGGTCGGCCAGGCCGAATCGGTCAGCCGCTCGACGCCGACCGTCCCGTAAGGAATTTTTCGGACCACGAAGGCCACGAAGTAGATCGAAGACCACGAAGATTTCTTCGTGACCTTCGGTTTCTTCGTGGCCTTCGTGTTTTTATATGCTCGAAGTCAGCGCGCTCCACCATGTCGCGGTCTGCGTGACCGATATCGAACGCTCGAAGCGGTTTTATGGCGAGGTGCTCGGGCTGAAGGAAATCGCGCGGCCGCCGTTCCCGTTCGGTGGTGCCTGGTACGAGACGCCCGACGGACGGCAGTTTCACCTCATCGTTCACGAGCGCCCGCGGACATTGCGCGGGACCACCGACATCGACCTGCGCGACGGGCATCTGGCGTTCGGAGTCGCGGACTTCGACCGGGCCGTTGCGCATCTGCGTGCGGCGGGCATCGCATGCGTCGAGCGGCCGGAAAACGTCACGCCGTGGAAGCAGGTCTACGTGACGGATCCGGACGGGAACGTCGTCGAATTGAATGCCCCGCGCGTCGAGTAAGATCTGCCACGAAGAACGAAGATGTCGTGGCTGGTGGAGGTGGATGTGAGGCGCAGTCTGTGGCTCTTCGTGGCGCTCATCATGGTTATCGGCGTTGACGCGTCCACGCCGACCGCCAGGCCCGAGGAAGTCGGACTGTCGGCCGATCGGCTCAAGCGCGTCACCGAACTGATGCAGCGGCTCATCGACGCCAGGACGTTCAGCGGATCGGTGACGCTGATCGCGCGCAACGGCCGGGTGGCCCACTTCGAGGCGCTGGGTCTGATGGACCTCGAGTCGAAGAAGCCGATGCAGCGCGACGCCATCTTCCGCATCATGTCGATGACCAAGCCGGTCGTCGGCGTCGCGGTGCTGATGCTGGTGGAGGAAGGAAAGCTCAGGCTGACCGACCCGGTCGGACGGTTCATCCCCGATCTGCAGAATCTGAAAGTGACGGTGCCGAACACCGATGGCGTGATCGCCCCGGGGGTCATCGCGTCCGCACCGCAGCCCGGGCGGATCGTCGATGCGGCGCGCCCGATCACGGTCCGCGATCTGCTGACGCACACATCGGGCCTGATGAGCAGCGGTGCCAGCGCGGCGATGGTCTCGCAGGTGCCCATTGGCCCGGGAGAGCCGTTGTCGGTGGTCATCCCGCGCCTGAAGAACGTGCCGCTCGATTTCCAGCCGGGGACGCGATGGGCCTACAGCCCGCAGTACGGCTTTGACGTGCTGGGGCGTGTCGTCGAAGTCGCGTCAGGCATGCCGTTCGATCGCTTCACGAAGCAGCGTATCTTCGATCCGCTCGGCATGAAGGACACCTTCTTCTATCCGGCGACGGGCAATGCGCGGATGGCGTCGCTGTACCAGTCGGTGGACGGCCAGCTGCGGAAGCAGGCTGACGGCGCGTGGGTGAATGGCGCCTACTTCTCCGGCGGCGGCGGTCTGTTCAGCACGGCGGACGACTATCTGCAGTTCGCGCTGATGCTGATGAACGGCGGGCAGCACGACGGCAAGCGGCTGATCGGCACGCGATCGGCGGAGCTGATGGCCAGCGCCTTCGCGCCAGACACGCTGCCCGGCCGCGCGGCGGGTGAAGGTTATGGGCTGGGTGTCCGCGTCGTCAGCGATCCGGCGGCGCGCAGCACGTTCCTCTCGAAGGGCAGCTTCGGGTGGAGCGGCGCCTACAACACGCACTTCTTCATCGATCCGAAGGAAAAGATCGTCGGCATCTACATGACGCAGTCGGCGTTCCTCGAATCGCGCGGGCAGATGCGCGAGGACTTCGAGACTGCCGTCATGCAATCGATCGTCGCTGCGAACTGAGCCACGAAGGCCACTTTGGGTTCTTCTGCGGCTGGAGGAAACGTGAAGCGCACTCTTTCATTCGTCGTCGCCGCGGTCCTTCTCGGTCTTGTTGCGGTTACCGCCGAGCGGCCTGCGTTTGTCCCCATCACCGACAAGACGCTGCTCAACCCGCCGCCCGACGAGTGGCTGATGTACAGCCGCACCTACGACGCGCAGCGATTCAGCCCCCTGAAGCAGATCACCCGCCAGAACGTGGCGCAGCTGAAAGAGGTCTTCAAGCTGGAGTTCCCGGGTGGACAACAGGAAAGCATCCCGCTCGTGTATCGCGGCGTGCTGTACGTCGTCGTTCCGCCGAATGCGATCCGCGCCGTCGACGCGACCACGGGTGAACAGATCTGGGAGCACAAGCGGCCGACGGGACAGGCGCGCATCAAAGCGATCGCCATGTATGACGACATGGTGTATTGGACGGCGCCGGACGGCTTCGTGCAGGCGCTCGATGCGAAGACCGGAGAGGTCCGCTGGCAGACCAAGACCGACGGCGGCATGACCTCCGGCGTGATCGTCGTCGAAGGCAAGGTGCTGAGCGGCCGCGCGTGCAGTCCCGTTGGCGCCAACTGCTACATCGCCGCGCACGACGCGAAGACCGGCAAGGAGCTGTGGCGGTTCAGGACGGCAGCCACGGACAGCGATCCCGGCGGCGCGTCGTGGGCCGGTTCGCCCGAGGCCGGCCGGATGGCGGCCACCTGGGGTCTGCCGGGCGTTTACGATCCGCAGCGCCGCCTGGTGCTCTGGGGTGTGGCGAACCCGATGCCGAATACGCGCCGCGCGCGGCATGACGGCAAGTTCGACGCGATTCCGACGTCCGCGCCGGCGGATCTGTACAGCAACTCCACCATCGCACTGAATCCTGAGACGGGCAAGCTGGCGTGGTACTTCCAGCACCTTCCGGGCGACGACTGGGATCAGGATTACACGCACGAGCGCACGCTCGTCCGTACGGCCGTGAATCCGAATCCGAAGTTCGTCAAGTGGATCAACCCGGACGTCAAGCGCGGCGAGCAGCGCGACGTCAGCATCATGGTCGGCGAAGGCGGCGGCATTTTCGTCAACGATCGCGCCACCGGCCAGTTCCTGTGGGCGACGCCGTTCCCCTTCGATGCGCCGAATTTCCTGATCAAGGATATCGATGTCAAAACCGGGCGCGTGCACGCCAACGACGGCGTGATGTTGAGACAGCCCGGCGAGCGCCATGTCATCTGCTCGTACAACACGCGCAGCTACTGGCCGACGGCGTACCATCCTGGTGAAAATGCCCTTTACATTCCGTACGTCGACAACTGCCTCGACATGACGGCCGCCAGCGCCGACGGAACAGTGCGGGAACGCCGCGTCGCCATCGCGCGGGAAGGAAGCGATCCGGCAACGTGGGCCGGCGTCGCGAAGGTAAACGTATCGACCGGCGAGATTCGATACATCCATCGCCAGCACGCGCCCGGAAACGGCGCGGTGCTCGCGACAGCCGGCGATCTGGTCTTCTGGGGCGACCTCGATCACGGGTTCCGCGCCTTCGACGCGGCCAGCGGCAAGGTGCTGTGGGAAACGAAGCTGAACGGGCCGATTCAGAACAGCACGATCACTTACGCCGTCAACGGCAAGCAGTACGTCGCGGTGCTGACCGGCGTCGGCGCAGTGACCGGCTCATTGATCCAGCAGGCCGGCCTCAAGACCAATCGCACGTACAACTCGCTGTCGGTTTTTGCGCTGCCGTAAACCACGAAGACCACGCAGGATCGAAGAACACGAAAGATAGAACTTTCGTGTTCTTCGATTTCTTCGTCGCCATAGCCGTGCCGAACAGTGCCGGCCCACGTCAACGACAGCTAACAGTCGACCATTCGCGTCTAAAGAAACTGTATGGCTTCATGCCTTATCCGCACGATCTGTGCGTCGACGTGCTACATCGGGTGGCTGCTGGGCACCATGGCGTCTGGAGCCGACAGCGTGTCGGCGCAAGCACCGGCGCCGTTGTCTACCCGGGCGTATGCAGCTTACATACTGAAAGACCAGAAGCCAGAGCCGCCGCAGACTGTCCTCGAAGGCACAGTGCAGCGTGAAGGACGAACTGCGCTTCCGCTCGTGTGGCAGGCACTGGCGACCGGTACGGAAAGCGAGCGCCGTGCCGCGGCCGCCCTGCTTTCATGGTACCGGGATGTGCGCTCAATCCGGCCGATCCTCGCCGCACTCGACCAATCGCTCGACGCGGTCAGCCGTCAGCAGCTGCTCTTCGATCTGAACATGATCCTGCTCACCGAGGGCGCGCCTGCGAATGCCGAGCAGACCAGCGCCCTGGCGACTGCACACCTGCGCCGAGCGTATGAGGAGTTGGCGGGTCAGACCGACAACGACAACGTGGGCCCGGATACGGTGCTTTCGGCGAACACGATCGCGGTCTTTCCTGACCCTGGAATACCCGATTCCGTGTCGCTGTCCGGGGAAACGCGCAGGGTTCGGAGCCCTCGCGGGCTGCAGCTTCCGACAGGCGTCGCTGCAACAGCAGTGCGATCGGAGTTGCCACAAGCGTTTATCCAGGCAGTCAAGAAGGACCGATATGGTGTGGCCTTTCACCTCACCAGGATTGCAGACGGGGTAGCGCGTGTTGCCTCGACGCTCTATCTCCCAAACCGTGGCGCGACCACTGCTCCTTGGATCAGTTTGTATCGCCAGAGCGGCGATCAGTGGGTGCCCATCTCAATCCCCCGGAATATGGATCGGTTGCCGAGCGGCGCCAGTCTTTCGCCGAGCATCAGTCGTGATTACGGGAGCGACGATCCGATGAAGATCGTCGGTCTCGATCTCGCGATGGAGCGCATTCGAGTCGACGTGAACGCTCGGAGTTGGTTGGGTTGGGAAGACGGTGATTTCTGGAGTAGCCGGTCACGGCTTCTTGACGTTACGTATGTTCCTCTCTTGGAGAGGTACATTCGGTCGGATGTTCCATCCGTGAGATATACAGCGGAATTCGAGTCGTTCGTTTTAGGACGGCAGAACCTTCAATTGTGGTTGGATACCCTTCAACAGCCCGAGGGCCCCTTCCTGATCATGGCGCGACGAGTCGTCGGTTCGTCCGCGACCGATCAGATCAAGAGCGAAGGACGACAGCTTCAAGGGAGTGCGAGAAACGAGCTCGTGAATGCCGCATTGAAGCCGCATCCTGTGAACCCCGGACTATTGCCGAATCAACTCCCCGAAAGGGAGCATGTCCAGCAGGTCCAGTCGGGATCTCGATTCGCGACCGTGGAGGTCGTGCTGCGTGGGCGCGGGTACACAATGGTGTTCGAACGTCGAGGGGACCGCTGGATCTATCTCTTATCGGTCAACGGGTGGTTAGCGTAGCCAGGTTTCGTTTCTACTGGCACTCGGGACGGAGTATTCGCTAACGGATTCCAACATTCCGCGTCTTCGCGCCTCCGCGGTTTGTGTCAGTGAGACTGCGCCGCTATTTCACGGCGCCGGTGTCGTGGACGATCTTTCCGCCGACCACCGACATCACCGAGCTCGTCTTCTTGATCGCTTCGTCGGGCACCGTGAAGTAGTCCTGATTCAGCACGACGAGATCGCCGAGCTTGCCGACCTCGATCGCGCCGAGCTGGTTTTCCTCGCGGAGGAACCAGCCGTTGCTGGCGGTGTACAGCTTCATCACCTGCTGGCGCGTGATCTGCTGCCCGTCGTTTATCAGCTGCCCCCGCGCGTTCTTCCCGGTGACGGCGTAATACATGTGCAGCCATGGGTTCATCGGCGCGATCTGCATGCCGTCGGAGCTCATGCCCGCCGGGATGCCGTTGTTGACGATCATCCTGAAGGGGGGACCGTTCTGCTCGGGTGTGCCCGCCAGATAGCGCCAGCTGGTCAACGACAAGCCGCCGCCGATCGCCTTCAAGCGGTTGACCCATTCCTCCGTGATGAACGGCACGTGCGCGACGACCCAGCGGAGGTTCGCGATCGAGCTCTCCTTGTGCGCCGCCTCGTAATCCTGGATCTCCTGCTGGAAGTCGTTGCGGCTGAGCGAGTGCACCTCCGCGCGCCAGCCGGATCGGGCCAGCAGCTTTGCCGCGTCCTGAAACGCCTTCCCGCCGGCAATGAACTCGCCGATGCCGCCGGTCCGAATCATGGCGTCGCCAAAGAACGGGATCGTGTTCTTCACGCGCTCGCGCAGCGTCGTCAGCTCCGGCGTGGGGTCCTGATGCAGGTAATTGATTCGCAGTCGTGCGGGGAGGCGGCCATCGCGGTGCAGCGCCACGAACGGCAGCTGCATCGTGTAGTTGTCTTCGTGCGCGGCGCCGTCATTGGGCGTGTTGGTCGCCTGGAAGACTCCCTGATCGAGATGCGTCGTCACGCCGAGGCTGAGGCCATAGTTCAGCGCGTCGATCGCACCACGCCGCCGCTCGGTGTCATTGAGCAGTGTCTGCCTGAGAAGGAGCAGGGCCCGCCCGGTGGCCTGCGGTCCTCCGCCAATCGCGCCGTCCGCACCCACCGGTATCGGAGGCGTCTGGCTGTCAAAAACCTTCTTGCCAGCGCTGTTCGTGGCCGACGGCCCGCTGAAGCCCTCCGAGATGAAGACCGGATTGTTG
>JBOGIQ010000310.1:0-7327 GCA_050742535.1 Vicinamibacterales bacterium | reverse complement strand
CTCTATGAATGGCTGCGCGGCCCCCGCACCGACGACGAGCTGGCCGACCAGGAGGCCGTGCTGCCTGCGGCGGCCGCGCGGGAGTTCGGGCCAGCGGAGGCGGCGCGGGCGGCGCGCATGTACCGCAGCCTGACGCGCGCGCGTGGCCGGGACATGGATATCGCGATCGCGGCGTGTGCCATCGAGCACCGCGCCCGGTTCTGGACGCTGAACCCCAATGACTTCGTCGATCTGCCCGGGCTCGAGCTGTACGATCCGGCGCGATCGACGCACCGCTAGCCGTCAAACCGATCACGAAACCCGCGCCCAGACGAGAGCCGCACGACGCAGTCCACATATGATGCGCGTATGGGGAAGAGTCCGTTCGACCTTTCAGGGAAGACCGCCGTGGTTGCCGGCGGCACGAGCGGCATAGGACGCACGCTGGCGCTGGGCCTGGCCGACGCCGGCGCCGATGTCGTTGTGGTCGGACGACGAGAAGAGCTCGTGCAGGAAGTGGCGGGGGAGATCGAGAGTCGTGGGCGGCGCACGCTTCGACTGGCGGCGGATGTCACCGACCGCGCCTCGCTCGAGCGTGTGCGTGACGCGTGCCTCGAGGCATTTGGCCGCGTGGACGTCCTCGTCGCCGCCGCCGGCGTGTCCCTCCGTATCAGCACGCTCGACATGGATGATGCGGACTGGCGGCGCGTCATCGACACCAATCTCACCGGCACGCTGCATGCCTGCCAGATCTTTGGCGGCGGCATGATCGAACGCGGCTACGGGCGGATTGTGAACGTCGCCTCGCTGTCGTCATTCGTCGGGTTTCACGAGGTTGCGGCCTACACGGCCAGCAAATCGGGAGTGGCCGGGCTGACGCGTGCACTGGCGGTCGAGTGGGCGCCGCGCGGGGTGACGGTCAATGCGATCGCTCCCGGTGTGTTCGTGACGGATCTCAATCGCCATCTGCTCGGGACGGTGCGCGGAGAGGAGCTGCTGGCGAGAACGCCGATGCGCCGCTTCGGCGAGCTGGACGAGCTCGTTGGCGCGACCGTGTTCCTGGCATCAGACGCGTCCAGCTTCGTGACAGGGCAGTTGATTACGATCGACGGCGGGTTCCTTGCGAGCGGAGTGAATCAGTAGGTGGCCTGGGTGGCCTGGGTGGCCTGGGTGGCCTGGGTGGCCTGGGTGGCCTGGGTAACCTATCTGATCCTCGCGGCATCGAGGCGCGGTACGAGCGCGTGAATGACCGCGAGCGCGAAGAGATACGCGACCGACGCAATCGCGAAGATCGTTACGTAACTGCCGGTCAGCTCCAGGATCCGCGCCACGACTGCGCTGACGAAGATTCCGGCAACCGCGCCCGCCATTCCACCGAACCCGACGACGGATCCGATTGCCTGCCGCGGAAACATGTCCGACGTCAGCGTGTAGAGGTTCGAGGACCATCCCTGATGCGCCGCGGCCGCGAGGGAGATCAGGGCGACGGCTGTCCAGAGATCGGTCGTCCGCGCGGCAAAGATGATCGGTGTCACCGCGAGCGCGCACAGCAGCATCGTTGTCTTCCGCGCGCGGTTGACGCTCCAGCCGCGGGCGATGAGGAACGACGACAGCCATCCACCGGCGATGCTGCCGGCATCAGCGGCGAGAAAGATCGTCACCAGTGGCGGGCCGAGAGTTGACAGATCGAGCCCGTGATTCCGGTTCAGGAAATCCGGGATCCAGAACAGATACACCCACCAGACCGGGTCGGTGATGAACTTGCCCGCAGCAAACGCCAGCGTCTGGCGCTGCATCACGACGGCTCGCCACGGTACAGGCGTGTGGACAGGCTCGGCGTCGCTGTGGATGTGCGCCAGTTCGGCGGCCGTGACGCCTGGATGCACCGCGGGCGATCGATATGACTGCCACCAGAAGGCAAGCCAGACGAAACCGATCCCGCCGGTGGCGAGAAACGCCCACGGCCACCCGAAGCTCAACGTCAGCCACGGAACGGCCAGCGGCGCCGTCAGCGCGCCGACGTTGGTGCCGGCGTTGAAGAGCCCCGCCGCAAACGCGCGCTCCTTTCGCGGGAACCATTCGGCGATGGCCTTGATCCCGGCGGGGAAGTTCGCCGCCTCGCCAAGGCCGAGCGCAAAGCGCGCGGCAATGAACCCGGCCACGGAGGCGCTCACCGCCAGGCCGCCGGCGCCGAGGAGCACCGCGATACCGGGTCCGTAGACGAGGACCGCCGCGTGCGCCATCGCCGCGAGACTCCAGATCGTCACCGCCAGCGCGAATCCGCGCCGCGTGCCGATGCGATCGATCAGCCTGCCGGCCGACACGAGGCCGATGGCGTACGCGATCTGAAACGCCATCACGATGTAGCCGTAGTCCACCTCGCTCCAGGCGAACTGCTGCTGCAGTGTCGGCTTGAGAATGCCGACGACCTGCCGATCGATGTAGTTGATCGCCGAGGCGAAGAAGAGCAGGGCGCAGATCCACCATCGGTACCGGCCGATCCTCGCCGCCGTCGATGCGCCAACCGTTACGCCGTTCATCGGGGTTCCGTATCGTATGCCAGGTCTGGAGGGCGCGGAGATTGACGGAGGGCACGAAGGGCACGAAGACCACGAAGGGCGGTTCGATTGGCCGCCGAAGGCGGCTTGCCGTAATGTACGCGGGCGCAGATACAAGCCACACTGGTGCGATCGGCGGCTTGTATCTGTGCCCGCGCACATCACGGCCGTCGGCGCGCTTTGCGCGCCGACCAATCGAACCGCTCTCCGTTCGTCTCCGTTCCTTCGTTTCTCCTGTGAGACCGTTCCCTCCGTCCCCTCCGTTACCTCGGGTTACCATCATTCACCCATGCAGCGAGCCGACGTCGTCGCGCGCATCGAGCGCGAGCGCATCGTGGCGGTGATCCGTCTTGCGGAGGCGGACAAGCTTCGTGCGGTCATCGATGCGCTGGCGGCCGGCGGCGTGCGCGTGTTCGAGGTGACGATGACCGTGCCGCGGGCGATCGAGTTGATCGGGCAGCTCGCGCGAGAGTCGCGCGAGGACGTGCTGATCGGCGCGGGAACGGTCCTCGACAAGGGCACCGCATGCGACGTCATCCGCGCCGGCGCGAAGTTCGTCGTCGGTCCGGTGTTCAGACGCGAGGTCATCGAGGCCTGTCATAGTCGCGGCGTGGCGGCCATGCCGGGATGTTTCACCCCGACGGAAATCGTCAACGCCTGGGACGCGGGCGCGGATATCGTCAAGGTCTTTCCATCCACATCGCTGGGACCGGCGTTCATCAAGGACGTCCGCGCGCCACTGCCGCACGTCAAGCTGATGCCGACCGGCGGCGTGTCGATCGACAACGCCGCCGACTGGCTGCGCGCCGGGGCCGTGGCCGTCGGCGTGGGCAGCGCGCTCGTCGATGGAGCGGCCGTGAAGGCCGGAGATTTCGCGGAGATTACCCGGAGGGCCGAACAGTTATTGGCCAACATTCAGGCAATCCGGCTAGAGCCGGACTCCACGCCAGTCACGCAGCCATGAGGGTGGTCACGTTCGGCGAGATCCTGCTGCGGCTCAGCCCGCCGGGCGCGGAGCGGCTGCTCCAATCATCCACGCTCTCAGCGACCTTCGGCGGCGCAGAGGCGAACGTCGCGGTCAGCCTGGCGCAGTGGGGGTTTGAAAGCGTGTTCGTCACCCGCGTTCCCCCGCACGCGGTGGGCGATGCGGCGATCCGCGCCCTTCGAGCAGAAGGCGTCCGGACGGACGCGATCCTCCGCGGCGGCGATCGTCTCGGCATCTACTTCGCCGAAACCGGCGCGGGTCAGCGTCCGTCGTTGGTGGTCTACGACCGCGCGCATTCGGCAAGCAGCGAGATCAAACCAGGGGCCATCGACTGGAGCCAGGTCCTCCGCGCCGCGGCGTGGTTTCACGTGTCGGGCGTCACCGCCGCACTCGGTGAGGGACCGGCCCGCTCGGTCGCTGAGGCTCTCGCCGCCGCACGTGCGGCCGGCATCCGGACCAGTCTCGACCTGAACTACCGGCGAAAGCTCTGGTCCGAAGCGGAGGCGCAGGCGACGCTCCGCCCGGTGATGAAGAACGTCGACGTCGTGTTCGCAAACGAGGAAGATCTTCAGACCTCGCTCGGGTTTCATGTATCGGGAATCGACGTCAAGACCGGACGTGTCAATCCTGCGGCATACCGCGACGTCATCTCACGGGTCTGCGAGCTCGGACCCGAGCTGGTTGCCATCACGCTGCGTGAGAGCAGCTCGGCGAGCGACAACGGCTGGAGCGCGGTGCTGGGCGGCACGCAGCTGGGTGACGTGTTGCAGGGTCCGCGCTACAACGTTCGCATCGTCGATCGCATTGGCGCCGGCGATGCCTTTGCGGCGGGGATCATCTACGCGCTGCTCACCGGGCGCGAGCCGCAGGATGCGCTTCGTTTCGCGGTGGCGGCGGGCGCCCTGAAGCACACGATTCCCGGCGACTGCAATCGCGTCAGCGTCGACGAGGTGGATCGCCTGGCTGGCGGCGATGCCTCTGGCAGAGTCCAGCGTTAGTGCCTGGGGAGGCATCGTGAAGATAACGGGCGGGAAAGTCATCGTCTGCAGCCCGGGGCGGAACTTCGTCACGCTCAAGCTCGAGACGGCCGACGGCGTTTACGGGCTAGGCGACGCAACGCTGAATGGCCGGGAAACGGCCGTCGCCAGCTATCTTCGCGATCATCTGCTGCCGCTGCTCGAAGGACGCGATGCGCGCCGCATCGAAGACATCTGGCAGTTCCTCTACAAGGGCGCGTACTGGCGGCGTGGTCCAGTGACGATGGCCGCGATTGGCGCGGTGGATACGGCGCTGTGGGATATCAAAGGCAAGCTGCTGAACGCGCCGGTCTATCAGCTGCTTGGCGGTGCGTCGCGCGAAGCCGTCCTCGTGTACGGGCACGCCAACGGCGAGACGATCGACAACGCGGTTGAAGCCGCGGGCGGCTTCGTGGCGATGGGCTACCGCGCGGTGCGCGTGCAGTGCGGTGTGCCCGGCATGGAGAAGGTCTACGGCGTTTCGTCCGGCCTGGCCTACGAACCCGCTCAGCGCGGGCCGATCTCCGAGACGGCATGGAGCAGCGAGCGTTATCTGAGCTGCGTGACGCCGCTGTTCGAGCGGCTTCGCCGCGAGCTTGGCTTCGACGTCCACCTGCTGCACGACGTGCATCACCGGCTGCGGCCGATCGAAGCCGCCCGTCTGGGGCATGACCTCGAGCCGCATCGGCTGTTCTGGATGGAGGACCCGACCGTCGCGGACAACCCCGAGAGCTTCCGGCTGATCCGGCAGCACACGACGACTCCGCTCGCGGTTGGAGAGGTGTTCAACTCCATCCACGACTGCCGGCAGCTCATTCAGGAACAGTTGATCGATTACATCCGGACGACCGTGGTGCACGCCGGCGGGATCAGTCATCTCAAAAAGATCGCCAGCCTGGCCGAGCTGTATCAGGTCCGGACCGGTTCGCACGGGGCGACTGATCTGAGTCCGGTGTGCATGGCGGCCGCGCTGCATTTCGATCTGAGCGTCCACAACTTCGGCATCCAGGAATACATGCCGCACACGTCGGAGACCGATCGCGTGTTCCCGCACGCCTACAGGTTTGCCGACGGCGTGATGCACCCCGGCGACAAACCGGGCCTGGGCGTGGACATCGACGAGGCGCTGGCCGCGACGTTCCCGTCTCAGCCCGCGTATCTGCCGGTTGCGCGCCTGCTCGATGGGACGATGCATGATTGGTAGCTGGCTCCGCCGGGTCGGTGCAAGGAGGCTGCGCCGGGTCGGTGCGAAGAGGCTGCGCCTGGACGGTTCAAGGGGGGCTTCGCCGGTCGGTGCCAAGACGCGGCGCCAGATCGGTCAGTGTGTGCGATGTCTGGCCGGTCGCGATAAAGATGATCTCGACATCTGAACCGCGTGGTGCCACGCGCATGCGGATCTTCAAAGGATTCGTGGTTTCGGAAACCGTGATCTTCTGCACGATCGTCGAGACACCTTCAAGCGAGGCGCGAAGTTCGTAATCGCCGGACGGCAACGCGGTAAATGCGAACGCGCCCTCACGATTGGTGACGGTTGAACGGCTTTCAGGCCCGCGCAAGTGCGATCGACACCCCGGGCATCACATTGTCCGAGGTGTCGACAACAGTACCGTTCAGTTTGCCCGGCGGCGCCCGCTCGCACCGACCAGCGGCCACCTCGCACCCTATGTGATCTCGACCTCACCCTCGATTTCCACGGGGATGCCAAACGGCAGTTCGGCCATGCCGACGGCACTGCGCGCGTGCGCGCCGCGCTCGCGTCCGAAGACGTTGACGATGAGGTCCGTGAACCCGTTGATCACGGCAGGCTGGCGAGCGAAGCCGGGTGCGGAATTGACCATTCCGAACACACGCGTCCAGCACGCGATCCGCTCCAGGCTTCCGAGCTCGCGCTTCAGGCTTCCGAGAATCGCGAGACCGGTGAGCTTCGCAGCGATGTAAGCCTGTTCCTCCGTCACCTCGGCGCCGACCTTCCCGAGAGGTTCCGCGATAGTTCCGTCCGGGGTTGTCGGGCCGTGGCCGGAGATGAGGACGCGGGAACCGACGACACGAACCCACGGGAATGGCAGTGTCGCACCCGGCGGGAGCTTCAACGGCTCCGGCAGCGCGAGCCCGAGACCTGCGAGGCGCTCTTCGGCGGTTGGCATGCGCCAGCATCCTCGATTCGACGAACGAACGCCAGCGAGTGCTATGCTCCGGCATCGTGAAATCCCGACGGCGCCGCGCGCTGGCTGTGACCGCTTCGGCGGCGGTTGCGCTCGTCTGCTCATGGCTGAACGCGCCTCTTCACACCCAGACGGCAGCGGCGCAGGCGGACGCGCGGCGGGAGCGCGTGACGGCGGCGGTGGCGCGCGTGTTCGACACCAGCATCCTGCACCGCATCGAGATCGTGATCGCGCCCGAGGACGCGCGCACGATCCTGAATCGGACGTCCGAGCGGGTGCGCAGCACCTTGACCTTCGATGGCATCGTCCTCAAGGACGTTGGCGTACGGCAGGCGGGCGGCACCTTCAATCCCTTCGTGCCACTCGAAGGCAAGCCGACGCTGAGCGTGAAGTTCGACGACTTCGTCGAGGGACAGGAACTCCACGGTCTGGAAAAGATCATCCTGAAGGACGGACGGCAGGACACCGGTCTCGTCGGCGAACACCTGACCTACGAGGTGTATCGCCGCGCGGGCATCGCCGCGCCGATGACCGCTCATGCCCACGTCACGATCAACGGGATCGACAGCGGCATCTACGTGATGCGGGAGGCGATCAACAGGGACTTCCTCACGCGCAGCTTCGGAC
>JBOGIQ010000309.1:0-7348 GCA_050742535.1 Vicinamibacterales bacterium | reverse complement strand
CTACGACGGTCTGTAGTGTCCGCCTTCAGGCGGACCCAGAATCCCACTAACCGGCCCGGAGAGTCTTAAGGAATTGCCAAAGGATTCCAAAACCGTGGATGCCCTGACGCTTCGCTTCGGGGAATTCCTCATTGATTCGAAGGCCCGCCGGCTGGCGCGGGGCAATAAGGACGTCCGTTTGTCCCCCAAGGCGTTCGACCTGCTGCGCCTGCTGTTGACCCGGCGGCCGGACGTCCTGTCGAAGGATGAGCTCCTGACGGCGGTCTGGCCGGATACGCACGTCATCGAGGCGAACCTGAACGTCGTCGTCGCGGAAATCCGGCGGGCGCTCGGCGACGACCGGCACGCGCCGCGGTTCATCCGCACGGTGCACGCGGTCGGCTACGCGTTCTGCGGCCAGGCGGTCGAGATCGACGAGGCCCAGGCGCGGGTGCCAGGGTCGCGGTGCTGGCTATCCTGGAAGGATCGGTCGTTCGCGCTGGCCGACGGCTACAACGTCATCGGCCGTGACCCGCGCAGCCAGATCTGGCTGGACGACGAGAGCGTGTCGCGCCGGCACGCGCGGATCAGCGTCGAGCAGGACGTCGCCAGCATCGAGGATCTCGAGAGCACCAACGGCACGCTGCTGAACCGCGAACCAGTCGATGCACCCGCGGTGCTTCGGGACGGCGACGTCGTGGATGTCGGATCGCTGCAGCTGACGTTTCGCACGCTGTCGGACACGAGCGCGCGCACACGTCGACTGCGCGAGAGATCCGGCAAGCGAACGTAACGCTGGTCCGCCTGAAGGCGGACACTACGACAGTCGCGGACGACGACAACTACCGGACGACGAAGGTCACATCTGCGATCGTCGCCAGCCCACCGTCGTGTGCCTGGCAGCGCAGCACGTAGGTGCCGGGTTCGGGGAACGTCGCGCGGACGACCCACTTGCCATCGGGCGGCACCGGCGGAGTTCTCCACCCGTATGACCATGGCGAGTTGGCGTTGTCTCTGGTGTCTTCCCAGACCTTGGTCTGCACGGGATCGAAGACGACATTCCCCTTGCCGCGATAGACGAACCACGACAGCCGCAAACCGGTGGCGCTGTCCACGGTGAATCGGCTCGCCACTCCCGGGTTCAGCGGCGGCATCGGTCGCGGCCTGGGGATCTTGTCGTCGCCGGCTGCGGCGGTCAGTGTCACCACTTCGCCAGCCTTTACTGTTCGTGTTGTCGGCCCGTCGACGGTGAGAACAGGCGGCGTGTTTCCTTTCAGCGAAGGATCGGCGCCGCCCATCCCGGCTGCGCCGTTGTTGGCCATGATGACATCGTCGTCGATGAAGTAGTCGGGCTTCAGCGTCCCGTACGCGCGTTCGGTCTTTCCGTTGCTGGTCAGCGTCCAGACGAGCTCTCGCGTCCCGAAGTCGGCCGGCACTCGAATCCGGAACACGAACCGGTTCCGCCGCGGGAGGAAGTGCGTGGGCTGGCCGCGGTCCGGTCCACCAGGCTCGATCGTGTCCGCCGCACCCACCGGCACATCGATCTCCTCTTCCCAGTTCCGGTTGAAGTAGCCGAACACGAGATTGAACGAGCCGTCGGCGTTCTTCTCCCAGCCCTCATACGCCGGTGCGATGTTCTGTCCGGTGGAAAAGGATTCCTGGGCGGCCGTCGAGAGCGCCGTCGGGATCGCCAACGTGATCGCGAACAAGACCTTCTTCATTCGGGCGCTTCAGTTCGGCGTAATCGTCGCCGATGGCGGGCGCGGAGTGGCGCTGCAGGTCGGACACCCGATAACGGTCTGGCCGGACTTCAGGGCGAGCTTCTCGCGCCGCTTCGCCACCTCCGCCTCGAATTGCTGGTCAGTCAGGGAGATCGCCTGCATCAGGTTGATCATCATGTTGTCCACCGAGCGATGACCCGACCCGGACCAGTTTCGCGGGTCCGGAACGTTCCTGTTTGCCGATGTCGTATCGAAGTAGCCGATGACGTGCAGGATCGTCCCCTTCGGCAGCAGCGGCGCGGCATCGTCTTCGTACCAATACGCCCTGACCCAGTTGTGATCGTATTTGGAGCAGTTGAGCGTCTGGACCGTCACGCCCCAGATCGCCTCGAGGCACATGCGCACACCCGGCGCATGCATGTGCGGCTCGTAGGTGCTGATCTTCACGTGCTGTGGAAGCGTGAAGTAGGCGTCGACCCGCTGGTTGGCCTCGTTCCCTTTGATGTCCAGATCAGGACCGTTGCCGACGAACAACTGACGGAAGTTCAGGGTCGGCTTGTATCCGCGTGGATGAAACTTGAAGCCGACCTCGAGGTGCGCCTTCGAGTCGGCTCCGTTCGCGTGCAGATGCACCGAGTTGAACACAATCGACGAATTGGCCTGCAGGAGCCTGCCCGCCTCGGCGTCGAAGACGTCCGCGTTCCGCCCAACTTCGTGAACCGGAAAGATGCTGGCCCCGCCGCGGCCACCAGCAGCGATGGCCGCGTACGCGGCGTGATGAAACAGATAGAGGCCGCCGACGGTGCTGCTGCGCGACCGCCCACCGGAGTCGTTCACCTCTTTGACTTCGACCGCCGCGACATAGCGATCCTCGGTCAAGCCGGTCGGCGATTGCCCGATCGAGCCGAACCAGTCCGGCTGCTGCGCCTTCATCTCGACGGGCGGTGACACGACGATCAAATCCGGAGTCCCGATCCGCCACGATTTCCCGTCCGGGAACGTGAGCGGCGGCGGCAGGTCCGCCGGATTGCCCTGCGGCGCGCCGGTGTCCGCCCACGCCGCGATCTTCCCGATCTCCTCCTCGCTCAGCGAGAAATCGTCCTTGAAGTGCTGAATGCCGACGTTCTTCTCGATGTACCAGGGCGGCATCGCGCCACGCTTGTCGCGCAGCGCGGTCCGCGCCTTCATCGACCGGGCGTAGGGCCGCGTCTCCTCATATGTCAGCAGCGACATCGGGGCCACGGAGTTCGGGCGATGGCACTGCTGGCAGCTGCGCTGGAGGATCGGCGCGATGTCTTTCGAGAAGGTAACCGGCTCTTTCGTCTGCGCCTGGGCCGAAAACGGAATGGCGCTTGCCACAGCCGCCGAGACGCCGACGATCGCCGCCGCAAGTACCCATCCACGCCTTCGCATGGCTTACTCCTTGACGCTCTTGGAGCGCTCACTTCTTCTTCGTCGCGACCCACGTACCCGCACCGTCCAGAGCACCGGCGTACTCGACGGTGCCGCGCATTCCGGTCGCAGACTCCACAGTGCCCGTGTAAACCGCTGTGAAGGTCTGGCCGTCGCGGCCGCCTTCGAATTCGAAGACGACCTTGTCGTTCTTGATGGAGCCCGTGACCTTCTGGATACCCCGTGAGCTCGATACGGTGCCAGCGAGTGTCTCACCTTTTTGCTCGAACGAAAACACCGGTTCCCCGATGACGCTGCCCATATCGACCAGGAAGTTCCAGGTCCCCGTGATATCCGGTGTCTGCGCCAGGACGCCCGACATTCCCACGAGCGCAAGCAGGGCGACGACCAGTCCGAGTCTATGGTGGCTCATGCTGCCTCCTCTGGCGTTACTGCCTCCCCCTTCGACGGAAATTGAATCGGCGGAGTTGACTGGCAGCGCGGTCAGAGGTCAGTCAAGCGACGTGGTCAGCGTGAACGGGACAGGTCCGTGCTCGCCCACGACCGTGATCCGGTAACGCTGGCCCTGCGCGACGTGCAGCGTTCCAACGACCAACGCATCATGGCTCGTTGTGGACATCACGGTGCTCAGAAACGCCAGGTCGAGGTCGCCATGCCGGCGATCCCACGTGATCCGGATGAACAGCGTCCCACTCCTGGGTGCCTGCACATCGAAGCAGATCTCCGGGACGATAAATGTGTCGTGGACAACGTCACCAAGGACGATCGGTCGCGGCGGGAGCGGCGCGGTGGGTGAGGTTCGGCTGTCTGGCAGCGGACCGGCGGAGACGAAGAGGGTAAAGCCGTCGCAGCCCGAGGAGACACCCGCGAGAAACAGCACGAGCAGCGTGGACCCCGCCTGTCGCATTGCACGCCTTCAGGTGATCTTAGACCGTCGTCCGCGTGAACGGCTCAGCCATCAAAACGCATAAGGTCAACACAAGAAAGGGCGGCCCTCGGTCGAGAGCCGCCCCATTCGGAATTTCCGAAAACCACCACCTGCCAACTACCAGCTCTAGGGCCCGTGGTGTTCCGGCTCGTTCACGCTATTCCTCACTGGCGATAACAACGCTCGCGGACGACTGCGCCCCGATGTCATAGGCGGTGCTCGCGTTGATCGTCAGAACGACGATCTCCGCGTTCTCAACAGTCGCGTCGTTGATTGGCGTCACCGTCAGTGTGACCGTGGTCTGGCCGGCGGCAAAGTTGACCGTGGCCGGGATCGAGACGTAATCGATGCTCGAAAGCGCGGTGCCGCCACGCGTCAGGCTCACGGTGAACGCCAGGCCGAGGTTGGCCGTGCGGGTGATGACGAACGTCCCGGCGTCGAGCGGCGATTCCGCGGCGTCCGGGTCTGTGGCGGTGATCGTCACGACTGGTTTGACGTCCTCGCTCGCGATCGTCACGGCGGCCGACGTCTGCGCACCAGGATCGAAATCCGCGCTCGGGTTGATCGCCACGGTGACGGTTTCTGGACCTTCAACGAGTGCGTCGTTCACCGGCGTCACGGTCAAGGTCGCCGTGGTCTGACCGGCCGCAAAGTTGACCGTGCCCGGGATCGTGACGTAATCGCTGCTGGAAAGCGCGGTGCCGCCACGCGTCAGGCTCACGGTGAAGGCCAGGCCGAGGTTGGCGGTGCGCGTGATGACGAACGTCCCGGCGTCGAGCGGCGATTCCGCGGCGTCCGGATCCGTGGCGGTGATCGTCACGACTGGTTTGACGTCCTCGCTCGCGATCGTGACGGCGGCCGACGTCTGCGCGCCAGGATCGAAATCCGCGCTCGGGTTGATCGCCACGGTGACGGTTTCGGGACCTTCAACGAGGGCGTCGTTCACCGGCGTCACGGTCAAGGTCGCCGTGGTCTGGCCGGCCGCAAAGTTGACCGTGCCCGGGAGCGTGACGTAATCGATGCTCGAAAGCGCGGTGCCGCCACGCGTCAGGCTCACGGCGAAGGCCAGGCCGAGGTTGGCGGTGCGGGTGATGACGAACGTCCCGGCGTCGAGCGGCGATTCCGCGGCGCCCGGATCCGTGGCGGTGATCGTCACGACTGGTTTGACGTCCTCGCTCGCGATCGTCACGGTCGCGGTCGTCTCGGCTCCGAGCGTGTAACTGCCGTCCGGATTGATCGACAGCGTGACGATTTCCGGGGTTTCGACGAATGGGTCGTCAACCGGCGTCACGGTCAAGGTCGCCGTGGTCTGACCGGCCGCAAAGTTGACCGTGCCCGGGATCGTGACGTAATCGATGCCGGAAAGCGCGGTGCCGCCACGCGTCAGGCTCACTCCGAAGGCCAGGCCGAGGTTGGCGGTGCGGGTGATGACGAACGTCCCTGCGTCGAGCGGCGATTCCGCGGCGTCCGGATCCGCGGCTGCGATCGTGACCACGGGCAGGACGCCGCTCGCCTCGATCGTGACGGTGTCGCTGCGGTCGGTTCCCAGACCATAGCCAGGGCCGTCCAGGAGCGTCAGGACGACCGATTCGGCTTCCTCAGTCGCCGCATCGTCGATCGGGGTCACCGTCACCGTGGCCGACGCCGCCCCGGCCGGTATGACCACTGGTCCCACGATGGCGCTGTAGTCGCTCCCGTTCGCGGCGCTGCCGGACATGTGGAACGCGACCGACAGCGCCGAGGTCGTGTCGCCGACGCGTGTAATCGTGAAAGTGCCCGGATCCGGACCGGTCTCGGATGCGGCCGCGTCGGTCGCCGCAACAGTGACCGTCGTCAGCGACACGCCGGTCCCGCTCAGCGACGTCACATCGGATACGAACGCCGCGGCACCGCTCTGAAACACGAGCTCGAGGCTGCCGGTCGCCGCTCCGTCGTCGATCGGCGCGAAGAGCACCTCGATCTGGCAGGTCTGCGCCGGCGCGAGCTCTCCGCAGGTATTGGCAGCCACGCTGAACTCCCCCGTCACCGTGGCGGACGAGAACGTGAGCGGCGTTCCGCCGGCGTTGGTGACGACAACCGCCTGGGGCGCACTCTGCTCGGTGACAGCGGTCGCCGGGAATGCCAGGAACGCCGGCGAGACCTCGAGTTGTGACTGGGCTGCGGTGCGAATCAGAACCGCGTCCGGCGCACTGGCGACAAGGCCATCGTGCACGATCAGCTGCGCCACATAATCGCCGGGCACATCAGCGACGAATGTGGGCGCTACGGCGTCCGCCACGGAGATTGACGCGCCGCTGCCGGCCGGCTTCGACAGCAGCGACCACGCAAACGTCAGCGGATGTCCGTCGGCGTCCGCGGACCCGCTGCCGTCGAGTTGTACTAGGCCGCCGAGGGCGACACCGAGCTGGTCGGGGCCAGCCGAGGCGGCTGGTGGCGTGTTCCGCGTGTCGATGACGACCGTGTCGGGGGCACTGCTGACCAATCCGTCGTTCACAATCAGCTGCGCGACATACGTCCCAAGAACGTCGGCCGTGAAGAGCGCGACCGGCCCCGACGCGTTGATAATCGCCGCGGCGCTCCCGGCTGGACGCGTCGTGATCGCCCACATGAACGTCAACGGGTCGTTATCGACGTCCGACGATCCGCTGCCGTCGAGCGTCACCGGCTGTCCGGCCAGAGCCGACTGATCGGGGCCCGCCACTGCCGTCGGCGGTGAGTTCACCGTGGTGATCGTCACGGTGTCGGCCGGGCTCATCGTGGTCCCGTCGTGTACGAGCAGTTGTGCGACGTACACCCCGGGAACATCCACGACAAACGTCGGCGAGACGAGCGTCGAATTGCTCAACGTCGCTGCGCTGCTGGCCGGCAATGTCGACAGTGACCACAAATACGAGAGCGAATCGCCATCCACGTCGCTCGAGCCGCTACCGTCGAGCGAGACGATACGGGTGACCTGAGCCGTCGAGTCCTGACCCGCGTTGGCGACGGGGGCCGTATTCGTCGTGGTCACCACAACCGTGTCCGGGCTGCTGGCGACGATGCCGTCGTGCACCGTGAGGCGGACTTCGTACGAGCCGGGCTTGTCGACGACAAACGTCGGACTCACCGAGTTCGAATTCGCCAGCGTCGTGATGCTCCCGGCAGGCCGCGACGTAAGCACCCATTCGAACGACAGCGCGTCGCCGTCGACATCGGTCGACGTGCTGCCATTGAGGACGACGGTCCCTGTCACGAGCGCGGTCTGATCCGCCCCCGCCTTCGCCACTGGAGCAGAGTTCACGGTGCTGACAATCACGGTGTCCGGACC
>JBOGIQ010000308.1:0-7438 GCA_050742535.1 Vicinamibacterales bacterium | reverse complement strand
GGGCGCGCCTGACAAGGCGCGCCCCACGGCAATAGTCCAGATCAGAACGAGTGGAAGAACCTTGTACATGATTACGGTGCGGCCGAGGGGCCCATCAGGCTCTTGATCAGCGCCATCGAGCTCGGCTTCGGCTTCGCCGGATGAGTGGCGAGGAATACACCCTCGGCCCACGAGAGCGCGGTACGTCCTTCCTTGTCCTTCAGATCCAGCTTCGCGCCCTTCTCGACGAGGAATTTGATGATGTCGTCCGAGCCCCGATTGGCGGCGCCCATCGCCGCAGTCAGACCCATCGAGTTCACCGCGTTCACGTCGTTGCCGAGCTCGTGACAGAGCTTGACCGCTTCGAGACGGGCGGCAGGACCTTCGTCGAATGTCTGGTCGTACACCCAGTTGACGCCGGCGGCCGCCATCAGCGGCGTCGTCCCCTCGAAGGTGCCGATGTTCGGGTCGGCTCCGTATTTCAGCAGAAGGCGCATCAGCGTGAGATCGGCCGCACGCGACGCGGTCAGGAACGGCGTCTGCCCGGTGAAATCCACCCACTCGAGCGAGCCGGTCACGCGGAGGAATGCACGCCGGATGGGCGGCACCTCCTTCATGCGCACGTTGACCTTCGCGCCGCGCTCGAGCAGCGTCCTGATCACCTCGAGCATCGGCGCGCGCTCGATGCTGTTGACGAACGTGGCGTTGTCCACGTCCATGTTGCGCGTCTCGACGGCCGCCCAGAGCGGCGTCCGTCCGTACCAGTCGGTGGCGTGAATATCCGCGCCCTGTTCGAGCAGGAACTTCGCCACCGCAACGCGGTTGTTCACGATCGCCATGATCAGCGGCGTGATCCCGTTCGCGTCGGTCTGATCGACCTCCGCCTTGTTCGCCAGGAGCAGTTTCGCCGCCTCGAGCCGGCCGTCACGAGCGGCGTAGAGCAGCGGCGACAGCGAGCCTGGAATCGGCTGGCGCGATCCCCGCGGCGGCAGGCCGCCGCGGACGATGCCGATGCCGTGGCCGAAGCCGGGCACGGAATTGGGCAGTACCCAATTCGGCGTATTGCCGGTGCGCGTCTTCGCGTTCACGTCGGCGCCGCGCTCGATCAGCATCTGGATGATCGCCTGATGATTCTCGCGGACGGCGACCATCAGCGCCGTCTGCTGATAGGTCTTGTCGCGGGCGTCGACGACGGCGCCGCGATCGAGGAGCGCACGCACGGCGTCCGCAACGCCCACACGCGCCGCAATCATCAGCATCGTCTCGGCAGCCGGGTCCACGGCATTCGGGTCCGCGCCGGCCTCCAGCATCAGGCGGATCATTGCCGGATTGCCGCCGGTGACGGCCAGCGTGAGCGGGGTCAACCCGTAGCGGTTCGCGAGTGTGGCGTCGGCCCCGGCCGACAGCAGCAACCGGACAAGGTCGATGTCGTCGACGCGGATGGCCCAATGGAGCGCGGGCGTGCCCTGCGCGTCCGGGGCATTCATGTCGACCTTCTGGGCCAGCAGCGCGCGTACGGCAGCCGTGTCGCGATTGGCGGCCGCCGTCGCCAGCCGCAGGTCCTGCGCAAAGGCCGGCGCTGTGCCAAGCACGAGCGAAACAGTGACGACAAGCCGGGAGATCCAGAACCTCATCGAGAAGCCCACTTATTTTACCCTTCGGGTGCCTCGGCGGGACCCAGCCGCTCGTCTCAAATTCCCGGCCAAAAAAAGCTGCCGCGCGCGACGATTGCATGCCCGCCGAGTTACCCTATAGTGCTTTTTTGTCGCAAGGGGTCGGACCCCATTTCAGGAGGATTCGTATGAGCAGGTCTACCCGCAGGCGGGTTGGATTCGCGGCGCTGGGCGCGGGTCTCGCCGTGCTGCTGCTGGCGCTGGCGATCGCGCCCGGCAATATTCTCGAGGCGCAGCGTGGCGCCGTGCCGGCCGAGGGATATCTGACAGGCGTCGTTCAGGGACCGAAAGGACCCGAAGCCGGCGTGTGGGTCATCGCCGAAACCAAGGACCTGCCGACCGGCTTCATCAAGATTGTCGTCACCGACGACCAGGGCCGCTTCATGGTGCCCGAGCTGCCGGCCGCGAATTACAACGTGTGGGTGCGCGGCTACGGCCTCGTCGACTCCAAGCCGGTGCAGACGAAACCGACCGCGACGGCGATGACGCTGCGCGTCAACGCCGCCGGCACGCCGCAGGAAGCGGCCAAGGTGTATCCCGGCAACTACTGGCTGTCGATGCTCGAAGTTCCGTCGGCGAAAGATTTCCCGGGCACCGGCCCGCAGGGCAATGGCATCTCGCCGAACATGTCGACGCAGGCGAACTGGATGCACACGCTGAAATCGAACTGCAACTTCTGCCACCAGCTGGGCAACCCCATCACGCGCGATCTCACGCACGTGTTCAAGGGCAAGCCGGAGCTGAAGACGCACGAGGAAGCGTGGGAATGGCGCCTGGGTGTGGGCGTGCGCGGCACCAATATGTACAGCGTGCTGAACTCGCAGGGACAGCAGCGCGCGCTGAAGGCATGGGCCGACTGGTCGCGCGCCATCGATAAGGGCGCCGTTCCTCCGGCGCCGCCGCGGCCGCGCGGCGTCGAGCGCAACCTCGTACTCACGCTGTGGGACTGGGGCACCGACCACTCGTTCATGCACGACGAGATCACCACGGATCGCAATCGTCCGACCGTGAACGGCGGCGGGCCGGTGTATGCGGTGTCAGCCGGGCACGGCACGCTGGTGATGCTCGACCCGAAGACGAACACCACCGAGGAGCTCGAAATCCCGACCCGCATGCCGCGCGAACAGGTGCCGTCGCGCTTCCCACGTCCCAACCGTCCGTCGTTCTTCTTCGGCGACACGCATCTGTGGGCGAACCCGCCGTACAACCCGGCGGATCCGCACAACCCGATGATGGACAGCAAGGGGCGAGTCTGGCTGACGACGAAGATTCGCAGCAACCAGAACCCGGCGTGGTGCACCGATCCGGCGAACAAGTTTGCCGCGTGGTATCCGATCAAGCAGAGCGGTCGGCAGGCCGGATTCTACGACCCGAAGACGAAGCAGTTCACGACGGTGGACACCTGCTACGCCACCCACCATCTGTACTTCGACACCGACGCGAACGAGACCGTGTATTTCAACGAGCTGTCCGGTGCGATGGTCGGCTGGGTGGACACGAAGGTCTATGACGAGACGAAGGACGAGCAGAAAGCAGTCGGCTGGTGCGGTCAGGTCGTGGACACCAACGGCGACGGCCGGATCACGCGTCCGTGGAATCAGCGGTCGCCCGGCGCGATTTCGGTGCTGTACGCGAGCGACACTCAGGGCGACACCAGCGCCGCGGCCGGCCGCGGAGGACGCGGCGCCCCGCCCGCGCCGCTGGATCCGAAGCTCGACACGCAGATCAGCTTCAATCTGTACGGCGTGATGCCGAGTCCGGCCGACAACTCGATCTGGGGTGCCTCGGAAAGCTTCCCCGGCTACGTCGTTCGCGTCGACCGCGGCAACAATCCGCCGGAGACGTGCATGACGGAGGTCTATCGCGTGCCGGCGCCCGGTCTCGATCCGCGCGGCATCGACGTGGACGGCAACGGCGTCATGTGGACGGCGCTGGCCGCCAGCAGCCACCTGGCGAGCTTCGATCGCCGCAAGTGCAAGTCGCTCACCGGCGCGCGGAAGTTCGACGGCTCGGACTGCCCCGAGGGCTGGACGCTCTACAAGACCGACGGCCCGACGTTCAAAGGCACCGACATCCCGACCGACTTCCACTATTACAACTGGGTGGACCGTCATAATGTGATGGGCTTCGGCGCGAACACGCCGCTGGCCAACGGATCGAACTCCGACTCGCTGCTGGTGCTGAATCCGCAGACGCGTCAGTGGGTCACGCTGCGTGTGCCATACCCGCTCGGCTTCTACTCGCGCGGCATGGACGCGCGCATCGACGATGCCAAAGCCGGGTGGAAGGGCCGCGCCCTGTGGGCGAACTACGGCACCCACTTCGTATGGCACATCGAAGGCGGCAAGGGGACCAAAGGCAAGATGGTGAAGTTCCAGGTCCGCGACAATCCGCTTCAGAGGTAGCTGGGTTGCCTGGGTTGCCTGGGTTGCCTGGGTAGCTGGGTTGCCTGGGTGGTTTTCGCAGGGCACCGTTTCGTCGTGTCCGCCTTCAGGCGGACCAAGGGGCGGTGCCCTTTTCATTTCGACTCGGGAGCATTCATGCGGTTCGTCCGGACTCTGATCATTGGAGGTCTGTGGCTCGGCGGCGTGGCGGCCGTGACCGACGCGCAGTCGCGCGCGGCGGTTGAAGTACGGAACACCGTCGGGCCGCTGGAACAGCAGGCGAAGCCGCTGACGCCCGGCAGCGCCCTGCCCCGCCGCAAGTCCGTCGAGCCCGCGGACTATCCATGGGAGCTGCGGCGCATCGGCGCCAAGGCCGCGCTCATCGTCCAGGTGACCCTGGACAATTCGGGACGCGT
Source organism: Vicinamibacterales bacterium (assembly GCA_050742535.1). Taxonomy (GTDB): domain Bacteria; phylum Acidobacteriota; class Vicinamibacteria; order Vicinamibacterales; family UBA2999; genus Gp6-AA40. The sequence continues at coordinate 2,986 of JBOGIQ010000308.1, read as the reverse complement.
TGCCGAAGTCCGGCGCTCGCAGGGTCCGCTGCTGCAGCCGGCCATCGGATCGCCGTCCGACGTCGCCGCCGAGCGCGTGGCCGCCGACGCGGTGCTGCGATCGGTTGCCGCCGCGCTCGACCGATGGCGCTTCGACGAGCCCGCGGGCGGGCCGATGACCTTTCAGTTGTCCTTCGGATTCGTTGCCGGACAGGTGAGCCACGCACTGACGGACCCCTCCGACGTGCTGCCCGCGCAGGTGGCGGTAGCGCCGTGGGCGGCTGCCGAAGGCGCAATGCCGACGGGCGCGGGCCTCACACCGCCGAAGAAAACGAAATACGTGAAGCCCGTGTATCCGAAGGCCGCGCTCGACGCCCGCGTGCAGGGCGAGGTGCTGCTCGAGATCGTCATCGGCACCGACGGGCGCGTCGCCGACGCTCGAATTCTCAAATCGGTGCCGCGGCTCGATCAGGCCGCCATCGAGGCGACGCTGGCGGCACGCTACGAGCCGGTGCAGATCAACGGGCTCCCCGTCAGGGTCATTTCGGTGGTGACGCATACGTTCTCGTTCAAAACCAAGACCGAGTAGCGGATAATCACCGCACGCGTCCCTTCTGAACTGGAGAGGGCCAATGCTGCGTGTCATCACCTCCGCTGCCGTCGTCTTCCTCGCGACGGCTTCCCTATCTGCACAGGAAGTGCGGTCGACGGTTGGGCCGCTCGAGAAGTCGGCGCAGCCCAGCTCACCGGAAAACCCAATCCCGAAGAGGACGGCTTCCGCCCCGCCGGTCACACCGCCGGAATTCCGGCCGCCCGCAACCCGAGGCACCGTGCGCCTTCAGGTGACGCTCAACTCCGAAGGCCGTATTGGCGAGATCCGCGGGCTGGGGGACCCGCTCGTCCAGTTCGTCCCCGGACCGGCCGTCGACGAAAAGACACGACGCACGATGAGCGACGCCATCGTCAGATCAGCGGCCGAGGCGCTGCGGCATTGGGCCTACGAGGCGCCCGCCGAGCCGATTACGTTCCACGTCGTGTTCACGTACTACGTCGCGCCCGAGCCCACGGCCGTTCAGCAGGACCCGTCACCACTCGCTTCGGTCACGGGGCGCGGTGCGGGGGCCTTTCCCCCCACGCCGCCATGGCCCGCTGCGGAAGGCGCGTACCGCGCCGGCCCCGGGGTGCCTCCGCTACGCCAGACGAAGAACGTCCGGGCGCAGTATCCCGACGAGGCGCAGCGAAGACGCATTGGCGGCGCCGTCACGCTCGAGGCGCTGATCGGCCCGGACGGCAAGGTCAAAGACGTGCGCGTCATCCGATCGACGCCGCCGCTCGACGAGGCGGCGATGGACGCCGTACGGCAGTGGGAGTTCGAGCCGACGGTGATCGACGGTAAAGCCGTATCCGTCGTCATGACAACCACCGTGACTTTCAATATCCGGTAAGCGCAGCAGCGGGGCGTTATTCCTCCTCGATCTGCTTGCTGATTCGCAACACGTGACCGTCCGGATGACGGACGTGCATCTCGCGGACGTTCCACGGCATGTCGGTCGGCGGCCACGTCACCTCGAGACCGCGATCGACGCATCGGCGGTGAATCTCATCGACGTCGTCGACCCAGATCGACATCCACACGCCTTTGTCCTCGGCATCGTTGGCGTTCGGCCCGAAGGTCTTCTCGATGGCGCTGCGGCCGCGGCCGCCCTGTGCGTTCTCGCACAGAAAAATCTCGCACGAGCCGGCGCAGATCCCGCCGAAATCCGGAGGATCGCCCCATGCCCACGACTTCTCCCACCCCAGCTTCTCGAACCACGCGAAGCTGTCCTGGATGTTCGAGACGTTGAGGATCGGCGTGATCCGCTTCGGCTGCATGTGCTCCTCGGCATCCCTTAGGGGACGCCCTACTTCACTTCTTGCGCACGAACTTCATCAGCTGGCCGTTGACGGAGTCTGCAACGTAGACGTCGCCGCGCGGGCTGACGGCGACGAAATGCGCCTCGCCGAACTCGCCCGGCGCCGTGCCCGGCTTGCCCATCGCGGCGAGGACCTTGCCGCTCGCGTCCAGCCGCAGGATCTGGCCGGTGAACCCATTCACCATGAACGCCTCGTCCTTCGTGAAGGCCACGCTGCAGGGCAGGCCTTTGTACTTCTGCTCGCGCACGAACTTGCCGTTCGTATCGAACACCTGGATGCGCGAGTTCTCGCGGTCCATCACCCACAGCAGGCCTTTCGGATCGATGGTGATGCCATGCGCGACCTCGAACTGCCCCTGCTCCTTCCCCTTGCCGCCCCACGACGTGATGAAGCGGCCGTCCTTGTCGAACTTGAGCACGCGCGCGTCGCCCTTTGGGCCGGGTGTGTGCCCCTGGGCGATGAAGACGTCGCCGGTGGCGGCAATGGCAATGTCGTTCGGCTGGTTCAACCTGCGCGAGCCGGCCGCCTCGTTCCACTCGCCTGCCTCGCCTTTGGTGCCAATCGTCAGCAGCACCTGTCCGGCTGGATTGAGCTTCACGACCGTGTGCGCCCCGACGTCCGTCGCCCACAGATTGCCCTCGCGGTCGATCTTCAACCCGTGCGAGCGCGTGAACATGCCGTCGCCGAACGAACGGACGAACGCGCCGTTCGGATCGAACTCGAAGAACGCCTGCGCACCGCGCGTCAGCACGTAAATGTGGCCGCGCGCGTCGAACGCCACGGCGGCCGCGGCGCCCATCTTCGACCCCGCCGGAAGCGTGATCGCATTCGGCTCGAATACATAGTCGAGCTCGGGCGCGGACTCCGGTACGAGCAGCGCCGGATCGGAGGGCCGCTGAGCCAGTACGGACGTCCCAAGGACGAGGCAGGCAAGAAAGACAGTGATGTGTTTCATGGCATCTCTCAAAGCGGTGCGAAATATACCTGATCCCGTGGGAACATTTGACAAGATCGCGGTGTCTCAGACTCGAAGGAGGCAGGCATGCTTTCAGTGCGTACCGTGTTCGGCGGTTTTCTAGGGGCCTTCCTCGTC
>JBOGIQ010000307.1:0-7457 GCA_050742535.1 Vicinamibacterales bacterium | reverse complement strand
GGTTCCGGCTGATTTCGTGGCGGAGCATGCAGCGGCGATCTCTGCGGCCCAGCACATATGGGCGGAGGCACGCAGCAAATCCGATTTTGCCGCGTTCGCCCCTCACCTGCAGACGGTGATCGATCTGAAGAGACGGTATGTCTCGTTCTTTCCCCCGGAGGATCACCCATACGACGTGCTGCTCGACGACTACGAGCCGGGGATGAAGACGGCCGCGGTAAAACGGATCTTCGATTCACTGCGTCAGCGTCAGGTCGCCATCATCAAGTCGGTTGCAGACCGGCCTGCGCCGGCGGCGGAATTCCTCAGCGCGCGATATGCAGAAAGCGACATCTGGCGTTTCGCCGTCGACGTCGTCACGGCATTTGGTTTCGACTGGACGCGCGGCCGGCAGGACAAGTCAGTACATCCGTTTGCTACTGGTATTGGCGCCAGCGACGTGCGCATTACGACGCGCTGGGTGGACGGGCAGCCGCTGGCCCTTCTGTTCGGAACGATGCACGAAGCCGGGCACGCGATGTACGAACAGGGTGTCGGCGACGAGCATCAGCGGACGCTGCTCGAAGGGGGAGCGTCGCTTGGCGTGCACGAGTCGCAGAGCCGGCTGTGGGAAAATATGGTCGGGCGCTCGCGCGCCTTCTGGAACCATTTCTTCCCGCGGCTGCAGGCGGCGTGTCCGGACCAGCTGGCGAGCGTCTCCGCTGCGGCGTTCTACGCGGCGATCAATCGTGTCCGCCCGACCTTGATTCGCGTCGAGGCCGACGAGGCGACCTACAACCTGCACATCATGCTGCGCGTCGAGCTCGAGCTCGCGCTGATCGAGGGCTCGCTGCGCGTGTCCGACCTTCCCGACGCATGGAACGCGCGAATGCAGGAGTATCTCGGGCTCACGCCTCCGGACGATGCCAGCGGCGTGCTGCAGGACATTCACTGGTCGGCTGGCCTGTTCGGCTATTTCGCCACCTACACGCTGGGAAACCTCATTGCGGCGCAACTGTGGGAACGGTTTGGCCGGCTTCACCAGGCCCGCGATTCAGACATCGGCCGCGGCGACTTCTCGGCGCTGCTGTCGTGGTTGAGAACCGAGCTTCATCGGCACGGCCGGAAATTCGAGCCGCAGGAGCTCGTGGAGCGCGTGACCGGCTCTCCTGTCAGTCCCGAACCGTATCTGCGGTACCTGGAAGAGAAATATGCCGCAAGCTGAAAATCGGTAGCGGCCGACTTTTCCGCCTCCGCCGGTCCGGGACGCGCGCCGGGCTACGGCGGACCTCGCCGAAGCGCGAACGCGCGAAGGCGGGCAGGTCGGCCTTTCACCGTCTAACGGGCGGCCGGTGCGCCTGCAGGCGGTGGAACGATCATGATCACCGTCGGGAAGCGCTGCGGCTGTGCGCCGATTTTCGGATTCGGGTAGCCGGCCGATCCCCCACCCGTCCAGTCCTTCACCGTGACACTCGGCGGGAACGCCATCGTTTCCTCGCGGTAGCGCGCGAGCGTCCCGCCAGTGAACATGTGCGTCTGCGGGTCCTTGAAAACGAGGTCGCCTCTCTCGCCGATCTGGGTTCGGTAATAGCCAACCAGCTCGGCAAAGCTCGCCGTCGCGCCAAACAGGTAGTAGCGCTGGCCGCGGCCGGCGTCGTACGACCCCAGGAACTGAGCTCCCGGGTACACGGTCACGCCGAGCGCGGCGCCCGGAGGCGCGTTCGGATCAACCGGCGCGGCTGGAGCCTGTGCCGGCGCGGCCGGCGGGGGTGTGGTCGCCGCTTTTTGCGGCTGCGCGGTGCCCGCTCGCGGGAATGGTTGAGGGGTCTGTGCGCGCGCGGCAGCGGTTACAACCGCGACGAGAAAACAGGAAAGAAGCAAGCGCACCATCACCGTCCATTATAGAAGTGGTAACTCACTGCCGTTCGTCCTCGGCTGAGACGGCCAAGACGTAAGTCACTGTCCCATCATTGTTTGCCCGCCCGATTGATGCAGCAAACACAGGCCTGTTCGATGGCTCGCATCTTGCCACTGGGATCGGCGACCACGGGCGTGCGTGGTCAGGAGGACCGACTCGTGGACGACTTCGACATCGCACAAAGCAAGATTGGTGAATCTGCCCAGCGTGTGGTCGATCGCGCGATTGAGGAATCGCGCCGGCGGGATCATGCGCTCCTCACCAACGAGCACATCTTTCTCGCGTTCGCGCAAGTCGAGTGGGACACCTTCTCACAGGTCATGCGCGATCTCGAGCTGAACCCGCACGAGATCCTGCAGGGTCTGGAAGAGCACCTCCAGGTGCTGCCGACGTTTGCCGATCGCGAGCTGCGCGTCGCTCCTGCCACCAAGCTCGTGTTCAAGCTCGCCTTTCATCAGGCGAGCCGTGCCGGCCGGCAGACGATTGAATCGTCCGACCTGTTCTCGGCCATCTTCGAGGAAAGCCAGGGCGTGCCGGTCTCGATCATCCGGCGCCACGGCGTCGAGCCGGAAGTGCTCGTGTCACGGATTGCGACGCGGATGCGCGACAACGAGGTGAGGGAGGAGAGGCTGCGGAAGCGCTTCGAGCTGCCGCCCTTTCTCAAGCACTTCGCCACGAACCTCAATCTCCTTGCGCGCCAGGACAAGATCGCGCCGGTATATGGCCGCGATCCGGAGATTCAGCAGGTTCTGGAGATCCTCTGCCACCGGGAACGATCGAACTCGGTGATGCTGATCGGTGAACCCGGCGTCGGCAAGACGGCCATCGTCGAAGGTCTGGCCCGCCGGATCGAGTTCGAGCCCGAATCGGTGCCGGTCCGCCTGCGCGACTGCCAGGTGGTCAACCTGCAGATGAACACGATGGTTGCCGGCACCATGCTCCGCGGCATGTTCGAGGATCGCATCCAGAACGTGATCCGCGAGATCAAGGAGCGGCCGAACCTGATTCTGTTCGTCGACGAAGCGCACACGATGGTGGGCGCCGGCTCAGCGCTCGGCGCGCCGTCCGACGCGGCCAATGTGTTCAAGTCGGTCCTGGCGCGCGGCGAGGTGCGCATGATCGGCGCGACCACCCTCAGCGAATACAAGGAATACATCCAGGAGGACGAGGCCCTGGCGCGGCGATTCCGCACCGTGCAGGTGGCCGAGCCGTCGCTGGAGGAAACACGGCGCATCCTCTATAACCTGCGGCCGCGTCTCGAACGCAATTATTCAGTTCGTCTGCTCGACGAAGCCATTGAGACCGCGCTGGAGATGTCGCCGCGCTACCAGCGGCATCTGCACCTTCCCGACAAGGTGATCGGCTGGCTCGACACCGCCGCCGTCCGCGCCGAAATCGATCGGCGGTGGGAAGTGCGCGCCGAAGAGGTCATCGGCGTGATCTCGCACGCGGCGCAGATACCACGCGACATGGTCTTCCGCGATGTCGGCGAACGCTTCAAGGACATCGAGAACCGGCTTGGCCGCCGTGTCGTCGGGCAGAAGAAGGCCGTGTCGGCGCTCGCGCACCGGCTCGTGCTCAACAAGGGGCCGCTCAAGGACGGGTTCGATCGTCCGGATGGCGTCCTGCTGTTCCTCGGCCCGACGGGCGTCGGCAAGACCGAGCTGGCGAAGGCAATCGCCGAGTTCCTCTTCGGCGACGAGAAGAAAATGATCCGCGTCGACATGTCCGAATACCAGGACGGCGGTGTCTCCGTCGACAAGTTGATCGGCATGCCCCGGGGCATCGTCGGCAGCGAGCGCGGAGGCTTCCTGACGAATCAGCTCAAGGACAACCCGTGCTCGGTGGTCCTGCTCGACGAGGTCGAGAAGGCAAGCCCGAGCCTGCTCAATCTGTTCCTGCAGGCGTTCGACGAGGGCTGGTTGACGGATGGACGCGGCAAGCGGGTCTACCTGTCGGACGCCATTGTGATCATGACGTCGAATGCCGGATCGGAGCACTTCCGCAAGCTGCAGAGCCCGATGGGATTCCGATCGGGCCAGATGCGGATGGAGGAAGTGCAGTCGGAGATCAACCGGGATCTCGAGCGGCGCTTCCCGCCGGAGTTCCGCAACCGCATCGATCAGGTCGTGGTGTTCGAGCCGCTCACGAAGGAGGAGGTGCGGCAGATCGCGATCAAATACATCGACGAGGTGACCGGAACGTTGAAGCGCTGGAACAAGACGATCACCATCGAGCCTGACGCGCTCGAGAAGATCGTGACCGATGGTTACAGCCTGGCGTACGGCGCCCGTTTCCTGAAGCGGGTGATCGACGATCGGATCAAGCTGCCGCTCAGCCAGCACTGGAAGGAAGCGACCGCGTTCCGTGCGGCCGTCCGAGACGGTCAGGTCGTCGTGGAGGCCGCCAGCCCGCGTCTGGTGGCCTCGGCAGACCCGGACGCGATGGCGGTTTAGCTGGCTCCTCACCATGCAGAATGCAGAATTCAGGCGCGGCCTGAGTTCTGCCTGCATTCTGAATTCCGCATTTAGTCCCGCCACCGCAGCATCTGCTGCTCCGCGACCTTCACCGGCTCGTCCTCGGACCGGTCGCGCTCGTCGCGGCGATTCAGTCCGTATTTGTCCCGCAGGGCATTGAATACGGCGTGAACCTCCTTGCGGTATGAGGCGGACGCGTACTTCCGCGCGTAGAGGTTTCGATATCCGCCGACGAGCTCCGGGCGCTCGGCATCGAGCCAGCGCATGAAGTGATCGCGCGTCCCGCCCTCCAGGAACATCACGTTGCAGCCGACGAATCGCGCGCCGTGGTCCGCGATCGCCTTCATCGTCTGCTCCATCAGCGCCGGGCGCGACGAGATACCAGGGACGATCGGGTTCATCAGGACGCCGGTGCGGACGCCCGCATCGACCAGCTCCCGGACCGCCCGCAGCCGCTGCATGGGCGGGGCGGTGCCCGGCTCGAGCTGCCGCCAGACATCCTCGTCCACGCACGGCACGCTGATGTAGACGCTGCAGCCGGCGCCGGCGGAGAGATCCGCCAGGATGTCCTTGTCGCGCACCACCATCGGCCCCTTGGTCACCACGCCGGCCGGGTTTCGCTGCTCGCACAGCGCGGCAAGCGCGCCGCGCGTGAGCTTGTAATGACCCTCGATCGGTTGGTAGCAGTCGGTCGCCGTTCCCACCGCAACGTAATCGCCCTGCCATGATGGCTTCTGCAGCTCGCGGCGAAGGACGTCGACGAAGTTCGTCTTCACGAAAATGACCGACGCGAATTCGTCGTCCGCGCCGAGCTCGAACTGGTTGTGGTAGCGGCGCGCGTAGCAGTAATGACAGCCGTGGGTGCACCCGCGATAGGGATTCAACGTCCACTCGAACGGCATTCCCTTCACGGGATTCAGCGCCGACCGGCAGCGGACCTCCTGATAGCGCGCGGCGTCGGCGCGCCGCACGGCTTCGGTCAGGGCGTCGGCGCCACCCCCGATGCGTATCAGATCGGCAATGTCGCGCGTGGTCGGTTTCGGAGTGCCGAGGTCGAACAGCAGCGGCGCGACGTGGCCGGCGCCCGGACGGGGACGGCTTTCCATGCCCCAGTTTAGTTTCGTGTTATGTTCGCCTTCAAGGCGACCGCGTTTTGCGCCAGAAATCCAGCAGATCGTCGATCATCCGCTCGAACGGAATCTCCGGCCGCCAGCCCGTCGCGTTCTTCAGCCGGCTGGCGTTCCCAACCAGAACCGGGACGTCGTTCGGCCGGAACCGCGCGGGATCCTGTTCGATGCGAATCGGTACGCGGGCGCGTGCGACGAGCGCTTCGACGATCGTGCGGACAGGCCGCGGGACACCAGACGCGATGTTGTAGACGGTTCCCGGCACGCCGTGCTTCATGAGCGCCGCGTACGCCCGCACCACATCGCGTACATCGAAGACGTCGCGGATCGGATCCAGATTGCCGACCTTGATAACCGGATCGAGCTCGCCGCGTTCGATCTGCGCAACCTGCCGCGCAACACCTGGCGCCAGAAACGACGGCTTCTGGCGCGGACCGGTGTGATTGAACGGACGGGTGACGATGACTTCCATCTGCCCCGTGCCGGCTCGCAGAGCGAGCTGTTCCTGAGCCAGCTTGCTGAGCGCGTACGGGCTCGACGGAGCAATGGCACCGTCTTCACTGATTGGCTCGGTCGATGACGCGTACACCTGCGCTGAGCCGGCGACCAGGACTCGGCAGTGGAAGCCGAGTCTATCGACCGCGTCGAGGATGCGGTGTGTTCCGAGAACGTTCGCCGCGAGGGGACCGGCGGTGTCGTGCCACGATTCCCCGACGTGCGGCTGGCCGGCCAGGTGGAATATCGCGTGCAGCCGCAGGGCCCGCAGCGCGTCGTAGACCTTCCCGCCGTCGAGAATGTCGACGCGCTGCCACCGGGCAAGCGGCGCGAGCTGCGGTGGCGGATCGGATCGTGACCAGCCGACGAGGTCGGTCGAGCCGGCGAGCTGCTCGAGAAGATGGCCGCCGGCGAATCCGGCTGCGCCGGTGACGAGGACGACCGTGCCGCTCACGCGTTACTGACCGCCAAACAGGCCGAAGAAGTTGGAAAATGTCCCAAGGCCCGCCAGCACGAAGGCGAAGTTCAACCGTCGATCGCTCGGGATCGGGGAGCTGACGGATGGGAGGAAGTTGACGACCTGGAAGTCGGCGCGCACGCCGCAGCATTGCGCCATGTAGGTGCCACCGAGGCTCTGGCTGTAGATGTACTTCGCGTCGATGTCCCAGTTCAGTGCGTAGAAGGCGGTCGTTCGCCCCTCCGCGAATCGCCACGAGGAGGACGCGGTGAGGTAGCTGCTCGCGTCCGATTCGGGCGTAAAGCGCTGACGGCTGAAGCCCACGTTCGACGAGCTCGCTCCCGTCGTCAGCGTTCCGCCGGCGGTCAGAATCTGCATTCCGTTGCCGGTGACGTCGTATTCGAGGCGGGCGTTTGCGTCGAGCCCAGGCGTCGGTGAGAGGCGCGCCGTCAGGGCGATCGGCGACAGATCGACGGGCTTCAACCGCCCGGAATAACTCACGTACTGAGTGTCGAAGAGGCTGGTTTCCGGATTCGTGTAATACGACTGCTGCACGCCGAAGGTGAGGAACTCGCGGGTCGAGCCGCGTCCTTCGCCGGCGCCCCGAGTCCGGGCGATCAGGCGATTCGTCAGCCCGTAGGTGAACTTCGCGGCGCCCCCGACGGCAACCACGGTGGAGTCGGTCAGCGGGACACGCGCCTGGTTGGCCATCTCGGTGATGTATTCGACGTTCAAGGCCGGCTCGATGACGTGCTTCATGCGATCGGAATATCCGCTGTCGGGTGTATCCCAAATCTTCGACAGCACGGGCCCGATGACGTTCGTCTGCAGCGACATGTACTGGCGGCTGACGCCCTCGTCGACGAACGCGCCCGACGCATCGACGCTGCGCGAGAAGTAGGTGCTCCGGTACGCCGCATTGGTGGTGACCGACAGATAGGTCAGCCTCGACAGCGGAACGCGAAGCGTCGGCGCCACATCGAAGCGCGCCAGGCTCTCGTCCG
>JBOGIQ010000306.1:0-7472 GCA_050742535.1 Vicinamibacterales bacterium | reverse complement strand
GAGATCAGCCACAAGCGCTCGAACGGCTCTCCGTGCCGCGACCACACCACAGTCGCGTTCCAGCAGCGTCACCTCGATCCCGGAGGTATCGAAGTAAGGAAAGCGTGCGCGCATGTCCGGCGGACTCAGAACATCCGGCGGCATGTCGAGCCGGGTGAGCGTTTCACGCGTCGCGGCGGTGTAGGCGTCGCTTCCGGCGGCCATCCAGAGAACGCCCGCCGGGTGCCACAGGGGATCCGGCAGGCCGGCCCGATCGCTCAGCGCGCGCCACTGGTCGAGCGACCGGCGCGCCAGCTCCGAATAGATCGCATCGGGGCCATAGCCGCAGCGAACGATCCGCGTTTCGTCGCCCGAGCTCGACCGCGAGTGCGCCGCACCATAGGCTTCGACGACCGTGACCGCAGCCCCGCGCGCGAGCAGATGACGCGCCGTCCACGCGCCGAATACCCCGGCCCCCACGACAACCACGTGCATTGCTGAAGTCTATGTCGCAAGGCGAGCCTCACAAGGCTCGCCCGACGTACGCCTCCATCGCGTACCATCAAAGCAGTGGCAACCCTGCAGGATTTGCTCGGCGCGCGGACGCGCGATGCGGCCCCGGAGCTGGTGGAGGCCATCGACGACGGCTCGAGCGGCAAGCGCCGTATTCGCTGCCACGCGTGCGGGCACCGCTGTCCGCTTCCCGAGGGCGCCTTCGGAGTCTGCAAAGTCCGCTTCAATGAGGGCGGCCGGCTGCGTGTGCCGTGGGGATACGTCGCCGGCGTCCAGTGCGACCCGGTCGAGAAGAAGCCGTTCTTCCACGCCTACCCTGGCGCGCTCGCCTACAGCTTCGGCATGCTCGGCTGCGACCTCCACTGCAGCTATTGCCAGAACTGGGTCACCTCACAAGCGCTGCGCGATCCTGACGCATCGGCTCCACCGAGAGACACGACGCCGGCATCGCTGGTTCAGGATGCGGTGCGGCAGGGCGCCAGGATCGTCGTCTCGACATACAACGAGCCGCTCATCACCGTCGAATGGGCGGTCGAGGTATTCACGCTCGCGCGCCAGCACGGCCTCCTCACCGGTTTCGTGTCGAACGGCAACGGCACTGAGCGCGTGCTCGAGTACCTGCGGCCGCACATCGATTTGTATAAAGTCGATCTCAAGAGCTTCGACGACCGCCATTACCGCGAGCTTGGCGGCCGCCTTCAGCCGATCCTCGAAACAATTTCCTGGCTGCACCGCTCCGGCGTGTGGGTCGAGATCGTGACGCTGCTGATTCCCGGGTTCAACGACAGCGAATCGGAACTGCGAGGCCTGACGCAGTTCCTCGCCGGCGTCTCGCCGGATATCCCGTGGCATGTCACCGCGTTCCACCAGGATTACCGGATGCTGGATACCGCCAACACCACGCCGGCGATGCTGAAGCGCGCCGCGGATATCGGACGCGAGGCGGGGCTTCACTTCGTCTATGCGGGAAACCTCCCCGGCCGCGTTGGCGGTCTCGAGCACACGGCCTGCCACTCGTGCGGTGAGCGGCTGATCACGAGGTATGGATACCTGATTCAGGACTACCGCCTGACGGGCGGCGGCACCTGCCCGGGCTGCGGCATCCCTGTTCCAGGCCGCTGGAGCGGGGCGTTCGAGGGGCAGATCGCCGCATTCCCCTATGTTCCGCACGACCGCACCCGGTTGCGGGTCATTTAGATCGTGTAGAGGCCGACCTTTAGGCCGGCCCGCGATGGACCTGAGATAATTCAAAGACGTGCTTCTCGACACCCAGCAGCGCCCGCTTCGCAATCTCCGTGTCTCCGTCACGGACCGCTGCAACCTGCGCTGCAGCTACTGCATGCCGGAGCCGGACTACGTCTGGCTGCCGCGCGAGGACATTCTCCATTTCGAAGAGATCGAGCGTCTCGTCGACGTCTTCACGTCGCTGGGCGTGGACAAGGTGCGCCTCACGGGCGGTGAACCGCTGCTGCGGCGCGACCTCCCCGATCTGATTCGCCGGCTCGCGTCGCGGTCCGCCATTCGCGATCTGGCGATGACGACCAACGGCGTCCTGCTCGCCGCACAGGCCCAGGCACTTCGCGACGCGGGCCTTCATCGCCTGACCGTGAGCCTCGATACGCTCCGCCCGGATCGATTCCGCAGCCTGACCCGGTTCGATGAACTGGATCGTGTGCTCGACGGGATCGCCACCGCCGCCCCGCTTTTCCCTGGACTCAAGCTGGACACGGTCGTGATTCGCGGCGTCAACGACGACGAGCTCGTGGAGTTGATCGAGTTCGCGAAGAGACACGGCGGCGAAGTCCGGTTCATCGAATACATGGACGTGGGTGGCGCGACGCACTGGTCGATGTCACGCGTGCTGCCGCGGAGCGAGATGATCGCGCGTCTCGACGCTCACTACGGCGAGGTGACGCCGATCTTCGAAGCCTCGTCCGCGCCCGCCGATCGGTACACGCTCCCCGATGGAACCGTCTTCGGCATCATCTCATCGACGACCGAGCCGTTCTGTCACTCGTGCGATCGCAGCCGGCTGACGGCGGACGGGCTCTGGTACCTCTGTCTCTATGCCGCGCACGGAACGGACCTGCGGCGGCCGCTTCGCGGCGGCGCGACCGACGAGCAGCTGGCCCAGCTGATTCGCGCGACGTGGGAGGTGCGCAGCGACCGCGGTGCCGAAGAGCGGCTGGCGGCGCGGGATCGTTCACCGCTCATTCCGGTGGACCGGCTGAAGCGCGATCCGCATCTGGAGATGCACACGCGGGGCGGTTAGTCGGGCGAAACAGCGACTGTCACGTGGGGCGCGCCACGCCACCCCATCGCGCCGGCGCGATGGGGACCCCGGGGGTCAGGCGCGCCAGGCGGACGTGACAACGTCCGCCCCACACATTAACCGCAATGTTCGTCGAACGCGGCGGTCAGTCGTGCCGCGATGGACGCCGCGTCGCGGTTCTCGATGTCCCGGCGTTCCATCATGAACACGAGCTTCCCGTCCTGCAGCAGCCCGACCGACGGCGACGAGGGCGGATACGGCGCGAAGTACTGACGCGCCCGGTCGGTGGCTTCGACGTCACCTCCGGCAAACACCGTCGCGGCAAGATCGGGCCTGCGCGCGTGCTGCAGCGCGAGAGCGATTCCAGGCCTCGCCTTGCCGGCGGCGCAGCCGCAGACCGAGTTCACGACGATCATCACCGTGCCGGTGCTGCGTACGGCGTCGTCAACCTGTTCAGGAGTGCGCAGTTCCCTGACGCCAAGACGCGTCAGCTCCGCCCGCATCGGGGCGATAAAGGGTTCGGGGTACGGCATAGGCCGATTGTAGCTGGATGCACGGTCCGCCTGAAGGCGGACACTACGTCGAGGCGGACACTACGTCGCGGCGGGCGCGGCGGCGGGGGCCAGCGTCTCGAGAAACGCCTGAACGTATTGCGGATTGAAACGGCCCGCGTGGGTCTCCTCCATCATGAACTTCACGGCTTCGTCATGGCTGAGCGCATCGCGATACGGCCGCCGCGACGTCAGCGCGTCGTAGACATCCACGATGCCAACGATCTGCGCCAGCAGCGGCACCTCGTCGCCGCGAAGGCCGTTGGGATATCCGCTTCCGTCCAGCCGCTCGTGATGGCCGAGGATGATGGGTCGCACCGACCGCAGCGACTGCAGCGGCGCGCAAAGCGAGTCGCCAATCTCAGGATGGCGTCGCATCAGCGCTGATTCCTCCGCGGTGAGCGGCGCAGGCTTCAGCAGCACGGAGTCGGGCACGCCGACCTTGCCGATGTCGTGCAGATACCCGCCGCGGTGCAGCGCAGACAGGTCGTCGGTCCCCAGCCCGAGGGCACGTCCGAGGCCGACCGCCGTGCGCGAGAGCCGCTCGCAGTGGCCCATGGTGTACGGGTCGCGGGCTTCGATCGTCAGCGCGAGCGCGACGAACGCTGCCTCAGCTGAATCGAGCGCGTCGATCAGCTGCTTGACGCGCGACAGCGAACGAACGCGCGCACGCAGCTCGTGCGGATGGACCGGCTTCGACAGGTAGTCATCGGCACCCGCTTCGATGCCGTTGATCCGGTCGGTCAACTCCGTCTGGCCCGAGACGAGAACGACCGGCGTCAGTCGCGTTGCGGGATCAGCTTTCAGCTGCCGGCAGACCTCGAGGCCGTCGACGAGCGGCATCGCGACGTCGAGCAGCACGACGTCCGGCCTGTGCCGGTGAACCGCGGCAAGAGCCGACGCACCGTCCGGCGCGAGCACGACGTCATGGCCGTCGGCGCTCAGCAGGCGATGAAAGAGTGAGCGAATGCTTTCTCGATCGTCGGCAATCAGCACGCGGCTCCGCCGCGCGGCAGGGGGCGATTCGCTCAGCACAGTTTTTCCTATCGGCCGCCCTAAAAGCCGTCTTTATGGGCAGTTCCGGACGGCAATTCACGAAAGAGCGCGACAGGACGCGCAGCGCTGTGAACCGAAGCCACAGTACGATGGCCGATCGTGACCGACGTTCTCGTGCTCGACCCCGAGCACCCGGCTCCCGGCGGGATCGCGCGGGCCGCCGACATCCTCCGGCGCGGCGGTCTCGTCGCGTTCCCGACGGAGACGGTGTACGGGCTCGGCGCGGATGCGCTGAATGTGGCCGCCGTGCGGCGGATTTTCGAGGCGAAAGGCCGCCCCACTGAAGACCCGCTGATCGTGCACGTCCATGACATCGACGCGCTGAGCGCGCTCACCGACGATCGTCCCGACACCGTCGAAGCGCTTGCCTCGCGCTTCTGGCCAGGGCCGCTGACGATGGTCCTGAGGCGTTCGAGGGTTGTGCCACCGGAGGTGACCGCCGGACTGGGGACGGTTGCCGTTCGGATCCCCGCGCATCCGATCGCGTTCGCGCTCATATCTGCGGCAGCGATTCCGGTTGCCGCGCCGAGCGCCAACCTGTTCTCACGGCCGAGTCCGACCCGCGCCAGGCATGTGCTCGAGGATCTCGATGGCCGCATCGATCTGGTGATCGACGGAGGATCCACGACCGTCGGTGTCGAGAGCACCGTCATCGACCTCACCGCGCCCACCCCGACCATCCTCCGGCCCGGGGCGGTCACGCTGGAAATGATCCGAGAAGTACTGCCAGGCGTGGGACTCTCGCACGCATCCGCTCGCGATCCGGGTGCCGGAATGAAGTCACCTGGTCTCTTATCGCGGCACTACTCCCCTCGCGCCGAGCTCACGCTGTACGAAGGTCCAACACGGTCTGTACTCGAGCGAATCATCGCCGATGCCGCGAACGCCATCGCGCGCGGCCAACGTCCAGGTGTCATCGCTGCTGATGAGGACGATCTCGGACCGGCGTCATCCGTCCTCCGAATCGCCCGGCTCGGCCCCGAACGCGACCACCAGGCGCTGGCGGCGAACCTCTACAGCACGCTGCGCAGCCTGGACGCCGAGGGGGTTGACGTCATCCTCACCCGGACGTTTGCGGACGAGTCAGGCCTGGCGGCCGCCATCCACGATCGTCTTCGCCGCGCCGCTGCAGGCCGAATCGTTCGCGTCGGCTAGTGGAGTCCGGCTTCAGGTGGGCATGTCGATTGCGACTTCGTCAGCATGACGAAATCGACAACCGCGCTCGAGACACCTCTGCGCCAGCAGCTCGACCGGCTGGCGTCTTTCGAACCGACCGACTCCCCCGTACTGAGCCTTTACCTCGACATGCGCCCGAACGAAAACGGCCGCCGCACGTGGGACGTGTTTCTACGCAAGGTCTTCACCGAGCGCGCGCACGCCCTGAAAGGAGAAGCGCGCAAGAGCTTCGAACGCGACGCACGGCGCATCCGCGAATACCTCGACGCCGACGTCCGCAAATCGGCGAACGGGCTCGCCCTGTTCGCCTGCTCCGCCGCCGGCGGCTATTTCGAAGCCGTTCAGCTGGACGTGCCGCTCGACGCGCACTGGTTGTTCGTCGGCTCCGTTCCCCATCTCTACCCGTTGATGCGTCTCAACGACCAGTTTCCCCGCTACGCCGCGCTGGTGGCCGACACCAACTCCGCCCGGCTGTATGTGTTCGGACTCGGGGCGCGCGAGGCCGAACGCGAAGTGCGGAACGTCAAGACCCGCCGGACGACGATGGGCGGCTGGTCGCAGCCGCGATACCAGCGCCACATCGAGAACTTCCATCTGCAGCACATCAAGGAAGTCATCGACGTGCTCGATCGCATTGTCCGTGCAGAATCGCTGAACCACATCGTCATCGCCTGCGACGCCGTCACCAAGCCGCTGCTGATGGCGCAGATGCCGAAGCACCTGGCGGCGAAAGTGATTGACGTGACGGCATTGGATATCAAGACGCCGGAACATGACGTCCTCAGCGAGACCCTCGAGATCCTGCGCGAACGGGACGCCGGCACGGACTCAACCCAGGTGCAGCGGATGCTCGACGCCTGGAATGCAAACGGCCTGGCGGTCGTGGGACCCGAGGATACGCTGCGCGCGCTGCAGATGGGACAGGTCGAGGAGCTGCTGATCGCCGCGTCGCCGACGGAGCTGCGTCGCCCTGTCGAAGTGACGAGCGACATGACGCCGGCGCCCGTGGACATCGATACCACCGCACCCAATAACCATGATGAATCCGACCGCCACCGGCTGGCCGATCACTTCGTCGTCCACGCGCACACGTCCGGCGCGCGCGTGCGATTCATCGAGGATCCGAAGCTGCTGGCGGATGTCGGCGGCGTCGGGGCGCTATTGCGATTCCGGATTTGAGGATGGGGAGCCACTATGAGCAGACAAAACAAGGTAAACAAGACGAACTACACACAGCGGGGACGGCTGACGCCGGACGACATGGCCCGCGAGCGGATGAACCAGGACCGGGTTACGGGTCGCGCGACAGGGAACGCGGCGGAGAAGGGTCGGGCGTCCGCCGAACGGGCACCCAGCCGTCCTCGAAGCGCGCCCGAAGAACGAGATTGATGACCTGCCCGTAGCTCCTGATGCCTTCCTCGACGCGGTTCGCGCGCAGATACCGATCGTAGATGCGCCAGCTGGCGTTGCGGAGGAACGGGAGCTGGCCGCGCTGCAGGCGATCGGTGATCGCCTGCACGTCGCGGCGCGGGCCTTCGGCCACAGCGTCCCAGAGGCGCTTTCGGTTCTCGGGATCCACTTCCCCGCCGATCTGCCAATACAGACTGAGCCACCCGCTGTACTGCGCCGGCACGCCGGCGCGGACGCATGTGAGCCACGCCACGAAGTTGGCCTCCGATTCATCCGCGAAACCTGCCAGGTGCGCCCATTCGTGCGCCGCCACGAACGTGCGCTCGACCGGCAGCAGATCCGGGTTCACGAGCGTCTCCAGCGCAAACGGATCGACCATGCCGTCAACCGTGGTCCACCGGAAGTACGGCCCGTAGATCGTCGACTTCAAGCGGCCGGGCACGGCCGACGCCTTTCCACCCAACCGCGCCTGTACGAACGCATAGGCATCGACCAGCATCCGATCGCGGCGCGGG
>JBOGIQ010000305.1:0-7490 GCA_050742535.1 Vicinamibacterales bacterium | reverse complement strand
GGCCCACCGGGCCGCCGGGCCGCGGGCCAAATCCGCCGCCGCCGGGACGAGGACCGCCGAATCCGCCGCCACCTGGGCGGGGGCCGCTGAACCCACCACCGCCCGGTCGCGGGCCACTGAAACCGCCACCGCCGCCGGGGCGAGGTCCATAACCCTGACCAGGTGGCCGCGGCGGCCGATCCTCCCGTGCGCGCGCCTCGCTGACGGCGAGGTTGCGTCCCTGGAACGGCTGCGCGTCGAACCGCTTGATGACTTCCTCGGCCTGCGCGCGATCGGCAAACTCGACGAATGCAAACCCGCGCGGACGCCCGGTTTCACGATCGACCGGCATGACGACGTGGGAGGGTTCGGCGACGGCCGCGAAGTGGGCGCGAAGGTCAGCTTCGCTAGCCCCGTAGGGAAGGTTCCCGATGAACAGACGGACAGCCAAGATTTCCTCGTAACTTGTCCGCCGGAGCCGCCGAAGCGGCGCGTAGGCGGAAGCGTGGGCGGCTCAGATTCTATCCCAGAACCCGAAAAAGGCCGGCGGCGACGGCTGCGTACATCTCTTGCAACGGCTTCGACGGATCGGTGTTTCCGGATTAGCCGGACCATGAGCTGGGGTTACAGACAATGATCACACCTCGACTGTTAGCAGCCACGGCCGTGCTGGCGGCGTTGCCGGCGTTCGCGTGCAACCGCGCGCAAACCAGTCAGGAGGCGGAACGTGCCACCGCGCAGGTGAAGACCGCCGCCGCGCAGGCAGGTGAGAAGCTCGCCGACAGCTGGCTCACCGCCAAAATCCAGGCGCAGTTCTTCGTCGACGAGGACATCAAGTCGCGCTACATCAACGTCAGCGCCCGCGACGGCGTGGTGAAGCTGAAGGGGTTCGTCGAAAGCGATGACGCGCGCCGTCAGGTCCTCGAAATCACCCGCAATACCGACGGCGTGAAACAGATTGACGAGCAGCAGCTGCTCGTCGGCCGTCCGGCCAGCGAGTCGTTCGATACCGCCGCGACGTTCCCCACGGCGCCGGTCGCGACAACTGGCGTCACGCCCGCCGCGCCGGCGGCTCCGCTGGACGATTCCACGGTTGTGAGCCTCGTGCAGGCAAAGTACTTCCTCGATCCGACGATCAAGGGGCGCAACATCAGCGTCGAGCTTGCCGGCGGCGTGGTGACGCTGCGCGGACAGGTTGCCAGCGAGAACGAACGCGCGCAGGCGCTGACGCTCGCGCGCTCGACGCCCGGCGTACAGAGGGTGGAGGATTACCTGACGGTGGATGCGGCTCTTCAGTAGGCCCAAGGCCTAAGGCCTATGGCCTAAGGGCTGGTCCAGGGAATAAGCCTTATCCCTTGACCAGCCCTTGGCCCTTGGCCCTTGGGCCTTAGGCCTAGAATCCCGGGATCAGGTTGAACTGCCATATCCATCCGCGGCCGGGACGATCCAGCGGACGGACGTAGTCGATTTCTCCGACGGCGAATCCGAACGCGTTGAAGCGGATGGTCGCGCCGACGCTTCGCGCCCAGTCACGGTCTCCTCCCGCGAACGATGGTTTCGTGGAGC
The DNA here is from genome assembly GCA_050742535.1 of Vicinamibacterales bacterium. Taxonomy (GTDB): domain Bacteria; phylum Acidobacteriota; class Vicinamibacteria; order Vicinamibacterales; family UBA2999; genus Gp6-AA40. The sequence goes on along the minus strand of JBOGIQ010000305.1, from coordinate 5,945 downwards.
TCGTCCACGCGACGCCAGCATCGGCAAAGACGCCGACTTCCACGGGAATGCCGCCGTACATCGCCGACGGCCTGAACAGCCCGACGAGCGGCGCCCGCAGCTCGATATTCGAAATCAGCATGCGGCTGCCGATCAGCGAATCGAACTGCGCGCACGACGACGTGGCCGTGATCTGGCACTCGTCCACGGTGAACGAACCCACGTCGTAGCCGCGGATCAGATTCGCATATCCGATAAACAGCGGTGAGATCCGGCTGTCTTCGCTGTCGCGGCCGTAGCGGCCGTAGTGCATCCCGCGCAGCGCGAGTGTGAGTGGCCGCGCCATGAAGTACTTGCGGTAGTCGACGAGCGCCCCCGAGTACATGAGCGACCCGGCGGTCTGCGAATACTCGAAGCGATAGCGCTGGCCGAGGATCGGGCTGGTCGCGCCGAAGACAGACGTATCGTAGACGAGGGCTGCGCTTGTTTCGCCGAGGTTGAGCGCATCCGGCCGCGGGAGCTCCTCCTCGGTCCGTCCGAGGAACACGCCGTTTGGCGAGAAGAAGAAACTCTCGACTTCGTAGTCGAAGCTGATGCGGCGGACGCCCCCCGAGAACTCCACGCGCTGCGCGCGGCTGAACGGGTACTGGGTGATTCCCGTGATCCCGCGGTTGATTTGCGTGATGCGCGTCTCCTGCTGGACGAACGACGTGCCGAAGTTGGGATCGACGGTGATGCCCTGTGCGAACCGACCGGTGGTGTACGGGGTCTGCTCGACGATGACGCCCCAGTTCCAGCGATGCGTACGATTGAGGTACATCACCGCGCCGCCGAGGTCTTCGATCCGGTTGCTCGCCTGAATCACCGCGCCCAGCTGATGGTTGCCGAGCATGTCGCTCCAGATGAACGCGATGCCGCCTCCGGCAAACGCGCCCCAGCGATCGACGCCGACGCCGACGGTCGGCTGCGTCACCATGTCGAGGCCCAGCTTCGGCTTGTAGTCCTCTTCCGGATACTCGGTCTCGGCGGGCAGGCCCTGCGCCGGGTTCTGCAGCATCACCGCGACGTCCATCTCGCTCTGGCGGCGCGACAGCGGCGGCAGGACCGCGGCGTTCTGCGCGTTCACCGTCGTGGCAGCGGCGCTCCCGGCTTCCTTATCCGTGGTGGCGTAGATGTTGTACTTGTCGTCCTCGAATACCGTGAACACGACGTCCGGGGCCGCGGCCGCCACCGAAAGCGCCGGGGTCAGCGGGGTGATGCCGCTGACGCCAGACAGCACGTTGGTGATCCGCGTCGTCCGGCCGGTGGAGAGCTCGGTGCGGTAGACGTTCGGAATCCCGTCCGGCGTGGCGATGAAAAACATGCCGCGCCCGTCGGCGGTGAACTCCGGGTTGGTGTTGCGCCCGGTGCCGAATCCGGCCAGCGGACGAATCTGGCGCGTACCGACGTCCATCAGGCCGATGCGGTAGTTGCCGAACGACAGCTGTTTCAGGTCGGACGAGAAACGGTCCGTCACCCAGGCGAGCTGCTTGCCATCAGGAGACCATTCCGGATCGCTGTCGGCAAACGGATCGTTGGTCAGCTGGGTGACCGCGCGCGTATTGACGTCGAACAGAAAGAGATCGAGCACGCCGCCCTTCAGCGCCGAGAATGCGATCTGCTGGCCGCCCGGCGACCAGGCGGGGTTGAAGATCTCGCCGATGTCGGCGAACTCGTATTCCATCAGCCGCTGGCCGGTGTCCACGTCGATGACGGTCAACACCGGCTGGCCCTTGCTCAGCGCCGAGAACACGAAGCGTTTGTTGTCCGGCGCCCAGTCTCCGGCAGAGGCGAGGAACTCGAGGCTGTCGAAGTGCGGATCGGCGGCGGTCTTGGTCAGCTGTCGAATCACTTTTCCGCTGGCGACGTCGGCCAGGAACATGTCGACCGACAGCCGGGACCGCTCGGACAGGAACACCATCCGCTTGCCGTCGGGGCTGATCGCCGGGGCAAGATTCAGGTTCCCGCCGCTGGACTGCTCGTTCATCAGCGCGCGCGAGAACGTGTCCGGCTTGCGCGTGGTCTCGAAGAGCGAGGCGTAGGTCTTGCGCGTCTCCTCGTGCCAGTCCTTGGTCAGCGTCTCCTCGTCGGTCCCGAGCACGGCGGTGATGGCTTCCTCGATGTTTCCGCTGGGACCCGCCGCGCGCAGCATGTCGCCGACCGCGGAATCGCCCCAGCGTCCGGCGACGTAGGCCCAGAACGCATGACCGTACCGATACGGGAAGAAGTCGGGGTCATCCAGCTTGCCGATCGTCGGCATCTTTTCCCGAGACGAAGCATCGCGGACCCACATCGCGGTGTTGGCGTCCACCGGCCCGAGCGACAGGTATTCGGCCATGCCTTCGACGAACCAGAGCGGAAGGGCGGCGACACCCGGGGTCGGACGCCCTTCGACATCCTCGGACGACGAGATGTCGTACTGGAACGCGTGGACGAGCTCGTGGCCGAGGACGTGATCCGTCTCCGCCAGGCCGCCGGCGAACGGCAGGATCACACGACGCTTGAAGCTTTCGGTGACGCCCCCTGTGCCCTCGCCGATCTCACCGGAGAGTGCGTTGGTCTGCTGGAAGTGCGGGTGCGCCGCGTAGAGGATGATCGGCTGCCGCGAACTCAGCTCGTGGCGGAGCACGCGGGACAGTCGCGCATACCACCGTTCGGCCATCCGCGCGGCGAGGTCAACCGCCTGCTCCTCTTCGGGGTAGTAGTAGATGTCGAAGTGGTCGGTCTTCTTCACCTTGAAGTCGAACTTCTCGTATTGCACCTTGTTCTGGCCGAAGTACTGCGCCTGAGTGGTCGCGGCGCTCCCACAGATCAGCGCCAGGACGGTCAGAACGATGCAAGGGAATCGAAGAGTCATCGGTGCCTCACCTTAAGTGCGTCGGGGTAAGAAGCATAAGCTGTTCCCCGGATTGGAATCGTCCACCAGTGCGTCCGGCGGGGCAAGCCACGCGTCGCAGGACCGGCAATGAACGGCGCGAAGCATGGGCAGGCGATTCCGTGGCTCTTCAGTTAAGCACGAACAAGGCCACGGCGCGATACCGCTACGCACAGGGGTTTTCCCGTAATTCCTTTCGCGCTCCGTTAGCGTCGTCCTCGTTCGGGGGCGCGGATGAGCCCACTGGATGCGGCAGCGTCGACCAGGCGATGACCGTCGATCAGTCCGACCGCGGCGGCCGCGCGCCCAATCACTGCGGCGGGGGGGTCGCCGGCGGCCCGCAATTCCCGCACGCCCGTATCGCCGCTGGCCTTACTGAGTTTTTCGCCGTCGGGTCTGATGATCAGCGGATGGTGATAGAAGTCAGGCGGCGCCGTGCGCCCGAGCATCCGCGCCAGCTTGATTTGCCGGCCGGTCGATGAGAGCAGATCCCTGCCGCGGATGACGTGGTCCACGCCGTCGTTCATGTCGTCCACCGTGACCGCGAACTGATAGGTCCAGTTGCCGTCGCGATCCTTGAGAAGCAGATCGCCGCATTGCTCCACCGGCGTCTGCACGATCGTTCCGAGCGCGCGGTCCTCGAATGCCTCCGGCTCGGCATCCAGTTCGACGCGAATGCCCGCGCCCGGCGGCGGGGTGGCGCCGGGCAGCAGGCGCCGCGATCGGCATGTTCCCGGGTAACGCTCGCTCGCTATTTCCTTGCGCGAGCAGGTGCAGATGTACAGGCGATGCGTGGACTGCAGACGCGCGAGCGCGGCCGTGTACGCCTGGTTGTTCCCGCTCTGTCGGCGTACCGGGTGCAGGCCTTCGTCCGGCACGAACCCAAGCCACGCAAGGTCTTCGAGGATGGCCCGTTCGAAGGTGACGCGGCAGCGGATGCGATCGTGGTCCTCGACGCGCAGCAGGACACGTCCGCCGGCGGCGTGCGCCAGCCCCCACACATAAATGGCGTTGACGACGTGACCGAGGTGCAGGTAGCCGGTGGGGGAGGGGGCGAAGCGGGTGATCATCGATGATTAATGATTTATGAATGATGATCATCATTCATCGATTCTGTGATTCCGTTCCTCTCGCCCTCTGATCCGTTCCCGCCTGTGGAGGCCGCACTGCAGGCGCCGAACGGGTTGCTTGCCGCTGGTGGCGATCTGTCGCCCGAGCGGCTGCTTGCCGCATATGCGGAAGGCATCTTCCCGTGGTTCGGAGAGGACGATCCGATCCTCTGGTGGAGTCCCGACCCGCGCATGGTCCTCTATACCCGCGAGGTCCATGTCGCACGCTCGCTGCACAAGGTCATCAAGAGCGGCAAATTCCGCGTGACGCTCGACACGGCGTTTCCGGCCGTGGTCCGCGCGTGCGCCGAGGCGCGGCGGGATCACGAGGGCACGTGGATTACTCCGGCGATGGAAGAGGCATACGTCCGGCTGGCCGAGCTCGGCCACGCCCATTCTGTCGAGGCATGGCAGGGCAACGCGCTGGCCGGGGGGCTTTACGGTGTGGCCGTGGGCCGGATGTTCTTCGGCGAGTCGATGTTCACACGTGTGCGCGACGCGTCGAAGGTCGCGCTCGTGCAGCTGGCGAGGCAGCTGGAGGCGTGGAGCATGCCGATGATTGACTGCCAGATGTCCACGCAGCATCTGGCCTCCTTGGGCGCCCGGGACATCCGCCGGGCAGATTTTGTGGAGGAAGTCCGATACCTTGTACGGCAGCCGCCGGTCAGCACCCCCTGGCAGATGGGCCGGCTAAAATAAAGGGGAGTGGTCGGTTTTCAGTGGTGAGTTATCAGTGGTGAGTTTTGAGTTTTGAGTTCGACGGGTGCCCGACCGGACGAGTCGATTCTCATTGCGCCGCAGAGCGGCCAGCAGGTGGGGCTGCCGCGGATGTGGCGGGTGCTCCTGCACAACGACGACTACACCACGCAGGACTTTGTCGTCTGGGTGCTGGAAACGATCTTTCACAAGGAGCGCGGCGAGGCGTTCGACATCATGATGAGCGTGCACCGCACCGGAATGGGCATCGCCGGCGTCTATACCCATGATGTCGCCCAGACGAAAGTGAAGACCACCCGGCAGCTGGCCGAAGAGTACGAGTTCCCGCTGCTGGTGACGATGGAAGCTGAATGAGCCAGCCCCCTGTTCCGTTCGCGCCGGAAACGCTGGAGACGATCCAGCGCGCCGTGCGCCTGGCGACCGACCTGCGGCACGACACCGTTGGCCTCGAGCATCTGCTCATTGCCATCGCCGATGAGCCGCAGGCGCGGCGGATTCTCGTGGCCTGCGGTGCCGACGTGAACGAGATGAAGCGCCAGCTCGAAGACGTGCTGGCGAAGGCGTTCACCCCGGTTCCGGCCACGGCGGCCGTCGAGCCCGAGCCGTCGCTCGGCTTCGATCGCGTCATCCAGCAGGCGATGGTGCACGCCGCGATGTCGAGCGCCACGCACGTGGACAGCGGAAGCCTGCTGGTGTTCATCCTGCGCGAGGAGGACAGCCACGCCGCGTACTTCCTCCGGTCGCAGGGCGTCGATCGCCTGACGCTGCTGCGCGTGATCTCGCACGGGACGAAGGGCGACAGGCCCGCCGTGCCGGCGGTTGGAGACCCGGCGCCGCCGAGCAGCGATCCGCTCGAGGCGTACGCCACCAACCTCGTGCAGCGCGCGGCCGAGGGCCGAATCGATCCGCTCATCGGCCGGGCGCTCGAGCTCGAGCGCATGATTCAGGTGCTCTGCCGCCGGCGCAAGAACAACCCGCTGCTCGTCGGCGAGCCGGGCGTCGGCAAGACGGCGCTCGCCGAAGGCCTCGCGCTCAGGATCTCGAAAGACGACGTGCCCGAGCCGTTGCACCGCGCCCGCGTGTTCGCACTCGATCTGGGCGCCCTCATCGCCGGCACCCGCTATCGCGGCGACTTCGAGGAGCGCTTCAAGGCGGTGATCCGCGCCCTCAAGAAGCGCGAGAAGCCCGTGCTCTTCATCGACGAGATGCACACGATGGTGGGGGCG
>JBOGIQ010000304.1:0-7514 GCA_050742535.1 Vicinamibacterales bacterium | reverse complement strand
CGGTGATCGAAGTAGTAGACGAAGGCCTTGCCGCTGCCGTGCTTCGACTGCAGCATCGCCCACGCCCACGCCGGCCACCCGAACGTGGTGTCGCGCACGACGTTGCGCATGCTCTGCGAGGCTTCCGCGTCGGTCGCGTGAGGATACACGGCGAGGAGCGTGCCGGCATGCTCCCCGTATCCCGTGCGAAGCACCTGTTCAAGTACCGCCGCCGTCGTGATCCCCGGAGAAAACGTGATGCCCTCATCCGAATTCGAACCGATCAGCACCGGTGTGTCGTTGAACCGTTTCGCCTGATACAGCTCGTACTGATCGCCAGGGAGGACGTCGCCGTCGAAGACGGGCCAGAACGCGCCCGGCAGCACTGGCCCCATGGCCGCCTGAATCTTTTCCGCCGGCACCTGCCTGGCCGATTTGATGTCCGCAGCGCCGAGCCTTTTCAGAAACGCCTGGCCGATTCCTTCTGCCACCTTCAGTGGAGACGACGTCGCGCCACCGATCGTGCCGGTCCGCGCCGGGCCGAAGTGACCACCGCTCTGCGAGATCGCGCGATGGAAGAGACCTTTCGCGGCCGGCGATGCGGCCAGCATGCTGACCGACATTCCTCCGGCGGACTCGCCGAAGATCGTCACGGCGTTCGGGTCGCCGCCGAACTTCGCGATGTTGTCCTTCACCCATCGCAGCGCGGCAATCTGGTCCTGAAGACCGTAATTCCCCGACCCCTTGCCGGTCTCTTTCGTTAACTCCGGATGCGCGAGGAACCCGAACGGCCCGACGCGATACGCGATGCTGACGAGAACGACGCCTTTCCCGGCCAACGGCGCGCCGTCGTAGGCCGGGATGCTCGTCATGCCACTCGAGAACGCGCCGCCGTAGATCCACACCATCACCGGGCGGCGTTCGCCCGCCGCGTTGGCCGGTGTCCAGACGTTCAGGTAGAGGCAGTCCTCGCCCGTCGCCTCGGGCGCGCCGAACAACTTGCCAATCGACACGTCCTGAACGCAGCTCGGCGCAAACGTCGTTGCCGCCTTCACGCCAGTCCAGCTGTTCACCGGCTGCGGAGGCTTCCACCGCAAATCGCCCACGGGCGGCGCGGCAAACGGAATGCCCTTGAACGCGGCAGTTCCATTGGCCACCGCGCCCGACACGCGGCCACCGGTCACCTCGACCTCACGGATCTGCGCGCCGGCTGTTGCGGCAGCCAGCAACTGCGTCGCGGCGCACACGACGACGACTCGTTTCCTCATGGCGCGGATTATCCCACCGGGATCGTATATCTTCGGTTCATGGCCGACTTCACCGCGCATGCACCGGGCACGTTCTCCTGGGTCGAGCTCATGACCACGGACGCGAAAGCCGGCGTCGCGTTCTACTGCAGCCTCTTCGGCTGGGACATCGTCGAGCACGACATGGGCCCGGATGGCGTCTACACGATCTTCACGATGCGGGGGCGCGATGTCGCCGCCGGCGGCAGTCTGCCACAGGACGAGCGACAGATGGGCGTCCCCTCGCACTGGAACCTGTACATTTCCGTTCCGAACGCGGACGACGCCGTGAAGCGCGCCGCCTCGCTCGGCGCCACGGTTCTGTTCGGGCCTTTCGATGTCATGACGCACGGGCGGATGGCCGTGATCCAGGATCCGAGCGGCGCCGTGTTTCACGTCTGGGAGCCGAAGGCGCACATCGGCGTGAAGGTTCGCAACGAACCGGGCGCACTCTGCTGGGCCGAGCTGACCACACGCGACCCGACGAAGGCGGAGACGTTCTATACGCAGATGTTCGGGTGGAGCGCAAAGCACAGCGCCCCGGCGGCGGTGATGGACTACACGGAGTTCAGCGTCAACGGACAACCCGGCGTCGGGATGATGGCGATGCCCGAGAGTATGCCGGCGCAGGTGCCGTCGTACTGGATGCCCTACTTCCTGGTCTCCGACCTGGACGCGTCAGCCGCTAAAGCGAAAAGCCTCGGCGCGTCGGTCATGGTGGGGCCGAATGCGATTCCGGACGGCGGACGGTTCGTCATCCTGCAGGACCCGCAGAAGGCGGTGTTCGCGATGTACCAGCCCTCGTAGTGTCCGCCTTCAGGCGGACCTACCGCCTGCGGATTACGACGGCTTCGACTTGATGTTCTTGACCATCTGGTCAAACGGTTCGATGACGCCGTGGACGGGGACGCTTCGCTCGATCTTCAACCCGCGGCGCTCGAGGTTCTGCAGCACGTTCTCGCCCCACGAGTGCCGCAGCCATGTGGCGTCGTAGAGGTCGGCCTGCACCAGAATCCGATCGCGCGGGACATAGGCGTAGATGTTCGTGCCTTCGCGCGGGTTGTCGAGCAGGTGATAGAGCTGCACTTCCATCGACGTGTCCTTCAGCGTCAGCTGATCGTCGACGAGCTCGAACGTCACCAGGCGGCGCACCTTCTCGAGCGTGTCCGGCGCGATGGTGTGCTGCCGCGCCACCAGCGACTTGAAGAACGGCTCGTTGGACCGGTGCGTGACGATGGTCAGTCCCTCGGCGATGGCCACGCGCAGCCCGCCGGAGTGGTCGAAGTGGTGATGCGACACGATCGCCTTCGTCAGCGGCTTGGGACTCAGCGTGCGCGCCTTGTCGATCACCGCCTTCGTCCGTGCCTCGTTGACCGGCGCCTCGAACAGGACGAGGTGATCGTCGAACTCGAAGACGATGCTGCGATGGTTGCCCGAACCGGCCAGCCACCAGATCCCTTTCGCCACCGGCTCAACCGTCACCACCACAGGCGGCGGTTCCGGCGCCTTCGCCTGTTTGAGCGCCGCGGGGAGCGCCAGGTCCGACATATCGCCGTCGATGGCGTTCTTCGCCACCTGCAGATCGAGCTGGAGGTAATAGTCCATCTTCGTGGTGAGCCGCCTCGGCAGCTTCAGACCGCCGACCTCTTCGTAGTCTGAAAACCGCGTCTCGATTGCCACGTCGCCCATGTTCGGATTGGCCGCCATCGACACCACGCGCGTCGGCAGATGCGTGGCCGCGTCGATGCCCAGGGTCATCGTGCCGCCATCCGGCATCGCGATGTCCACGAGCCGTTCGCCCGCCTTGGCGCGAAGGTTCGACAGCGTGATGTCCGCGTCGACGATCGTTTTCAGGAACGTCACCGGATGATGCAGCAGCTCGGTGCGGCGATCGCGTGCGGCAGCGGCACCGGCGCGGGAGATGGTTCCGTTGGCGGAGACGTTGTAGGCGGCATCACCGTCGAGTCCCTGCGTCTGCCGCTGCACCAGATCCCCGGCGAAGAGGAACTGCGCTTCGCGCACCTGCTGTACGCGCGTCCGCCAGTTCACGAGGTCGATTCGACGGGTGTACTCGGTGACCTTCCATACCGGCAGCTCGTCCTCCGGAGTGCGGTTCTGTCCCGCGTTTGGCGCCGTGCCGGTGCCGTGAATGGTCAGCGCCTTCACGTCCCTGATACGGCCAGCACCACCCATCGCTTCGACGGCATCGTCGAGGACCTGCTCTTCCGGAATTGCCTGAGCGCACGCGGCCGTCACCAACATGAGCACAACGACAGCAACCTGTTTCATGTTCTTCTCCGCTACTCATCCAGGAAGGATTGAACCTCGCGGAACATCTGCAGACGGTTCCGCTCGAGCATCAGATGATGCGTCCCTTCACCGATGATGACCAGCCGTTTTCGTGGAGACGCGGTTAACCGTGCCAGGATCGCCTGCGCCATGTAGACCGGCGTGTCGACGTCCCAGTCACCCACCACCACCAGCACCGGCGCGCGGATGGCCGCCGGATCGTAATAGCTCGCATCCGCTTCCCAGTACTTGAATCCGTCCACGAGCAAACCGTTGGGCGCGCGCACGCACGGCGGGCTCGCCTTCGCACCGACCGGATCCGCAGCCATGTTCGCAGCCCACCACGATTCGAGCACTCCCGGCGGAATCAGGTCTTTCTGCCGGTCGTGAGCGACACCGGTCAGCCACCGCTGCTTCGCCGCCTCCAGCGTGACGGTGCGATAGGCACCCATCGGACCGCTCACGCGCAAGCCGCCTGGAATCCCCCGGAGCCAGAGCGGCGCATACATCACGAGCCGCTCCACTTTGTCCGGGCTGGCCGCCGCGTACGCGCCGGCAATGACCGTTCCCCATGACCATCCCATCACGTTCAGCCGCGGCACGCCTCGTCGCTGACGAATGTGATCGACCACGGCTCCGAAATCCGACATGCCATCGTCCGTCGTCACGACCGGCGGGTTCTCGGCGGCCGGACGATCCATCGCTGGTGGTCGCGTCGATCGGCCGAAGCCGCGGACGTCCATCGAGTACACGTCGTAGCCGTGCGTCGCGATGGCGTCCATCCACGATGTGCCGTCGATCTTCAGATCGAACGCCGTGTCCGACGGGTATGTGGCGCCGTGGACGAACAGGAGCGTGCGCTCGCCGCTGAACGCGTTCACGCCGTCGGGCCGCGTGTTGCGGACATACAGCCGAATGTCGGGGTCCGTCGAGGGTACGTGATAGCTCTCCGAGATGAGCCGTTTGCATTTTGCATTTTGCATTTTGCATTTTGCATTTTGCATTGACGTGGCTTCCGCCTTAAGGCGGAAGCTACGGAGAAGACGGCAGGATCGCCACAGCCCGCAGCGGAGCTCCGGTGCCGCCGGCGATCTTCATCGGCAGCGCGACGATGAAGGCGCCGCGGGACGGAAGGCGATCGAGCGCCGTCAGATTCTCGAAGGCGGGCAGATTCGCCTCATACAGGATCCGGTGCGACTCGAAGAGCGTCGACTGACCGTAGTCGATGCTGGCCGTGTCGATCCCGACGGCGCGAACGTCTTTCGTCACGAGCCATTTCGCGGCATCCGGATGGAGACCCGGGAAGTGCAACTTCGGCACCGCCGCGGCTCCCCGTTCGGCGGTGCCGAGGTAACGTGCCGCATCAGGCCACCGGCTCGAGAATCCCGTTCGCAGCAGGACGATGGAGTCGGCCGTGATCGGACCGTGTTCGGTCTCGGCACGCGTCAGATCGTCAACGGTGACCTGATAGTCGGCGCTTCCCTCGCTGGCCTTCGAGACGTCCACCACGACGGCGGGGCCGAAGAACCGCTGGAGCGGAATCTGGTCGACACTCTGCCGGCCCTGCGCGAAATGCACTGGTGCGTCCAGGTGCGTCCCGCCGTGCTCGGAGGTGAAGAAACTGTTCGACGAGTAGTAGAAGCCTGCCGGCGTCACACCGTCCGCGTCCTTTCGCAGCCGGAACTGTTCGGCCGTTGGCCAGAAAATGCTCTGCGCGTCGTATGCGTGCGACAGATCGACGAGCTGACCGGCCCGGAACGGCAGCGGTGCGGGTGCGAGCGGCTCCTCGCGAGCGCAACCGATGGCTGTCACAAACAGCAGACAAACAGGTAGGCTTTTCATCGACCGAATCGTAGCATCCGCCCCGACTGGAGGAGCTTCATGCCCGCCGGCAGGTTATTCGTCGCCGCCCTGTTGACTCTCTGCATCGTGTTCGGTGTGCGGCCCAACGCACAACGTCCGTTGATTGTGTTCGAGCACGTGAACCTGATCCCGATGGACTCCGAGCGCGTGATGTCCGACGCATTCCTTTTAGTCGGGGGCGGCGCTATCGTCTCTTTCGGCCCTGGCGGCGCGTACAAGGGCACGCAGCCGCTGCCCGACGGCACTGTACGAGTCGATGGTCGCGGCAAGTTCATGATCCCGGCGCTTGCAGAGATGCACGCGCACATCCCCAACGACCCGACCGAAGCCGAGCGCGTGCTGTTCATGTATGTAGCGAATGGCATTGGAACTATTCGCAGCATGCTGGGCGACGCATCGCACTTCCGACTACGCGAACGCGTGAGGCGTGGCGAGATCGTCGGGCCGACAATGATTCTCTCCGGGCCGTCATTCAGCGGCGGAACGGCGCCGACGGCTGCGGCAGCGAGCACGCGCGTTAACGAACAGAAGAAGGCCGGTTACGACTTCCTCAAGATTCATCCCGGCATTCCACTCACCGCCTTCAACGCGCTCGCGGCTGCGGCCGACAAAGCATCGATCCGCTTCGCCGGCCACGTACCCGCGGAGGTTGGACTACAGCGGGCGCTGCAGGCGAAATTCTCGACGATCGACCATCTCGACGGCTACATCGAAGCCCTGGCCGGACCCGGTGCGCCAGCGTCGCAGAACTTCGGAGTCAATCTGATGTCACGCGTCGACGAGTCTCGAATGGCTGGTCTCGCACAGCAGACAGCAGACGCCGGCGTCGCCAACGTGCCGACGCAGATCCTGTTGGAGAACTGGTACGGCCCGGACTCCGCCGAGACGATGCAGCGGCGGCCCGAGATGCAGTATGTGCGTGCCGCGGAGACCGCGCAGTGGGTGTCAACAAAGCGGAGCAACGACGCGGCGGTCAGCGCCCAGGACCGTGCGAAGTTCATCGCCGTCCGACGCCGTCTCGTGAAGGCGCTGCAGGACGCGGGCGCGAACCTCCTCCTTGGATCGGACGCACCTCAGGTCTGGAACGTGCCCGGCTTCTCTATCCACCGGGAGCTGTCAACATATGTGGCCGCCGGATTGACGCCGCATCAGGCTCTTGCCACCGGCACGCGAAACGTCGCAGCGCACATGGGGGCCCTCGCGCCCGAGTGCAAGAATCTCTCTCCCGATCCCCTGCCGGTGGGCGCCATCGATCGCCTCTCTTCCTGCAGCGAGTCCTGGGGAACGATCGGCATGACACGACGCGCCGATCTCGTGCTGCTGGACGCAAATCCGCTGGAGAACATCGCGAATAGTTCGCGAATCGCCGGTGTGATGATCGGCGGTCGCTGGATCGCCAAAGCGGAAATAGACCGGCGCCTGGCAGAACTAAGACCGCGATAATGCAAGATTCAAAATGCAGGATGCGAACACGGCCGCGGAGCCTGTGCTCTGGTTTGCATTTTGAATTTTGCATTTTGCATTGCGCGCTCCCGTATAATTTCGCGCGCGAGGAGCATTCATGAAGTCGATGTACAAGGCAGGATTAACCGTCGGCGCCGTGGTGATCGCGGCGGCCCTCATCATCATCGACGGTCGCCCCCTTGGGGCGCTGCGTCGGGCTGTTCGCGGGTTCTGAGGCGGGTGTGCGATGAGCCTGTCAACGCCATAGGATGGAAGACAGTAATATACCATATTTATATTATCGTATTTCTCAGTATTTTGATATATTAGTGGCAGTAATGCTGCATTATAACACGAAAAGGCGTGACCTGTTCCCGGCAAACTTGCAAATATACTGAGGTTGCCGCACCCAAGGGGCAGGGCGCTGCCCAATCCTGTGCCAATCGTTTGGCGCTGCGCTTCACACAATGGCTTCCCGAGAAAACGCACCGCCCCGGAGGGCGTGCTGTTGCGTGCTGCGTACCAGACCACAGGAACCCCGTTATGAAAAAGGTAGCAGTGGGCGTAGCGTTCGCCCTGGCCCTCGTGACAAGCAATGCCGCCGCCGATGGCGTGGACAGGCGATATCCCCCGTCGATTGCCGCCCCCGTGCCC
>JBOGIQ010000303.1:0-7542 GCA_050742535.1 Vicinamibacterales bacterium | reverse complement strand
CGCGATCGGCCGGCGCCGCGGCAACCCGCGCCGCGGCCGCTGCGCGCCACGCCGTCAGCTGCGGCAGAGCCGTCCGCAGGCCGTCGGCGGTCCTGACCAGACCGGCGTGCCGCCACATCAGATCGCGAATGGCAAACGAGTCGGGCAGCGCGACGCTCGCGGGCTGCTCATCGACCGGCTGGTCCGCCGTCGCCGGAAGCGAGGGGACCACCGTTGACGTCCGCATGGCCTCAGCCGCGCGCGCGCCGAACACCAGGCCTTCAAGCAGGGAGTTGCTCGCCAGACGGTTCGCACCGTGCAGGCCGGTGCACGCGGCCTCCCCGGCGGCAAACAGGCCGGTCACCGACGTCCGCCCGTGCAGATCCGTCTCCACGCCGCCCATCACGTAGTGGGCGGCCGGACTCACCGGCACGCGGTCGGTTGCCAGATCGAATCCCGCCTCACGGCATGCGCGCGCGATGGTCGGAAAACGGTGATGGACGAACTCCGGATCGAGATGGGTCATCGTCAGGTAGACGGGCGCTCCGGTGCGGGCGACCTCCTTGACGATGGCGCGGGCCACGAGATCGCGGGACGCCAGGTCGCCTGCCGCCTCGTAGCGCGTCATGAACGGTTCGCCGGCGTCGTTGACGAGGCGGGCACCTTCGCCGCGCAACGCCTCCGACAGCAAAAACCGTGGTGCGCCTTCGGCGCTCAGCACGGTCGGATGGAACTGGACGAACTCCAGATCCGCCACGCGCGCGCCGGCATCGAAGGCCATCGCGATCCCGTCGCCAGTGGCAATCGCCGGATTCGTCGTCTCCCGGAACACCTGGCCCGCTCCGCCGGTCGCAATCAGCGTGCGCCCCGCTTCGATCTGCTCGAGCATTCCACCACGGCCGACAAACGTTGCGCCAACGCATTCCCCGCGCCGGGTGAGCAACGACATCGCCAGCGCGTCGTCGTAGACGGTCACCCGGGAGTGGGCGGCAACCTTCTGCCACAACACGCGGCCGATCTCGCGGCCGGTCGCGTCGCGCGCGTGCAGCACCCGCCGCACCGAGTGGGCCGCTTCGCGTCCAAGCGCCGGCGCGCCGTCCGGCGCCCGATCGAAGGCGGCGCCCCACTCGATCAATTCGCGCACGTAGCGCGGACCCTCTTCCGTCAGCGCCCGGACGGCGTCGGGCACACACAGCCCGTCGCCGGCAGCGATCGTGTCGCTGGCGTGCAACTGCGGCGAGTCGTCTGGGCCAACAGCGGCGGCGATGCCCCCCTGGGCGTATCCGGTGTTGCTTTCTCGCGGATCGGCCTTGGTGAGAATGACGACACGGCCGACGTCGGCCAGCGAGATCGCCGCGCGCAGGCCGGCGATGCCGCTGCCGATCACCAGAAAATCCCCGCCGATGGGCACGGTGCTATCCTATCAATGCCGCGCTGAGGGATCGGAGCGACCTGCCCGCCCTCGTTGACAACGCTCTCCCGTGACAACTCCAGATCATCCCGTTCGCATCGACGTCCACACCGGAGATCGAACGTCCACGATCCTGATTGGCGAAGGCCTCACCGATCGGCTGTCGCCAGTACTCGATGCGCAGCGTATCGGCCCGCGGCGATTCATCGTCTCGAACCCGGTTGTCTGGCGCCTCCACGGACCGCAGATTCAGCGGGCCTTCGGCGACGCCGAGCCGATCCTCATTCCCGACGGCGAGCGCTTCAAGAACCTGCAGTCCGTGTCGCGGATCTACGAGGCCCTCATCCGCGCCAACGCGGACCGCGGCAGCGTCCTCATCGCCATCGGCGGAGGCGTCATCGGAGATACGGCTGGATTCGCCGCAGCGACCTATCTTCGTGGGATTACGCTGATTCATGTGCCAACCACGCTGCTGGCGCAGGTGGACAGCTCCATCGGCGGGAAGGTCGGGGTCAACCACACACTCGGCAAGAACCTGATCGGCGCGTTTCATCAGCCGGCGCTCGTGGCGATCGATCCGCTGCTCCTCCGCACGCTGCCGCGCCGCGAGTTCCGGTCGGGCCTGTACGAAGTGGTCAAGTACGGAATGATCGCGAACCGATCCCTGTTCGAACGGTTGGCGGGCGGGACGAAGGCCGTCTTCGACCGCGAGCCCGCAGTGCTCGGACCGGCCATCATCGAATCGGTGCGCATCAAGGCCGACGTCGTCTCGAAGGATGAGCGCGAAAGCGGACTGCGGCGGATTCTCAACTACGGGCACACCGTCGGCCATGCCCTGGAGGCGGTGACCAGGTACCGGCGGTTCAGGCACGGTGAAGCGATCGCCTACGGTATGCTCGCCGCCGCGGACCTCGCCGCTGCGCGTGGAGCGCTCGCCGACCACGAACGCCAGGCGCTCGGCCATCTGATCGCACTTCTCGGTCCATTGCCGCCGATCAGCGATCTCTCCATCGCCGAAGTACTGGAAGCGGTCAGGCGGGACAAGAAAGTCGTGCACGGCACGCTGCACTTCGTGATCGCCATCGCGATCGGCGCGACGATGACGGTCGATGATGTGACCGAGGAGGAATTGAAGGCGGTGCTGGTGCGTCTCGGATTAAAAAACTAGTCGTCCGCGATCCCGTATTCCTTCAGTTTCTGCAGCATCGTCTTGTAACTGATCTGCAGTGCTTCGGCGGCCCGCTGCTTGTTACCGGCGGCTTCGCTGAGCGCCCGTTCGAGCTTGCGCCGCTCGACCTCGGCCGTCACGCGGCGCAGCGCGTCGGTCATCGTTCCCGACAGATCGATTTCCTCCCAGGGCGATGACACCGGTGCGAGAGTCACCGGCTGGCGGAACGAGAGGTTCAGGTGGCGCGGCTGAATCGTGTCCCCGTCACACAAGATCACCGCCCGCTCGATGCAGTTCTGAAGCTCGCGCACGTTCCCCGGCCATGAATAGGTGTTCAGCTCGTCGAGCGCTGCGGTGGACAGCGTGAGCGGCCGTTTGTTCAGGTCGCGGCAGAACCGATCGACGAAGTGGCGTGCCAGGATGACAACGTCCTGCGTGCGCTCGCGCAGAGGCGGAATCTGGATCGGAAAGACCGAAAGCCGAAAGAACAAGTCCTCGCGGAATTGCCTCTCGGCGACGCGCTGCTTCAGGTTTCTGTTGGTTGCCGCGACCACGCGCACGTCCACGTGCAGCGACTGCGTCCCGCCGACCCGTTCGAAGCGCTTCTCTTCGAGTGCGCGGAGGATCTTGGCCTGGAGCGCCAGCGGCAGATCGCCGATTTCGTCGAGAAACAGCGTCCCGCGGTGCGCCAGCTCGAAACGGCCGGCCTTTCGCGCCACGGCGCCGGTAAACGCACCCTTCTCGTGGCCGAACAGCTCGGTCTCGAGCAGGGTATCTGGAATCGCCGCGCAGTTGATGGCCACAAAGGGCGCGTCGGCACGCGGGCTGAGGGCATGCAGGCCGCGCGCGAACAGCTCCTTGCCGGTCCCGCTCTCGCCCTCGAGCAGGACGGTGGCGTCGGTGGCCGCGGCACGGTGAAGCTGCTGGAGAACGTGACGGAGCTTCGCGTCCTCACCGATGATCCGCGGCGCGCCGCGGCGTTCAGCCATCTCCTCCTTCAGGAGGATGTAATCAGCCATCATTCGCCGCTGGGCAATCGCGCGCTCGACCATCAGCAGCAGGTGATCGGGATCGACCGGCTTGGCCAGGAAGTCGGTCGCCCCCTCGCGCATGGCCGTCACCGCGTCCTGAATGCTTCCGTAGGCGGTCATCACCACGACCGGCAGCTCCGGATCGAGCTCCTTCGCGGCGCGCAGCACGCCAAACCCGTCGCCGACTGGCAGCTTCAGGTCGGTGAGGACGACCGCCGGGCGCGACTGGCGGAGCTGATGAACCGCCTCCGTTTCGTCCCGCGCCTCGAGGACGAGGTGCCCCTGCGCCTCGAGCGCGTGGCGAAGCATGGCACGGAGTGAATCCTTGTCTTCGACAAGGAGGACGGGAAATGAGGTTGTGGAGGGCAAGGAGATCAGAATACTAGCTCCTACCGAATCTCCCTCCACGAAATCAGACGTACGACGCCATCCTCTCGCCTCGCAGCGACCTCAATCTGGCGGCGCACGGAATAGCCTGCGTATGCCGCCGCTCTGAGAAGCACCGTCTGATGGCCGGGCGCAGCGGGGCTTCCGTCGTCCGCCAGCGGGTCGCCGTCGGTTTCGAGCGGGTCGTCGCCGATCCAGACGACGATGTAGACGTGAGGGGCATCGGTGCCCGGCGCGAGGTCGCGCAGCCAGCCCGAGCCGTAGAGTTGCCACCGGGCGTTGTTGGCGCCCCAGGGCCGCTCGGCAGTAATCGCGTCCATCTGCGCATCAGTACATGCGACTTCACCGCAGCGCTGGATGTTCGTCGCCGCGATGAGGTCCAGCAGCGTGCCGTCGGGCAGCCTGCGCGGCGAGACAGCGGACCCATCTGTGAACGTCGAAGAGACGGACCCGGCGAGGAGCGCATTCAGATCGAGCGCCGACGCCAGATCTGAGGTGACACGGGCCACCGCCGCATCGGCCGCGGCGAGCGCCACGGCACCCTCGCGGAATGTTGCGGAGATGACACTCTCCGTACTCCCGACCGTGACGAGTGCGCCGCTGAGGACCAAGAAGAGCGTGGCGCAGAGCAGGACCATCACCAGCGCCGACCCGCGCTCAGCGCGCCACATTGATGTTCCTCGGCGCGATGTCCAGCGTGATGGTTTCGTCCGGAACGGAGCGCCACGGACCGCCGGCCGACCCGCTATTGGTGAACAACAGGCCAGCCAGTCCGCGGAACGGCCGCGACGCCTGCAGCCGGACCTGCACGCGTACACGCCGGACGCGCAGCAGGTCCGCGTCAAACCTGAAGGCATGAAACGCATCAGGACACCAGGGACCGTCAGCCAGCACGGCCTGACTGAGCGGGCTGATACCAGGCGGACCGATTGCCGCAAGCCGCGGCGCGTACTGGCCGCCGGCGTTGGCGATCGTGCAGTTCTCCCCTGCACCCCACGAATCCTCTGGATCATCCACGTCGAGGGGCGGAGGCACGGCTCCGTAGGTCACGCGTACGGCGCCGCGCTCCGACACGGTTGCAGCCGGCGGCTCGGCATCGCCGAAGTACTCGACTCGAAGCGAGACGACGTCTTCAACGGCTGGCTGGTCCGACGCACGCCCGTCGTACTGCATCAGCTGCCACACACCTTCTGAGTCCTGCTTCAGGTGATACGTGCGGATGTTGGCCGGCGCGATGAGGCCGCGGGCCAGCGCCTCGACCGGGTCGGCAACCGTCGACAACACATCGCTCCGGTAAAAGACGCCGCGCGCGATGTCGTTGCCGACGTCGCCCACGCGGATGGGAAGCACGAGTGCCGCGCGACGCAGATCGGAGGACAGGAACTCGGCGACGACCCGCGTCCGCTGCGCAAGGCTTGCAGCCTCGGGCTGCCTGGCGAATCCCTGCTGGAGCGGAGTGACCGCGGTGAGGGCCGCTCCTGCAACGAGCGTCGTAACGCAGGCGGCCACCATCAGTTCCGGCAGCGTCATCGCCGCACCGGCGTCCATCCACCGATCATCCGGACCTCGCGGCTGGCGACCCCCGTCGGCAACGGGGTCACCCGGACCGTCAGAATTGCCGCACTCGACGTGACAGCGGCAACCGACCAGCGCCGCTCAAACCGCCGCGACGTTCCGTCCACGGCCGGCTCGCCGCGGCCGTCCACCGTATCCGCTCCGTCCACCGGAGCGATCGACGATCGCAGCTCCTCCAGCTTGGCGACGGCGAGCGTCGTGGCCAATGTCCGGTTGCGGGCGTCGGCCATCAGCACGATGGCGCCGCTCGACACGTGGCCGATCGACAGCAGCGCCGTGCCGAGCAGCGCGCAGGCGAACAGGCTTTCAAGGAGTGAGAATCCGTTATCGGCTGTGGCGTCGCGCACGCACGGGATCAGAGCAAACCGACTGCCCTGTGCGTGCGACGCGAAATACCGCGGGAAATCAGCGGACGTGTTCTGGCAATCGAGACGATGTGGCAGAAACGGCGATGGCTGCAGCCGTTATTCTTCGCAGAAAGTGCGTACGCGAGAAAGGCCGACCTGCGAGAAAGGCCGACGTGAACGTCGGCCTCTACCGCAGCCAGCCGGGTGGCACGCCGGCGCGGCGCGCTTCCTCCTGGATGCCGGCGATCGCCTTGGTCTGCTGCACGATGTCGTTCTTCACGCGATCGAGCTCGGCAAGCGCCTTCTGGCGATCGTTGGCGACCACAGCACGTTGTGCCGGATCGTCGCGGGCCGTGAAGTCGGTCGTCAGGCCGTTGATGCGGCTCTGCAGCGCCTCGGCAAACATCTGCGACCTCTGAAGTGAGTCGCGGGCGCCCTGAATCCTCTGCCGCCAGGCGAGCTCCTGCGCTTTCCTGTCCACCTCGGGCTTGGGCTTCTCGGTGGCGGCGGAACCAGTCGCCGCTCCGCCCGCTGCTGGCGCCGGAGACGGAACCGTCGCGGGCGATGGTGCAGGAACAGAACGGATGGAGTCGCCGGTCAGGACCTTGCCGGACGATTTGATGGCCTTCCGGCGTTCGGCTTCCTTCTTCGCCATATCGCCGAGAGACTGCGCCGACGCGGGTGCGGCCAGTGCCGCCGCCAGCGCGACGCCGAAAAGCATCCGCACGGAGGATTTGGCGGTTTCGCTTCTCATCGATTTGATTCTAGCTCTTCGATCCGCTGTCTCACCTTTTCGGCCGTCGGGCCGGAGTCCTGCAGTTCGAGATACCGGCGGTAGGCGCTGACGGCGTCACCCGGCCGGCGAGCGGATTCGAGGGCGTACGCCAGCGCCAGCGGGAAATCAGCCTCGCCCGGGGCGAGATTGATCGCACGCTGGAACTCGTCGATGGCGCCGTTCAGATCGCCGCTTTCCTGCAGCGCGCGGGCGAGGTTGAACGCGGTCGCGTAGTCCTGCGGGAACAGGCCTGCCGCCTGGCGGTAGCCCGCCACGGCGCGCGACCAGTCCTGCAGCTCGCCATACGCCTTCGCCCGATTGAAGTGATAGGTCCAGACACTACCGGTCACGGCAATCGCCTGATCGAAGTACGGAATCGCCTCGCGGGCGCGTCCGGCGCGAACGAGCGCCTGCCCGAGGTTGTTCAGCGCCTGGCCATTCTTCGGGTCGGCCTCGACGGCAGCCATGAACTGTTCGATCGATCCGGCGACATCGCCTTTCGCGTATGCGGCGACACCGCCGCGCGCCAGGTCCATCGAATTCGCGCCCTTGGACGTGCCTTCAAACTGCGGGTTCGCACCCGACGGGCCCCGCACCGCGGCCGGCGGCGATCCCGGCGATGGCGTCGCCGACGCGCTCGAGGTTCCGAGCTGCACCGCCACGCCCGCGGTCAGCACCAGAGCGACAACGCAGACGATGGCAATCGGGATGGCCGTGCGGCGCCGCGCCTGACCCTGCGGCGCTGGTTGCGCGGCCGGTGCGGCCGTCAGCGGCGCACGGCAGCGCGGGCAGTGCGTCCGGCGTGCGTAGGTCTTGGTCCCGCACGCTGCGCATTTGATTGCGGCAACCACTTCGCTACCTCACCTCTG
>JBOGIQ010000302.1:0-7545 GCA_050742535.1 Vicinamibacterales bacterium | reverse complement strand
GACGGGCAGGCCGTCCTTCCGGACGGTTCTTCGTCAGCGAAACTTCTGGGGCATTGCCATTCCCCGGTTCCTCGCCGACCCGACGTGGGGAACACTCACCTTCTGGCTGCCGCTGTATCTGACGACGGTGCGCGGATTCGATCTGAAGCAGATCGCCATGTTCGCCTGGCTGCCATTCCTGGCCGCCGACCTCGGGTGCATGTTCGGCGGCACGATCAGCATCACGCTGCAGAAGTACGCCGGCATCGGCCTGATCAACGCGCGGCGCTGCGCGTTTACCGTCGGTGCCGCGATGATGCTCGGGGTGGCATTTGTCGGCCTCGTGGATAACCCGTATGTGGCTGTCGGGCTCCTGAGCCTCGCCGGATTCGCGCATCAGACGCTCTCAGTCACCGTCATTACGATGGCCTCCGACCTGTTCAAGCGGAATGAGGTCGCCACCGTCGCCGGCATGGCCGGCACGTGCGGCAACGCGGGCGTGCTGATCTTCTCGCTGGCAATGGGTGCGCTCGTTACCCGGATTGGCTACACGCCGTTCTTTGTCGGGCTGGCTGCGCTCGACGTGCTTGGCGCGGTGATTCTGTGGACCGTTGTGCGCGAGCAGCGTCCCGAACCGGTCTCCGCCGTCGCGTAAGGGCCTCCGCACGTATGGACGCACGAGCAGCCGTCATTACCAATCCGATTCTTCGGGGGTTCAATCCCGATCCGTCGATCGTGCGCGTCGGCGACGACTACTTCATTGCGACGTCCACCTTCGAATGGTTCCCCGGCGTCCAGATTCACCACTCGCGCGACCTCGTCCACTGGCGGCTGGTGGCACGGCCGCTCAACCGTGCGAGTCAGCTCGATATGCGTGGAGATCCCGATTCGTGCGGCGTCTGGGCGCCGTGCCTCACCCATGCGGACGGGCTGTTCCATCTGATTTACACCGATGTGAAGCGGTACGGCCGCACCACGACCGCCGGCGCGTCGGGCGCATCGCTGCGCGACTTCCACAACTATCTCGTCAACAGCCCGCGCGTCGATGGCGAGTGGTCCGACCCCGTCTACCTGAACAGCAGCGGCTTCGATCCGTCGCTGTTCCACGATGACGACGGGCGGAAGTATCTCGTCAACATGCTGTGGGACCACCGGCCCGGACAGAATCGCTTTGCCGGAATCGTGCTGCAGGAGTACTCACCCACGAAGCGGACGCTCGTCGGCGAGCGCCGGAACATCTTCACCGGTACCGCCATCGGCTTCACCGAGGCGCCGCACCTCTACAAGCGCGCTGGTTGGTACTAC
Source organism: Vicinamibacterales bacterium (assembly GCA_050742535.1). Taxonomy (GTDB): domain Bacteria; phylum Acidobacteriota; class Vicinamibacteria; order Vicinamibacterales; family UBA2999; genus Gp6-AA40. The sequence continues at coordinate 6,261 of JBOGIQ010000302.1, read as the reverse complement.
CTGCTGACCGCCGAGGGCGGAACCGGCTGGGGGCACGCGGTGACAATGGCGCGGTCGCGGACGCTCCTCGGCCCGTACGAGCTGCATCCCGACACCTATATCCTGAGCGCCCGTCATCGTCCCGATCTCGCACTTCAGCGCGCGGGCCATGCAGATCTCGTAGAGACGCAGTCCGGAGGGACCTACATGGTCTATCTCTGCGGACGGCCGCTGGCGAACCGCGGGCGCTGCACGCTCGGACGCGAGACCGCGATTCAGCCGATGACGTGGAGCGCCGACGGCTGGCTGCGCACAACCGATCGAGGGGGCGTTCCGCACGTGGAGGTGCCCGCGCCTCGCGGCCTCCCGGTGGAGCCGCATGATGTGGCGCCCGCGCGCGATGACTTCGACAGCGAGAGGCTCCCGATCGACTTTCAATGGCTGCGGTCGCCGGCGCCCGATGATCTGTTCAGCCTGCGCGCACGAAAGGGACATCTGCGGCTTTACGGTCGCGAGACGATCGGCAGCCTGTTCACGCAGGCGCTCGTCGCGCGGCGGCAGCAGGCGCACTGCTACAGCGCCGCGACCCGAGTGGAATTCGACCCGCAGCACTTCCAGCAGACGGCCGGTCTGGTCTGCTACTACAACAGCACCAAGTTTCACTATCTATACCTGTCGCGAAATGAGACCGGCATGCATCTTAGGGTGATGTCGGCAATCCCGGACTCGGTCTCAGCGGACGCGTTCACGGAGCCGATTCCGATCGCGCCGAAGGAACGCCGTCAAGGCGTTCCGGTAGAGGGGGGTGCGCCCGTCGATCTGCGCGTGGAGGTGGACTTCGAGCGGCTGCGCTTTGCGTATCGACCCGCCGGTGAAGCCTGGGTCTGGCTGCCGCAGCAGTTCGACGCCAGCATCCTCTCGGACGAGGCGACCGCGCCCGGGCTGCCGAACTTCACGGGAGCATTCGTTGGAATGGCGTGTCAGGACCTTGCGGGTACTGGGCACGCGGCGGACTTCGACTGGTTCGAGTACCGCGAGCGCCCTTACGTCGTGGATGTGTCACAACTGGAGCTTTTATGAAGAATGCCCGAATGAAACACGCATCGTGGTTCGGTGGCTTGTTGTGGGTGTTGTACGTCGCGGTGCCTGCGGCGCAGGCACCGGCGAGCGAAGTGGACGCGCATATCGCGGCTGCGCGAGCGGCCGCAGGACAGGACTACCGCGCCACCTTCGTCAATCTCTGCCTGCCGGCCGGGGGTGGCGGACGAGGTGCTGCGGGGCGCGGTGCCGGAGCGCCAGCCGCGGCGGGTCGTGCGGGGGCCGGGCGCGGCGCGCCGGCCGCGGGTGGAACCGCACCGGCGACGCCGGACCGGTCTGGCTGGTACGCGTCTCCCTATAAGGTGTTCGACAACCTGTACTGGCTCGGGACCCGTCAGCATTCGTCGTGGGCGCTTCGCACGAGCGAAGGCATCATCATCATCGACACCAACTTCGCGTGGGCGACGCAGCCGGAGATCATCGACGGGCTGACGACGCTCGGCCTCAATCCGCGCGACATCAAATACGTCATCATCAGCCACGCGCACGGCGATCACGATCAGGGCGCGGCGGAGCTGCAAAGCCGCTTCGGCGCGAAGGTCGTGATGGGCGCGCCGGACTGGGAATCCACGCTGCAGCGTCCCGCCACAGCTGCCGGCGGCGTACCGAAGCGCGACATCGGCGTCGGGCCTGAGGGCTCGTCACTCACGCTGGGCGACACCACCGTGACCATCGTTGCGACGCCGGGACACACACCGGGCACCCTGTCTTATGTCTTCCCCGTAAAAGACCAGGGCAGGACCGTGATGGTGGCCTATTCCGGCGGCACGCTCACCGGCGCATTCGGCACCGACGGCGCGCGGTGGGACGAATATGCCGCGTCGCAACGGAAGATCGCCACGGTGGCCGCGGACGCAGGTGCGACGGTAATGCTGTCGAACCACAGCGAATACGATGGCGCCTACACCAAGGCTCGCCTCGTCGCCGCAAAGCGCGAGGTCGGCGAGAATCACCCCTTCATCGCCGGCGCAGACGCCGTGCAGCGCTACTTCACGGTGATGGCGGAATGCGCGATGGCCTCGAAGCTGCGCGTCGGTGCGAAATGACGGCGCTCACAGCGATGCCGGCGGTTCTCTTCCTGACATCTCCATCGCAACGGATGCCCGGTCTGCTCGACGTCAGATTCGAGCACAGGTGGGATCGAGGTTGTTTGCAGGTCCTGTTGCGTTCCCTCGAGCACTCTTACAATTGGCTGTGGAACGGCGGTTCACGAGCGCAGTATTCGCGGGGCTAATCGTCGCCATCGGCGCCGTTGGAACGATCACGCAGATCGGGACGGTCGGGTCGGAGGGTCTGTTCGGGCGCGTCGCCGGTGCGACTACGCTGCCAGGGTTCTACGTGGCGCTCTTCCGCGGTCTCGGGCGCGGTGCCCACGGATTTCCGACGCAGGACGACGTGGCGCCCTATCTCATCGCCTTCGCGCTCTGGTGGATCGTCATCGATCAGGGTCGCGCTTGGTGGCGACGACAGGTGCAGCGCTGACCAGAGACTCGTCGGGTCACGGCGCTGTGGAGAGTCATCGGCGAGCACCCATTGGCGATCAGAGCCTGTTCACCGAAACCGCAGCGTCGCCAGATGATACATTTGCGCGGAAGTCGGCGGGCCGCTGGAGACGCGTTAAGGAATGACTATGCAGAGAATCGTCACGTTAGTTCTCGTCGTTACTGTTTTTTCCGCAAGCTTCGTCGTCGTCGGCCGCGCACAAGGCGGTGGGACGCCTCCCGCCAGCACCGCACGCGCAGCCACGGCTCCGCCGCTCGTGCCCGTGCGATTGAACGCGGATGGCAATTTCCGAATTGCCCCACCCTACGTGGCGGATCCGGCGTTCACGGCCAAGCCGGATGTGCCACTGGGGCGGGTGATTCGCTTCACGATGAACTCCGCCGAGAGCAAAATCTTTCCCACCGCACCGGCCGGGCGTGGCGGTCGACAAGGCGGCGCCCGCGGCGAACCGGCTCCGCAAGTCCCGGCGGATCCACCGCAACATCAAACGTTTCAACGCCAGGTGGCCGTCTACGTTCCTGCCGGATACGTGCCCAATACCCCAGCTCCCTTCATCGTGGTGCAGGACGGACAGTCGTACGTTCCCGGAGACCCACCGGCGGCAGCCGATGGCCAGCCGCGTCCGTTCATGCCCGTGATGCTCGACAACCTCATTCATGAGAAGCGCATTCCGCCGATCGTCGCCGTCTTCCTCCCGCCGGGTCCGGGCGGGCAGCGCACCATCGAGTACGACACGGTCTCCGATCGCTACACGAACTTCCTCGAATCCGAAGTGCTGCCGCGCATCACGCGCGAGTATCAAGTGGCATTCACCACGGATCCCGAGGGACGGGCAACGTTCGGCGTGAGTTCCGGCGCGGCGGCGGCGCTGACGATGGCATGGCTGCACCCGAACCTGTATCGACGGGTGATCAGCTACTCGGGGACGTTCGTGGCGCTGCAGCGCAACGCGACCGCACCCAACGGGGCGTGGGAGTTCCACCAGACGTTCATCCCGAACTCCGCCCGCAAGCCGCTGCGCCTCTGGCTGCACGTGAGCGAAAACGACCTCGGCGCCACCTCACCGGTGGAACAGATGCGCAACTGGGTGGCCGCAAACAACCGCATGGCCGCTGCGCTGAAGGCCAAAGGGTATCCGTACCAGTTCGTGTTTTCAGAAGCGTCCGGTCATGTTGACCGCGGCGTGGTGATGCAGACCATGCCGGAGGCGTTCGAGTGGGCATGGAAAGGGTACAAGCCGAGTGGCGGCCGTTGACGCCGGCGACAGAGAATCAGGGGCGCGATGGCTGTGGCGTGGGCGGACCGCCCGGGCCGAAGACTCGCCCGTCGGCGAGCGTCACCCGTACCAGACTGCCACTGGGCGCGCCGCTTCGGGCGGGGTGCGTCACGATCGTGACCCGGTCGCCGGCTTTGAGTGTGGTCGACTTCCAACCCGTGCGCAGCAGCATGCCTGGCGCGCCCGCCTCGATGCTCCACTCGGTCTGGCCCCGCCGCGCATTCGGCACCAGCACCTGCAGCCAGACGTGCGGGCTGGTGAACTGCACTTCCTTGATCGTTCCCACCAGCGTGAGATCCTTGGCGAGATCGAACGTCGCAAAGGAGTGGTGGGCCAGAGCGGGCTGGCCGGCGAGGAGCGTGGCGACGAGCGCGAGCGTCCGCAACTTCATGGTTCCTGACCCTCGGCGTCGCGCCGGCTGTTGTCGGTGCAGGCGTACTCCTGCAAGTCGATGTCCGGTCGCCGCTGCCAGTAGCGTTTGACGGTCCACGGCTTCAGGTACGTTTTGGGATCGTCAACGGTGATCTCGTTCTCGAGATACTGTCCGCCGCCAGCCAACCGGATGCGCTCGGTTACGTGCAGCTGGTCGCTGGCCGGGAGACGCGGTGCGGTATCGACACCCGATGTCACCGCTCCGGCCACGTATCCGTTGATGGGTCGGGCTCGCCCGTTGGTGCCGATCGTATCGATCACGAGCGTGTCGCCTTCCCAGCGGCCGATCGAGTCGCCAAGGAACGAGGGGAGCAGATCGTCAGGCGCGGGATGCGCGCGGCCGTCCATATAGATGCGGCGCGGCTGGGTGACCGCCTCGTGGTGAATGACGATCACATTCGGTCCCTGCAGGATCTGGATCGGAAAGAGACCGCCCCCGCTCATGAACATCACCGGCGACCACGGATTGCACTCGCCGGGCGTGATCGGACTGGCGAGGCGGCGCGATTCCACCGCGCCCCATTCGGTGAACTGCGGAGCCGGAAAGGGGACGTTCCGGAAGCGAGGGTCCGCATCGGTGACGCCGCCAAGCCCCATCCACACGCCCCAGATGTCAGGGATGGACGGCGTCGAGGTCGAGATGGCCGATGACCCGCACGCCATGGCGGCCAGTGCGCACACGATGCTCACGCACCCGGAAAGCGATCGTCGAAGCACGGTCAGTCTCTTTCGTCTTCCAGCGGTGCCGGATGCTACCACGGACCTCGTCATTGCCCTTGCCGCACCGCATCCTGGGGGTCACCACCCCGCCCATCACGATTGGCGAGGCGCGGGGTGCCGCCGCCGGATTTCAGTTCAGTTGAGGTCTTCCCTATCAGTTTGCGGTTGGCGGCTCGACGTGATCAACCACGTAGACGTCCACCGGCCCTCGAATCGCCTCGAGGCGCAGGCCCAGCGTCTTGATCACCGAGAAGATCGAAGGACCGTTCGGACCGGCCGCTGGTTCAGCGTCGGGTCCCAGGTCTGACAGCCGCGTCTGCAGGCCCGGACTCCACGGCGGCACCTCGATGTCGAAGCGTCCGGTGATACCGGTGCGATCCACGATTTTCCGATCGAGAAGGTTGCCCAGGCTTAAGGCGAGATCCGACATGTCAGAGCCGCGGAGTCTTAAACCATCTCCCGGACTGCCGTACAGCGCCGCCATCGCCAGCGGCGACGTGTCTACCTGCACCCCGCACAGCGCGTCGCCGCGGGCCGCGTCCGTCGCGGTTTTCGGAGCGCAGTCCCTGGCCGTCGGAGTGAGCGTGTGCCCGTTCGCGCCGACCCTCAACGCGTACATCGGGAGCTCGCGCTTTTCGACGTGAAGCGCGAGCCTGAACCGCTCGGCCAGCAGCGTTTTCAGCATCTCCCGCATGACTCGTGTCTCTGCCTGGGTCCCTGCGCCGGCTCTCGCCTCGACGGCGAATCGCTCATTCATCACGCGCGACTCGCTTTCAACCACTCCCCACGGTATGTCGTACGCAGCGGCGACCAACGCAAACACTGGCACAGCGTCGCCGCGAACGACGCCGCCGGGAAGGAATTCGACGTTGCTGAAGAGGCTGGCTCCTGGCGGCGCCGGTTTGATGGACGCCACCTCGAATCGGACAGGCTTCGTCTGCGCACCGACGTTCGCGAGCGTGACCGACAGGAATGCCACACCGATCACCATAACGCTCCAGGCAGCCGAGCGGCTCGGCTCACGACTGCTGACACCGAGCAGCCGGCGCACGCGTTCGCTCAGCGACCCGCCCGTGCTGCCCATCGCCATCGCCGGTGCCTGCAGCTTCGCCATGGTAACCAGGGCCCTGGCGTAGGCAGTGGCATCGCCGCACACGCGCACGGCCTCGTCATCGCAGCACAGCTCCCGTTCGATTCGCAGCCGGTTCGATACCCACCACACAGCGGGGTGATAAAAGAGCAGCGTTTCCGGC
>JBOGIQ010000301.1:0-7547 GCA_050742535.1 Vicinamibacterales bacterium | reverse complement strand
ACATTGATCGCGACGGTGACCTCGATCTCTTCGTCACGAATTACGTCGATCTACGCCGCGGAAATCAGTTCTGCGGGATACCGGGTCCGCCACCCATCCGTGAATACTGCCACCCCCTTGTGTATCCGCCGTTGGCGAGCAGGTTGTACCGCAATGACGGCCGCGGTGGCTTCGCCGACATCAGCAAGACCAGCGGCATTGCCGCGTATCAGGGTAACGGGCTCGGCGTGGCAATCGCCGACGTCGACGACGATGGCTGGGCGGATATTTTCGTGGCGAACGACAGCACGCCCAACTTTCTGTTCCGCAACCAGCGGAACGGAACGTTCGTCGAGACGGCGGCGCTCGCCGGCGTTGCGGTTGCCGCGGACGGGAAGGCACGCGCGGGAATGGGCACAGCCTTTGGCGATTTCGGCGTGAGCGGCCGACTGGGCCTGATCGTCACCAATCATGAGACCGAGATGCACAGCCTCTTCGCGAACATGGGCAACTGGCTGTTTTCGGATGTGACGATACGGAGCGGTGTGGGGCCGGCGACGCGGCCGTATGTGGGTTTTGGTGTGTCGTTCGTTGATTACGACAACGACGGCAGCCTGGATGTTGCGATCGCCAACGGTAACGTCATGGCCAACGCGGCGACACTTCGCGCCGGCGCGAAGTACGGGCAGCGCAACCTCCTCTTGCGCAATGCGGGTCCCCGTTTCGTTGATGTGACCAAAGAGGCCGGCCCGGGCTTTGCCCCTGAACTGGTGAGCCGCGCTCTAGTCGCGGGCGACATCGACAACGACGGCGATCTCGACCTGTTGATCACCAATAACGGCGCTGGCCCGAATCTTCTTCTCAACGACGGCGGCAATCGCAATCGTGCGATCGTGATCCGCGCGGTCGGCACCAGGAGCAATACCAGCGCGGTCGGAACCCGATTGACTCTGACGGCCGGGCAGCGACGGTACGTGCGTGAAGTGCAGTCGGGCGCCAGTTATCTGGGCCAGAGCGACCTCAGAGCTCATTTTGGATTGGGGTTGGCCGACCGGGCCGAACGCTTGGAGATCCGATGGCCAGGCGGGACGACTGAAGTGGTCGAGGATCTCCGGGCGGGTCAGATCATCACAGTGCGGGAAGGCCGGGGAATCTCGGCCCGCATCCCATTCGCGCGCTGACATGTCGCTGCGACACTGCGGCCTTGCTGCACTGTTCGCCCTGGTGCTGGTTCTTCCCGATCCTGCATCCGCGCAGAGAGACCGTTTCTTCGGATCACTCCCGGCTCTGTATCGTTCTCTCGCCGGCGTCTACGGCGACGAGGGATCCGAGATCGCCGCGCACGTGGAAACGCTGGCCGAGGCTCTCGCTGCATGGGACCGCGAGGCCGCTGCCGCCGAACTCGACCTGCGGTCGCGGCTGAGGGGCGCCGACGCACAGACCGCGCTCGAAGTCCACGTGACCGTGTCGACGCTTTATGCGGAGCGAAGTCGATTCCGCGATGCCCTTCGCGAAATCGACGAGGCGATTCGTATCAATCCAAAAATGGCGCCTCTGTATCGGTTCAAGGGCGTTTTGCTCCAGACGCTCGGCAGCGCCCCGGAGGCCGCAGATACCTTCCGTGCGGCGTGGCTGCTGGAGCCGGAAGCCGCGCAGAACGCCTACCGTCTTGTGGTTCAGCGGTCCGCACAGACGACGGACGCCGAAATCGAACAAGCGCTCAAAGCGCTGGCGACCGTCGAGCGAGAACTGGTACTTGGACAGCGCAGACGCGCCGAATCGCCATTTCTCGTCCTTGCGATCAACGACGACGTTGGCAGGGCGATGCCCTTCGCGCCCGGGGCATATGCGCGGGCGTTTGCGCTGCTGCTGGGCGGCGAGTTCGCGAACGGCATGTCAGCTCTCCGAGCCGCTGTCGCCGCAGATCCGCTGATCGCCGATCCGGCTGCACGTCTGGAACCGCTCTCCCAGGGCATTGCCGCGCTCCGGCGGGGTATGGTCGCGGACGCGATCGGGTTTCTGGAAATCGCGTCGTCGCGGGCGCCTGGTTCGTCGGAGGCACATCGAATGCTCGGAACGGCTCGCGTCATCAACGGCGATATCATCGACGCCGTTCGTCACCTGCGCACCGCTGTACAGCTGAATCCGCGGAACGAGCGCGCGACGCTGACGCTCGCACGGACGCTCGAAGGTGTTGATCAGGTGGAAGATGCGACCCAGGTACTCCGCGCCGCCGTGCGCGAATTGCCCGAGGCCGGCGCGGTGCGCTGGATGCTGGCGTCGCTCGGTCCGAGGCGACAGCGTACCGACGACACCGACGTGGAAGTCATTTCGGGCGCCGATCGCCTGGTCCTGCTGGCTGGAAAGGGCGAACTGTTGGGACGCGTCGCCCATCTCGCCCAAGCCCATCTGAATTACGAGCGCGCGGCGAGCCTGCTTGAACAGCGCGTGGCGCTGACGCCAAACAACGCGGCGGCACACGGTGAACTCGGAAGCGCGTACATCGCCCTGGGACGCGAGGACGCGGGATATGCCGAACTTGTCGTGGCGCTTTGGCTTGACCCTGACGCCCCCGCAACGCTGACCGCGCTCGGTCGTGTGCACCTTGCGGCTCAACGGTACCCGGTCGCCGTGGAAGCGTTGGAGAAGGCGATTGGGCTCACGCCGTCAAACGGTGAAGCGCTCCGGGCCCTGAGCGACGCGCTTTTGCACCTAGGAAAAACGGAAGACGGGCGTCAGCGCGCTCAAGAAGCCGCGCGTGTCCAGGCCGAGGAGATTGAGGCGCAGCGGCGGCTGCGAACGGTGGGGGCGCTTGGCGCCGAGGCCACGCTGAGCATGCGGCAGGAGCAGTACGGACGTGCAATCGAGCTGTGGCAGCAGGTGATCCAGTTGGAACCCGAGAACGCGGGAAACCTGCTCCGACTGGCCGAGGCCTTCGTTGGCGCACAACGGCTGGAGGAGGCCGACGCCATCCTTCGGATGGCGGTTCTGGCTGGGGCGGGACCGGAAGGCCTGCGCCGGCTCGCGGAAGTACTGGTTGCACTCGGCCGTCCCGAACAGAGTGCGGTGCAGCGACAGGCCTATCGCGAGCAGCGGTTACAGGAACTTCGCCGCTCGGGCAACGCTGGGCGCTGAGAGGCATCACTCCGACTCGAATATCTATATTTCTTGCCGTTTCCAGCTTTTGCAGCGTTCGGACCGGTTAATTTGGTGATAAAGTCCCCTGGCTTCCCATCGGGACGACCCCGGGGCGGGAGTCCGCGTCTTGACAAGTTCAGCAGAGACGCGTATTACGGGGAGCTACCGGCGCCCGAGTGCTCGGGGTGTCGGTTTCCAACAGCGGGACTGGAGGGCAGGTTGATGCGTGGAGTTGCAAGAGTGTGTCTGGCGGTAGCTGCAGTTATCGCGCTGCTGCCGGCAGCCGCCTTCGCTCAGGAAGGCACGATAGCGGGAACGGTCAGAGACTCGTCGGGCGCCGTCATGCCCGGCGTCACCGTTGAAGTGACGAGCCCCGCGCTGATCGAGAAGGTGCGGTCGGCCACAACTGATGCAAACGGGCAGTACCGGATTGCGGCACTACCTGTCGGCACGTACACGGTGACTTTCACGCTCGAAGGTTTCACCAAGCAGCAGCGAAACGATGTCCTTCTGACCTCCGGCTTTACGGCGGCAATCAATGCCACGATGGCGGTCGGTCAGCTTGCCGAAACGCTTGTCGTCACGGCGGAATCGCCGTCGGTGGACGTTCAGAACGCGCGGCAGGCGGTCGTCTTCGAGGGCGAGCAGCTCCGCGACCTCCCGACGAACCGCAACGTCAACAGTCTGCTGGCCCTCACTCCCGGCATCAACAGCGGCTATCAACCCGGCACGCTGTCCGGTGTCTGCAGCGGTGGCGTTGGCGTGTTCTGCAACCCCGGCGTCACCAGCTTCAACCAGGGCGGTCAGGTCGGTGGCGACGATGCGAACCTGCAGCAGGGCCGCGTGATGGTTGACGGCCAGGTCGTCAACACGGGCGCAAACCTCCCGATCGTGGGCGCGACCGGCGGTTACACAGCCGACCTCGCGAACGCCCAGGAAATCAACATTCAGCTGTCCGGCGCGCTCGGCGAGTCGGAGACCGGCGGCGCGTCGATCAACATCATTCCGCGCACCGGCGGCAACCGCTACGCTGGCGATTTCAACTTGACCTACACCCGCCAGTCGTGGTTCGGCCAGAACAACGAGAACTACTCGGCGATCCCTGACGTCTTCCAAGCGGTCCTGTCCGACCACGACGTTTCCGGCGCGTTCGGCGGACCGATCAAACGTGACCGTTTGTGGTTCTACTCGGTGGCCCGTCACCAGTACATCCACAAGCAGCCGGTCGGCAACGATTTCTGGCCGAACATCAACGAAGGCAAGTGGGGGTTCAACTATCAGCCCGACCGCAGCCAGCCGCGCGTCACGTACGAAAATTTCTGGAAGAACGTGAACGCCCGCATCACGTGGCAGGCGACGCAGCGCAACAAGCTCAACATCTTCTGGGACGAGCAGGACTTCTGTCAGGACCCGTGCCACGGCGTGGTGTCGGTGTTCACATCTCCGGAGTCGTGGTTCTCGCCGCAGTCGTATCCGAATCGCCTGCAACAGGTGTCGTGGACCAATCCGTGGACCAACAAGGTCCTCCTCGAAGGGGGCGTCACCGCCACAATCCAGAAGTACCGGACCGACGAGCATCGTCAGTTCGCGAACCCGGTGGACATTCCCAGAATCGTCGAAACCGGCGACACGGCGGGCGGCGACCTCGGCGCTCCGGGCGGGACGGCGCGCGTCAATCAGTTCGCCGGCACTCCGGGCTTCTTCGCGCTGACGTCGGGATCGCTCAATTCCCAGATCGACGGTGGCGGCGCGGAAATCCGCGACAGCGGCAACTACCGCACCCGCGCCTCTATCTCGTACGTCACCGGGACGCACCACGCGAAGATCGGGTACGACGGTGCGTACTACACCCGCGACCAGACCAACAAGGTCAACAATTCCCGGCTGACGTACAACTACATTTGGCCGGGTGCGACCTGCGCGACGACGAATACCTGCGGTAACACGAGCCTGCAGTTCCCGCTCAACCCGACGAATACGCCGCTCGGGCCAGACAACGTTGCGGGAACGGCGGACGACGGCCGCCGGCCGGTCCCGTTCACGGTGTCGTTCAACTCCGGCACGGGAACGGTGATAGACAAGGTCGGATACACGTCGTTCTACGCGCAGGACCAGTGGACGTTGAAACGGCTGACCATCAGCGGGGCCGTGCGCTACGACAACGCGTACAGCAATTTCGGCGAAACGTGCGTCAGTCAGGATATCTTCGTCCCCACCGGATACTGCATCCAGCCGACCGATGGCGTCAGCTTCCAGGACGTCACCCCCCGCTGGGGCGTCGCCTACGACGTCTTTGGCAACGGCCGGACCTCGATCAAGTGGAACATGGGCAAGTACCCGAACGCCGCGACGATCGACGGCATCTATTCGGGTGCGAACCCGGCGCACCGCACGGTCGACCAGTTGACGCGAACTTGGTCCGACACGAACGGGGATCGAATCGTCGGTTGCGACCTGCGGAATGCCGCCGATACGCGTGACGGTTGTGGCGGCTTTACCGACTCGGCGGCCAACCAGCTTCGATTCGGAACGGACCCGGCAGTCAATCCGGTCGGCGTGAACAGTTCGCCGTGCGGTGCGACAGACGAAGGCGGCAGAATCATCATCCCGCAGCGCGTGCTCGATTACTGCGCGGCCTATGGTGACACGCTGCTCGAAGGTTGGAACAAGCGACGCTATGAATGGCAGTTCGGTCTCGGTGTACAGCACGAGATCCTGCCGCGGCTCTCCGCCGAGGTCACCTACAACCGCCGGCTCTATCGCAACCTGACGCTGGACGACCAGCTCGGCCGGGGATGCGACCAGTTCAACGGCACGCTGTCGTACAGCGACTGCCTGAACCAGACGCTGAACTACGTGAACCCGTCCTACGACTTCTACCAGCTGCGCGCACCAGCCGATCCACGGCTGCCCGGCGGCGGCGGGTATTTGATCACCGGCCTCAACACACCGAAGTGCACGACGGCGCAGACCGGCTGCGGCGTGGTTGACAACGGCATAACGTCAGAGGCAGAGATCTACAACAAGACGCTGGAGTACTCGTACAACGGTGTCGACACCAACTTCGTGTGGCGCGGGCCGCGCGGCCTCCGCGTCAACGGGGGCACGAGCACCGGCCGGACCAATCAGGACAGGTGCGCCTCGTTGACCGACTGGGGTCTCGCGCCTGCTTTCGGAGCCAACAACTTCGTCGGCCCGCTGAAGGGACGCGAAGGCGAGCCGTACGCCGATGGATGCATCAACAACAATCCGTGGCTGACCCGCGTGAACGGCACGGCGGCGTACGTGATTCCGTGGGTGGACGTCCTCATCAGCACCGTGTTCCAGTCGTTCCCTGGTATCGAGCGGACGGCAAACATGACGTTTGATAAGTCCCTCGTGCTCTGGAACGCTGAGAGCGCCGGGCGTGCGACGACGCCATGCGCCACTGCGGCAAACGGGACTGGCTGTTTCGGCCAATCGCGGAATTTCACGAACGTAGTGGTGAACCTGCTCAACAACAACGAGCTGTATGGCGAGCGGATCACGCTGTTCGACCTCAAGCTCGCGAAGAACGTCCGCTTTGCGAACAAGCGGGCGACCGTCGGAGTCGACATCTACAACTTCCTGAACTCGGACGCGGTTGACGGTTACCAGAACACCTACACTCCGGGAGACGCAAACACGTGGGGCAACCCGAACAGCCTGGTTGAACCCAGGTTCGTGCGCCTGCAGGTGCAGTTCAACTGGTAAGCGCGAAGACCGCCAAGATCGCGAAGGCCGCGAAGAAGGCTTAGCGAATCGAGCACAGCGCCCGCGGGTTCATCGAGCCCGCGGGCGTTTCTCTGTACCCCTTTTGACTTGACCCTCGTCCCAGCGGGAGGTTATATCTCAGCCTCTTTCACCTTTCTTTCCGGAGATGTTGATGTCCAGGCGTATACCCGTCCTTCTCGTTGCCGCGTTCGCGCTTTCCTCCACGCTATGGCTCTCGGCGCAGCAGGGACAGACATTCCAGTTCATTGTCAGTGCGCTCGACGCGAACGGCGAGCCGGTCACGGACATCAAGCCCGAGGACGTGGTGTTCGCCGAGAAAGCGGGGAAGGGAACCGTCTCCAAGGTCGAGCCCTTTGCGCTGCCGGTGAAGGTGACGATTGCGATCGACAACGGTCAGGACAGCGCGCTGGCGCTGCCAAACTACCGTAACGGCCTCAAGGGTTTCGTGGAAGCGTTCCCCGCGAATACGGAGATGACCATCATCGCGACGTCGCCGCAGCCGCGGATGGTGGTGCGGCCGACCACCGATCGCACGCAGATCCTTCGCGGGGTCAACGGATTTGCCCCCGAGTCGGAGCGCCCGCGCTTCACCGACGCGCTGGTGGAGTGGAGTCAGCGGCTGCAGAAGGAACTAAAAGACGGTAAGACCCCTCTCTACGTGCCGATCATGCTGATGG
>JBOGIQ010000300.1:0-7592 GCA_050742535.1 Vicinamibacterales bacterium | reverse complement strand
TGACGCAGCGCGCGCGAGCAGGCTACGTCACTGGCGGCATCGTGTTCGGCTACGACAACGTGCCAGTCCTCAGCGAGGGCGGGAAGAAGTCGCACGTCATTCGTGCTGTCAACGAGGCACAGGCCCTCGTTGTCAGACGAATCTTTGCGCTCTGCGCTGATGGAACGGGCTACAGCCGCATTGCGCAACAGCTGAACCGTGAAGGCGCGGCCGCACCGAAGCCGAAGCGCGGCCGCCTCGCGGGATGGTCCCACTCGACCATCAGAGTTGTACTCCACCGCCGCATGTATCTCGGCGAAGGTATCTACAACCGGACAGAAAAGCGCGACGTATGGGGCCAGAACAGGTTGCGCCGCCCCCCCCAGAGCGAATGGATTCGCGTCGCAGCGCCACCCATCATCTCCGAGGCGGAGTGGCGTGCCGCTCACGACCGGATCGAGGGCGTGCGCGCGCGTCTACAGGCGGTCGGAGCCGCAATTGGTAATCGGCGTCCTCGCGATTCTGAATCGCCGTACCTACTCAGCGGGTTTGCGCGATGCGAAGTGTGCGGCAGTGCGCTCGGCGTCCTGAGCGGAGGGCGGGATCGGAGCCGCGTCTACGGCTGCACGCGGGCCCATAAAACCGGCCTTTGTCCGAATCGGCTGCGGGTGAACATGAACCGCGTAGATTCCGCCGTGCTGAACGCGGTTGTCGATCAGGTGCTGACTGAGACCGTCGTTGAGGCGATCGTGGAACGGGTCCTCGCGAAGCTCGCTCCGCCAGCGGTCAGCCGCAGTGTGAGCGAACTGCGAACGGAGTTGAAGGGCGTCGAGCGAGAGATCGCCAACGTCACGAGCGCGATCGCCAAGGGCGGTGAATTAGAGTCCCTACTGGACAAGCTCCGCGAGGGCGAAAAGCGTCGGACTGAGTTGCGAAGGGCCATCGAGGCTCGCGGCCGCGTGCAGAGCCAGCAGGTCGATCGGATGGCACTGGAAAACGCGGTGCGCCGCCGCGTGGACGACTGGCGAGGGCTGCTCAACCGCCGCCCCACATATAGCAGGCAGCTTCTGCGGGAAATGCTCGCCGGGCCGATTACGTTCACACCGAACGGTCGCGTTTATCGTTTTCGCGGCGAAGCCTCGTTTGGCGCGCTCACTGGCGAGGCGAGTGGAACACCTTTGATGGTACCGGTACGGGGATTCGGGCGGTTGTGTCATGCCCTCCAGGGCCGGACCCGTCCGAAAGCGGCCTGACCGAAGATACCGGATCCACGTAGTGGCCGCCGGCCGGCGTGATATTGGCGGCTGCGTTTGCTACCAGGCCGGGTGCGCATCTGTGAACTGGTTGTTCGTGAGACGGGTGAGGGAACAGAGTGGCGCCAGATACGCCGTTCCAGTTGCTCTCGATGCGGACGAATATCGCCGACGTGGCTTTCATCTTTCGAGCCTGTCTATGGCCCTGTCATCGCAACCACGGTGGCGGCGTTGATACCGCTGCCTGGCACCACACGGATCGACCCGGCGCAGGCGCTTCGAACGGAGTGACGCGTGCGATCACTTGCCCCGTGTCGGCGCCGGCGTCTGGCGGGCGGTGGTTGGCGGGACGAGGCCCTTCAACCGCAGGTAGACGGCAATAGTCCCGTACACCTCATTGCCATGAATATTCAAGGCGGCAAGCAGCAGTCCGCGAGCCCCCTCGACGGGCCCCGCCTTGATCAACTGCACCATGCTCTCGTCGGTCATGGCGCTCACGAGCGGATTGCAGAAGGTCGCAGATTCCTTGAGTAGCGCGATTAGCACGGCCTTCGAACGGGGCGTCTCATCCTTTTCGGCAGCCTTCGGACTCGGGCCGCCCTGGAGGAACGAACAGAAGCCGAACTGGCTAAGCGCGACGTGTGCAATGAGCTGGCCGAACGGCCGCGTCTCGGGTGTCGGCTTGAAGCCATAGTCCGCGTCGGGCATCAGCTCGGCGGCCTCGAGCAGGTCGCGTTGGATCTGGGTGTAGCCGCGAATCATTTCGCTGGCGAGCGTCAGCTTCCGTTCCGTGGGTGGAGGCGACTGCGGCGAGGCGGGCACGGCGGCGATGGCAATAAACACGACGGCGAGGGTGAGTTTCATCATGCTGCGATGGTGCGGCCTCATCGCCGGCCACTCAAGCGCGATGCAGCGGACCGCACCAGGCGTGCAGCCATCGGAACACGCGGCAGAATGGCCACGTCAACACCTAGGCTAAGCTGCAGTCACGATCGCGATCAGCATTTCCAGGAGAAGAACGGTGAAGACATTCGTCGCTTCGTTGGTGTGCTCGTTCACTCTGCTCACAGCTACTGCGGGGGCGCAAGTACCGCGTGTGCTCGGCGTCTGGGAACTCGATCCGGCTGCCTCCTCCCTTCCGCAGGGGTTTCCGCTGGCCTCTGAGACCCGCAGCTACGATCTGCGCAACGATGGGTACCTGGTCAACCTGGTGATTCGCAAACTGGCCAACGGACGTCCGGATTTCATCCAGATCGTGTCGAAAAGCGACGGCAAGGACTACCCGCAATATCAGTCGGTTCCGCTGGCGGAGTTTCAGGTGAACGGCACACAGACGCCGCTGACCTACTCCGAGACCATCATCGACGACAACTCGGTGAGCATCATTGCCAAGGCTGGCGGCCGGGTGAACAACAAGGGCGTCAGAAGCATCTCCGTCGACGGCAAGACCATGACGATCAAGGTCGTGGCCATCGCTCCGAACGGCCAGGAGACGCCGATCACGTTGGTGTTCAAGCGAGTATCGCCCTGAGCACCCGCTCATCAGCGATCACACGATGGCACTGGGCGCTGGCCATCGGATTCTGGATCTTCCTCGCCGCGGTCTACGTCGCCCAGATGCTCTGGATGGCGCAGAGCGAACGGATCAATCTCCGCGCGGCGCTGACGTTGCAACTCTCGTACTACGCGGCGTGGGTGCCGGCCACGATCGTCATCTGGCGGTTGACCGCTGGTTGGGTGCCGGATACGGCGAGGGCCTGGCGCTGGATCGTCGCGCGGCACGTGCTGATCTTCGTGATCGTGCACGTCGTCGTGACGCTCGTGACCATGGCCGTGGCGCTGCCGCTGGTGGAGACTCCCGGCGGCCTCAGCCTCAGCCAGCTGTTCTGGATGCAGATCCGGGGGCGCGGTTACCTCACGCTGCTGATGTACATCATCGTCGCCGGCGGCGGCGCGGCGATGACGCTGCAGGATCGCTATCGCGAACGGCAAGCCGCCGCCGCGGCGCTCCAGGCCGAGCTCGCAACGGCCCGATTGCAGGCGCTCCGTAACCATCTCGAGCCGCACTTTCTGTTCAACAGCCTGCACAGCATCGCGGCGCTGGCCAGGGTCAACGACACGTCCGGCGTCGTGCGGCTCACCGCCAGCCTTGGCGACGTCCTTCGCTATGTGCTCGACTCGGGTCACGCCTCCGCGCGGCTGGCTGACGAGTTCGCGATCGTCGAGCGCTACCTGGAGATTCAACGGGCCCGGCACGCCGATCGCCTTGCCGTGTCGCTGACGCTCGGGCCCGAGGCCGCGCACGCCAGCGTGCCCGTGCTACTGGTTCAGCCGCTCGTCGAGAACGCCCTGAAGCACGGCCTGACGTCGCGGGTCCAGGCCGGCACGCTCGCCGTGCGCGCCTCCGTGCGCGATGGCCGCGTCTGCATCGACGTTGAAGACGATGGTGTTGGCCTGCCCGACGGCTGGACGATGACGGCAAGCCACGGGACCGGCTTGCGTAATCTGGCCGCGCGCCTCGCGGCGGAGTTCGGCGATCAGGCCGCGCTGGCCGTGACCGCCCGGCAGAGCGGCGGCGTGCTCGCCTCGATCACGCTTCCGTTCGTCCGGACATGACGAACCGTGCCTGGCGGGTGGTGATCGTGGACGACGAGCCGTTGGCGCGTCAGACGCTGCGCTTGCTGCTCACGGGGGAGGCGGACTTCCTGGTGGCCGGCGAGTCCACGCACGCCAAGGGCGCCATCGAGGCGATCGAGACGGTGCGGCCTGACGTGGTCTTTCTCGACGTCCACATGCCGGAGCTCGACGGCTTCGCCGTGGTGCCTCACCTCGATCCGGCGTCGCCGCCGCTCGTCGTGTTCGTGACGGCCTTCGAGCAGCACGCCTTGAAGGCATTCGAGGCGCAGGCGTTCGACTACCTGCTCAAGCCATTTTCCAACGAACGATTCGCCGAAGTGGTGCGGCGGCTGCGCGGCCGATTGCGAGAGCAGGAGCACGCACGCACCAGTCCGCCGCCGGCACGAACGCTCGTCGTCCGCGACGGCACCCGGACCATCGTTGTGCCGCATGACGACATCGTGTGGATCGAAGCCGAGGACTACTGCGCGCGCATCCACCTGCGCGATCGCACCGTGCTCGTGCGCGAGTCGCTGCGGTCGCTGGTGGACGAGTTGTCGGGCGCGGGCTTCGTGCGCGTGCACCGGTCGGCAATCGCGCGACTGTCCGCGATTCGCGCGATGGAGCCGCTGAGCTCCGGCGACCAGCGCCTGACGCTGACGAACGGAACAACGCTCAGAGTCAGTCGCACGTATCGCACCGCCCTCGTGAAGGCGCTGTCCGGTCGCGGCTAGCTACCCGCCGAGTATCCTCATCGACACACGAAACTGCTCGCCCGCGCTGGATCTCCGCTCTGGTAGTACGGAAGCTTCGGCCAGGCGCACACGGGTCGCTCGAAGTTTCCGGCGCGGTTCTTCGCCACCGTGGAGTTCGGCTCCACGCCGTTCTCGACCCACGCCTCGAGCGGTGCGTAGATCCGAACCGGATGACGCCCTGGTCGCACGGCGCGCTGCACCAGGCGGTCGAGCGCGACAACTCGATGATCGAGTTGCTGGTCGATCACGGCGCCGCCTCGTGCTGTTTCAGCAACGAGCGTCACCGCTCGCCGGGGTTGACGCGCTGATCGCCGCCTGACCACTCAGTCCTTTCTGAGGGTCGCGATCGGAGCGATTCTGGCGGCACGAAGAGTGGGAACGGACACGGCGATCAGGCAAGCCGTCGCGATGACGATCGCGCTCGCCGCGTACGCCAGGGGATCGAAGACGTCGATCACGCCGCCGATCTCCGAGGCGGCAGGTGTTGCTATCAACACGATCGCCACCGCCACCGCCAGGCCGGCGCCGGCGGCGAGACCAATGACAACCGGGCGGAGAGACTGAGATAGCACTAACCGCATCACGTCGTGCGCGGCCGCGCCGAGCGCCATGCGCACGCCAATATCCTTCGCCTGCTGTTCGACGAGATACGACAGCACGCTGAACAGGCCCGACACCGTCAACGTGAGCGCCAGTGCGCCCAGGACGAGGGTGAGGCCGAAGGCAATCTGCAGCAGGGCGGTCTGCATTTCGATCCCCAGGGTCATCACGCCAAACGCAGGGTCGAGGCCCGTCAGGCGATCCCGCAGCGCGAGGCGCACCTGATCGAGGTTGCCGCGGACGCGCACGAACAGCCACGTCCCCGGGCTCTCGGGCTCTGTTGGAAGGTACACGCCGCGGCTGAACAACTCGAGCGCGTGATGCTCGCGCACGATGCCGATGACCGTCAACGTCCGCGCCGGCTCCGCGCTGCCCGCTCGCCCCTCGAGGCGCACGACCTGCCCAACGCCGTTGCCGGTCGGCCACAACTGGCGCGCAATGCTCTGCGACACGACCACGACGCCCGCCTCCGCCGTGCGCTCAGCCGGCGTGAAGCCACGCCCGTTCACGAGGTCGAGGCCGAGCACAGTGAAGTACTCGGACGACACGGCCACCTGCCCGACCGGCAGCCTGCTTTGCGACACGGACGTTTCGATGAACCCACGCGTCGGGCGCGATAACGCGGCCACGATCGCCACCGATGGGTCCCTTCTCAGGTCCTGGAGGATCGTGGCGCGCTGTTTTTCCACGTTGATCGAGATCATCAGCGTGTCGCTCGTGCGGATGCCTGGATCCTGTGTCGCCGTGGCGAAGGCACCTCGCAGAAAGATCGCCGCGCAGATCAGGAGGAGCGCCGATGCGCCGACCTGGACGCCGATCAGCATCTGCCGCGCACCTCGCGGACGCGCATCTCTTGTCACCTCGCCGCGCATGGTCCGCACCACGTCGAGACGGGTGGCCTGCAGCGCCGGTGCGAGACCGAAGAACACCGTCGACGCCGCGGCACCGACGACCAGGAACGTCCGCACCCGCCAGTCCGCGGCTGGGGCGGCGAGGTTCAACCCGCTGACAAGCTGAGCGAACTCCGGCGGGATCGTCGTCATCGCCGCCGCGAGCACACCCTCGAGGAACACCCGTGAAACGACAAGAGCACCTGCCGCTGCCGCGAGCGCAAGCAGGAAACTTTCGGTGAGCAACTGCCGGATGATGCGCCGGCGCGACGCGCCAAGCGAGAGCCGGATGCCGATCTCCCGCTGACGCGAGACGCCGCGCGCGAGCAGCAGGTTGGCGACATTGGCGCACCCGATCATCAGGACCAGACCAAAGGCGAAGAACAGGGGGACGAAGAGGAGCTGCGTTTCGACGTCGCTGGTGGAGATCGTGCCCTGCCGCGGTGTCAGCCGGACCAGGATGTGACGATCGGGAATCCTGTCAAACTCGGGTCGTCGCGATGCCCACAGTGCGAGAGCCGATGCCGCAGCCTCCCGTGACTTGTCCGGCTTCAGCCGCCCAACGACTTCGACCGCGGTCCCGTCCACCCGTCCGCCCGCGCTATTGGGGAATTGTTCGGCGAACGAAAGCGGCGCCCAGTAATCGGGCGGCGTGATGGCGAGCCCCCGAAAGCCGTCTGGCATGACGCCGACGATCTCGTATGGAGCGCCGTTGATGGCCATACGGCGGCCGATCACCGCCGCATCGCCCTGGAACAGCTTGCGCCATCCCGCGTGACTCAGAACGATCACCGGCCGGCCGGCGCGTTCGTCGTCCGGCAGCAAGATGCGCCCGAGGGATGGCCGGACGCCGAGCACCTGGAAGAAGTTCCCGGTGACGATGTCGGCGCGCGTGAGACGACCCTCGACGCGAGCCGCGCTGGCGCTTCTCGCAAAGGCATCCGCAAACACGTCGGTCTCGCGACGCAGCGCCTCGTAGTCGCGCCGCGTGAAGACGATGGTCGGTTCGCTGGCGCCGTCCTGTCCCACCGCGACGGCGAACAGCTCGCGCGGGTTCCGAACGGCATCAGGTCGAAGCAGCACGATGTCGTAGATGGCGAACACCGCTGTCACGAGTCCCAGGCCGAGCGCAATCGTCGCAACGATCGTGAGCGCGGCCAGGGGCGCGCGGCGGAACGTTCGCAACGCATAGAGGATGTCGCGTGCCACGTCGTCGACGAACCCGATGCCGCGAGCGTCGCGGCACTGGTCGGCGGCAAGCGGGACCGAGCCGAAGCGAGCCAGCGCCCGGGTGCGGGCGTCCGCCGGACTCATGCCCTCGGCGAGATGCTTCTGCGTCTCGCGCTCGATGTGGAACGCGAGCTCCTCGTCGAGCTCGCGTTGGACGCGGCGCGGAGTCGCCAGCGCACGCAGGCGCAGGAACAGGTCGCGGAGTGTCATGCCAGCTTCATGACGCGGCCGATGGCCGTTGACATGCGCTCCCACTCACTGGCTTCGAC
>JBOGIQ010000299.1:7296-7604 GCA_050742535.1 Vicinamibacterales bacterium | reverse complement strand
GCGTAGTCGACGCCGATGAAATCGAGCGGCTCGCGCTTCACGATGTCCACAATCTGCGAGTACTGCTGATCGAAGGTCGTCGTCACCCCGATGTAGCGGATGCGCCCCTGCTGCTTCAGCTCTTTGAGGATA
This sequence comes from Vicinamibacterales bacterium, assembly GCA_050742535.1. Lineage (GTDB taxonomy): Bacteria > Acidobacteriota > Vicinamibacteria > Vicinamibacterales > UBA2999 > Gp6-AA40. The sequence continues at coordinate 7,472 of JBOGIQ010000299.1, read as the reverse complement.
GCCAGTTGCGTCGGCACGTCGCCGAGGTTGTGCACCTGGATGAGGTCGATCTTGCCCTTCTTGAGGCGCGCGAAGGACTGATCGATCTGCTGGCGCGCAGCCGTGGGATTGGCGGATCCGCCGCCGAATCCGGCGACGTTCACCTTCGTTGCCCAGAAGATCTTGTCCGTAAAGCC